>NZ_JBVHZJ010000021.1:0-41941 GCF_055574655.1 Streptomyces sp. NPDC029956 | reverse complement strand
CTCCTCCTCCGACCCCACGCCACCCCCAACACCCCCCCCCCCCCCCCCCCCCCCCCCCCCCCCCCCTCCCCCCCCGCCCCCCCCCCCCCCCCCCCCCCCCCCCCCCCACACCCGTTCACCGCGGTCCTACAGGCTGTCCAGGAAGGCCAGCGCCACCGACCACGTCCGCTCGGCCGACTCCTCGTCCCAGTCGGGCAGCTCCGGGTCCGTGTACACGTGCCCCGCGCCCGGGTAGCGGTAGATCTCCACGTCCGCCCCGGCCTTGCGCATCTGCAGGTACCAGGACGACAGCCAGTCGTGCGTCTCGAACGGGTCGGGATCGGCCACGTGCAGCTGCACGGGCAGCTCGTCCACCACGGCCGACTCCGCGAGGTCCGAGGTGCCGTGGAAGAGCAGCAGCCCGCGCGCCTTCTCGTCGCCGAGCGCCAGGGTCTGTGCGATCGAGGCCCCGAGCGAGAGACCCATGTAGACCAGGCCGCGCTCGGAGTACGGGGCGGCGGCGAGGACCGCCCGCTTCAGCAGCTCGTCCTTGCCGATCTCGTCCCGGAGCTCCACGCCCTCCTCCACGGTCCCGACCGTCCGGCCCCCGTAGAGGTCCGGGGTCCAGACCTGATACCCGGCGGCACGGAGCCGCTCGGCAGCGGCCTCGACGGAAGGGGTCAGCCCGTAGGCCGAGTGGAAGAGCATGATGTCCATACGTCCCATCCTGCCACCCGCCCCACGGGACTCCGGCCCCACGGCACCGCTGCGACAGCGATCCCCCGGCCCGCCGGGGCACCCGCCTCCCCCTCCAACCGGGGACCCGCCTCCCCACCCGTCGGACGCCCCGGACGCCCCCCCCTCGACGCCCCGCCGCCGCCCGCCCCTCACCGCATGCTGCGCACGTCCAGCTGCCGCAGCACCCGGTCCACCACCTCCGGGTCGGCGCCCGGCTCGCTGCGGGCCGAGAGCACCTCGTGCCGGGCGGCCGACATCAGCTCCCGCTGGATCCGCTGCACCGCCTTGAAGCGCTTCGTCCGCTCGACGAACGCCGCCCGCCGCTCCTCGTCGACCATGTCCGGACTGATCCGCGCCCCGATGTCGTACGCCCCGCGCAGCAGCCGCTCCTGGACCTCCTCGGGCAGCTCCTCGACCTCCTCGATCTCCTTGAGCCTGCGCCGGGCCGCCTTCGCCGCCCTGATGGCGAGATCCCGTTCCAGGACCCGCTCGGCGTCCGCGTCGGCCCGGACGCCGAGCCGCTTCACCAGCCAGGGCAGCGTGAGCCCCTGCACGACGAGCGTGGCGATGATCACACAGAAGGCGATGAAGACGATCTCGTCGCGGCCGGGGAAGGGCGAGCCGTCGTCGGTACGCAGCGGGATGGCGAGCGCCAGCGCCACCGAGGCCACGCCGCGCATCCCCGCCCACCACATGACGATGGTCTCCCGCCAGCTGGTCGGGATCTCCTCGTCGACGTCCCGGCGGGTGTGCAGCCGTTTCGCCAGCCAGGTCGCCGGCAGCAGCCACAGCAGCCGGACGCCGACGACCACCCCGACGACGGTGGCGCCCCAGCCGAGCATCTCCCAGCCGCGCCCCTCGGCCACCCCGAACACGTGCACGAGTTCGAGGCCGATGAGGCCGAAGGCGATGCCGGTGACGAGGGTGTCGACGATCTGCCAGAAGGTCTGCCCGGCGAGCCGGCCCATCACGTCGTCGGCGTCGGCCGCGTGCTCCGCGAGGAAGAGCGCGGTGACCAGGACCGCGAGGACGCCGGAGCCGTGCAGCTCCTCGGCGAGGACGTAGCTCACGAAGGGCACGAGGAGGGTGAGGCCGGTCTGGAGAGTGGCGTCGCCGAGCAGCCCGATGAGCTTGTTGGCGAGCCAGCCGAGCGCCAGGCCGACGACCACGGCGACCACCGCGGAGAGGACGAACTCGCCGAGCGCGTCGGGCCACGAGAAGGAGCCGCTGACCACGGCGGCGATGGCCACGTGGTACAGCACGATCGCGGTGACGTCGTTGAAGAGGCCCTCGCCCTCCAGGATCGACACCAGCCGCCGCGGAAGACCGAGCGAGCCGGCGACGGCGGTCGCCGCGACCGGGTCGGGCGGGGCGACCAGGGCACCGAGCGCGATCGCGGCGGCCAGGGGAAGACCGGGCACGAGGGCGCCGGCCACGGCCCCGACGGCGGCCGTGGTGACGAACACGAGGGCGACCGCGAGCAGGAAGATCGGCCGTCTGTTGGCCGCGAACTGACGCCAGGAGGTCCGCTGCACGGAGGCGTAGAGCAGCGGCGGCAGCACCAGCGGAAGGATGAACTCCGGCGGCACCTCGACGTTCGGTACGAAGGGCAGGACCGCCAGTCCGATCCCGACGAGGGTCATCAGGACGGGCGCGGGCAGTCCGAGCCGTTCACCGAGGGGGACCGTGAGCAGCGCGCCGAGCAGCAGCAAGAACAACAGGGCCAATTGATCCACGGCCACACCCTGTCACGTATGTCCGTTTTAACGGCGACTGCCCCCTGCGTACGCCCGCTCGCGGCGGGTGTCACAGGGGGCGGTCGAGCACTCCTGGTGCCGTGCGGGCCCTACAGGGATCGCCGCATGGCCCGGTGCGGCATGTCCGCGTCCGGGAACTCGGGGCCGTACGCCTCGTAGCCGAGCCGCTCGTAGAACCCGAGCGCGTGGGTCTGCGCGTGCAGGTCGACGGCGGTCAGACCGCGTTCGCGCGCCGCGTCCTCGATGCCCCGCACGAGCGCCGCGCCGACACCGAGACCGCGCGCGGCCTCGGAGACCGCGAGCCGGCCGAGCGAGCCCACCGAGGCGTCGGCGCCGGTCTTGCCGGCCGCGTCCGCCCCGAAGAGCAGCCGGCCGGTGCCCAGCGGCAGCCCGTCCTCGCGCACGGCGAGCACGTGCACCGCGGTGGCGTCGTACGTGTCGTACTCCAGCTCCTGCGGAACGCCCTGCTCCACCACGAAGACCTCACGGCGGACCGCGAAGCAGGCCTCCCGGTCCTCGGATCCGAGCGCCTCACGGACGCTGTACGGGGAGCTCACTGGCTCTCCGCCGCGATCCGGTCCAGGGCCTTCTGGAGGTCCTCGGGGTACGTGCTGGCGAACTCGACCCACGAGCCGTCGCCCGGGTGCTCGAAGCCCAGCCGGACGGCGTGCAGCCACTGCCGGGTCAGACCGAGGCGCTTGGCGATCGTCGGGTCGGCGCCGTACGTCAGGTCACCGACGCAGGGGTGGCGGTGGGCGGACATGTGCACCCGGATCTGGTGGGTGCGGCCCGTCTCCAGCTTGATGTCGAGCAGCGACGCCGAGCGGTACGCCTCGATGAGGTCGTAGTGCGTGACGGACGCCTTGCCCTCGGCGGTGACCGCCCACTTGTAGTCGTGGTTGGGGTGCCGGCCGATGGGGGCGTCGATGGTGCCGCTCATCGGGTCGGGGTGGCCCTGCACCAGCGCGTGGTAGCGCTTGTCGACCACGCGCTCCTTGAACTGGCGCTTGAGCGAGGTGTACGCGTACTCCGACTTGGCGACCACCATCAGACCGGAGGTGCCGACGTCGAGGCGGTGCACGATGCCCTGGCGCTCGGCGGCACCGGAGGTGGAGATGCGGTACCCGGCTGCGGCGAGGCCGCCGATGACCGTGGTGCCGGTCCAGCCGGGGCTGGGGTGCGCGGCCACACCGATCGGCTTCATGATCACGACGATGTCGTCGTCGTCGTGGATGATCTCCATGCCCTCGACGGGCTCGGCGACGATCTGCACGGGCGCGGCCGCGCCCGGCATCTCGACCTCGAGCCACGCGCCGCCGCTCACCCGCTCGGACTTGCCGACGACGGAGCCGTCGACCTGGACCTTGCCTGCGGCGGCCAGCTCGGCCGCCTTCGTACGGGAGAACCCGAACATACGGGCGATGGCGGCGTCGACGCGCTCGCCCTCCAGGCCATCGGGAACGGGCAGCGTGCGGATCTCGGGACTCGTACTCACTCGTCGAGTATGCCTTGCCCCGAGGTGCTCGGGTCTCGCGGCCGGATCGGCTCAGTCCTTGTGGACGGTGCCGTCGGGGTCCAGACCCCGGAACGACAGGATCACGATGAGGATGCCGCCGCAGACGATCGCCGAGTCGGCGAGGTTGAAGACGGCGAAGTGCGCGGGGGCGATGAAGTCGACGACGGCGCCCTCGAAGACGCCCGGGGAGCGGAAGATCCGGTCCGTGAGGTTGCCCAGCGCACCGCCGAGCAGCAGGCCGAGCGCGATCGCCCAGGGCAGGCTGTAGAGCTTCCGCGCCAGCCGGATGATCACGATGATCACGGCGGCCGCGATGCAGGTGAAGATGATCGTGAAGGCCTCGCCCATGCCGAACGCGGCACCCGGGTTCCGGATGGCGTCGAAGCGCAGCCAGTCACCGATCACCCGGATCGGCTCACGGCCCTCCAGCTTGGCGACCACGAGCATCTTGCTGCCCAGGTCGAGCAGGTAGGCGAGGACGGCCACGACGAACAGGGCGAGGATCCTGCGCCTGCCCTTCGGCCGCTCCACGGGAGCGGCCGACCTGTCGTCGGGCATGGCCGTACCGTCGGCGGCCACCGTCTCGTCGGAGGCGGCCGGCTCCTCGGCCCCTGCTGAATCCGGCGTACCGATGATGCGCTCCGCCTCTGCCACGTGAGTGAGTCCCTCGACCTCGATGCCTGACCGTGCACCGAGGGTACGGCACAGGCGTACGAGACCGGCAGCCGAGATCACCGGCCGCGCGGCGCACGTTCGTCACCCACGCCGCGCCACGCCGCGGCCCGCGCCGCCCCGGCCGTCAGCCGCGCCGCTCCTGCCGCTGCTTGTCCTCGACGCAGAGTGTGGCCCGGGGGAAGGCCTGCATCCGCGCCTTGCCGATCGGCTTCCCGCACACCTCGCAGAGGCCGTACGTGCCCGCGTCGAGCCGTTCCAGGGCGTGCTCGGTCTGTTCCAGCATCTCCCGGGCGTTGGCGGCCAGGGCGAGCTCGTGCTCGCGGGTGATGTTCTTGGTGCCGGTGTCCGCCTGGTCGTCCCCGGCGCCGTCGCCCGAGTCCCGCATGAGGCCGGTGAGCTCCTCCTGGGAGTGCGCGAGCTCGCTGCGCAGCCGCAGCACCTCGGACTGGAGCTCGTCGCGGGCCTCGGTGACCTCGGCCGGGGTCCAGGGGTCCTCCCCGGGACGTACCGCGAGCTCGCCTGTCCGGGCGGGAGGCACGGCGGCCTCGTCCCCGGCGGTCGTGACGCCACCCGCGGTCTTCTTCGCTGCCACCGTCCTGGCTCCTGTCTGCTTCTTCGCGGCGGGCGCCTTGGCGGCCGCCTTCTTCGCCGCGGCCTTCTTGGCGGGCGTCTTCCTGGCGGCGGCCTCCGGGGCGACCGTCTCCTCGGCGACCGCCTCCTCCGCGCTCTTCTTCACGGCGGTCTTCTTCACGGCGGTCCTCTTCGCGGTGGTCTTCCTCGTGGGGGTGCTCTTCGCGACCGTCGGCGGCTCGGCGACCGTCGTCTTCTTCCCGGCCACGTCCTTCGCGCCCTCCGCCGAACCGGTGGAACCGGCGGCCGAGGGCTCCTTCGCGGCGGTCTTCTTCGCCACCATGTCGCGGCCCCTTCACATTTTGTGATCTTGCTCGCGAATCGTGCTGGGACGATAAATCGGCCCAAGGCCCGCGGCAACGGGGCACGCCGCCGTTCCCACCCGCCCCCGCACCCCTCGGGGCAGGCCTGCCTCCGTTGTGCCCAGCTCCCCGCCGGGTAATCCGTCCCGCCCCTCCCCCACATGGCCGCACACCAACTCCGAACCGCCGCGTATGGCCATTCGGGTCACGGGAAAACCGGTCTGCCACCCCACCCCGGGCCCCGTACACTGGTCCTGGCGAAAGGCTTGGATGGGGACGAGTAGCGTCGTACGCAGCCATGAGCGACCCGGGGACGGTGAGAGCCCGGGGGCGAGCCCGATGTGAAGCATCACCCCGGAGCCGTCGGAAGAAAGCCGTGGGAGACCGCGGTGACTAGACCCGGCGTCGCGACCCCAATGAGGGGGCTCAGGGCGTGCGTGCCCCGGGCCAAGGAGGGTGGTACCGCGGGAGCAGCGCTCTCGTCCCTCCGGACGGAACGACGACAGTCCGCCGGAGGAACTCGATGACACCGCCGCAGTACCGCCAGGTGCCCGCGCAGGTAGACCTGCCCGCGATGGAGCACGCCGTGCTCGACTTCTGGCACGAGAACAAGGTCTTCTCCAAGACCCTCGAACAGTCCGAGGGACGCCCCGAGTGGGTGTTCTACGAGGGCCCGCCGACCGCCAACGGCATGCCGGGCGCGCACCACATCGAGGCCCGCGTCTTCAAGGACGTCTTCCCCCGCTTCCGGACCATGCGCGGCTACCACGTGGCCCGCAAGGCCGGCTGGGACTGCCACGGCCTCCCGGTGGAGCTCGCCGTCGAGAAGGAGCTCGGCTTCTCCGGCAAGAAGGACATCGAGGACTACGGCATCGCCGCGTTCAACGACAAGTGCCGCGAGTCCGTCACCCGGCACACCGACGCGTTCGCCGAGCTCACGACCCGCATGGGCTACTGGGTCGACCTGGACGACGCGTACCGGACGATGGACCCCTCGTACATCGAGTCGGTCTGGTGGTCGCTGAAGCAGATCTTCGACAAGGACCTGCTCGTCCAGGACCACCGGGTCGCCCCCTGGTGCCCGCGCTGCGGCACCGGCCTCTCGGACCACGAGCTGGCCCAGGGCTACGAGACGGTCGTCGACCCCTCGGTCTACGTCCGCTTCCCGCTGACCTCCGGCCCGCTGGCCGGCAAGGCGGCGCTCCTCGTCTGGACGACGACCCCGTGGACCCTGGTGTCCAACACGGCGGTCGCCGCCCACCCCGAGGTCACCTACGTCGTCGCCACCGACGGCGACGAGCGGGTCGTCGTCGCCCAGCCGCTGCTCGAGAAGGCCCTCGGCGAGGGCTGGGTCACCACCGGCGAGTCCTTCACGGGCGCCGAGATGGAGCGCTGGACCTACCGGCGCCCCTTCGAGCTCGTCGAGTTCCCCGAGCCGGCGCACTACGTCGTGAACGCCGAGTACGTGACGACCGAGGACGGTACGGGTCTGGTCCACCAGTCCCCCGCCTTCGGTGAGGACGACCTCAAGGTCTGCAAGGCGTACGGCCTGCCGGTCGTGAACCCGGTCCGCCCCGACGGCACCTTCGAGGAGGACGTGCCGCTGGTCGGCGGCGTCTTCTTCAAGAAGGCCGACGAGGCGCTCACCGCCGACCTGGACGCCCGCGGGCTGCTCTTCAAGCACATCGCGTACGAGCACAGCTACCCGCACTGCTGGCGCTGCCACACGGCGCTGCTGTACTACGCGCAGCCGTCCTGGTACATCCGCACGACCGCGGTCAAGGACCGCATGCTCGCGGAGAACGAGCGGACGAACTGGTTCCCGGACTCGGTCAAGCACGGCCGCTTCGGCGACTGGCTGACCAACAACGTCGACTGGGCCCTCTCCCGGAACCGCTACTGGGGCACCCCGCTGCCGATCTGGCGCTGCGAGGACGACCACCTGACCTGTGTGGGCTCGCGCGCCGAGCTGACCGAGCTGACCGGCACCGACCAGTCGCAGCTCGACCCGCACCGCCCGTACATCGACGCGGTGACGTTCGGCTGCCCCACCGAGGGCTGCTCCCTCGAGGCCGTCCGCGTCCCCGAGGTCATCGACGCCTGGTACGACTCGGGCTCGATGCCGTTCGCGCAGTACGGCTACCCGCACGAGAACAAGGAACTCTTCGAGTCCCGGTACCCCGCGCAGTTCATCTCCGAGGCCATCGACCAGACGCGAGGCTGGTTCTACACGCTGATGGCCGTCGGCACGCTGGTCTTCGACAAGTCGTCCTACGAGAACGTGGTCTGCCTGGGCCACATCCTCGCCGAGGACGGCCGCAAGATGTCCAAGCACCTGGGGAACACCCTCCAGCCGATCCCGCTGATGGACCAGCACGGCGCGGACGCGGTCCGCTGGTTCATGGCGGCCGGCGGCTCGCCGTGGGCGGCGCGCCGGGTGGGCCACGGCACCATCCAGGAGGTCGTCCGCAAGACCCTCCTGACGTACTGGAACACGGTGGCCTTCCAGGCGCTGTACGCCCGTACGTCCGGCTGGGCCCCCTCCGCCGCGGACCCGGCGCCGGCCGACCGCACGGTCCTCGACAAGTGGCTCCTCTCCGAACTGAACACGCTGGTCGCCGAGGCGACCGAGGCGATGGAGTCGTACGACACCCAGCGCACCGGCAAGCTGATCTCGGCCTTCGTCGACGACCTGTCGAACTGGTACGTGCGCCGCTCGCGCCGCCGCTTCTGGCAGGGCGACAAGGCGGCCCTCCGCACCCTCCACGACGTGGTGGAGACGGTCACGCGGCTGATGGCCCCGCTGACCCCGTTCATCGCGGAGCGGGTCTGGCAGGACCTGGTGGTGCCGGTGACGCCGGGCGCCCCCGAGTCGGTCCACCTGGCGACGTGGCCGGAGGCGGACACGACGGCGATCGACAAGACGCTCTCGGAGCAGATGCTGCTCGTCCGGCGTCTGGTGGAGCTGGGCCGGGCGACGCGCGCCGAGTCGGGCGTGAAGACCCGCCAGCCGCTCTCCCGGGCCCTGGTCGCGGCGACGGGCTTCGCGGCCCTCTCCGCGGACCTCCAGGCCCAGATCACGGAGGAGCTGAACGTCAGCTCCCTCGCCTCCCTCTCGGACGTGGGCGGCTCGCTGGTGGACACCACCGCCAAGGCGAACTTCCGTGCCCTGGGCAAGCGCTTCGGCAAGGGCGTCCAGGACGTGGCGAAGGCGGTGGCGGCGGCGGACGCGGCGGCGCTGTCCCTGGCCCTCCGCTCCGGCGAGGCGACCCTGTCGGTGAACGGCGAGGACATCACCGTCACCCCCGAGGAGGTCATCATCACGGAGACCCCCCGCGAGGGCTGGTCGGTGGCCTCGGACGCGGGCGCCACGGTCGCCCTCGACCTGGAGATCACCCCGGAGCTCCGCAAGGCGGGCCTGGCGCGTGACGCGATCCGCCTGATCCAGGAGGCCCGCAAGAACAGCGGTCTGGACGTGGCCGACCGGATCGCCCTGCGCTGGCTGACGGACTCGCCGGAGACGGCGGAGGCCCTGACGGCCCACGCGGCCCTGATCGCGGACGAGGTCCTGGCCACGGACCACGCCCAGGGCGAGGCGGACGCCACGTACGGCGACCCGTTCACGGACGAGTCCCTCGGCCTGACGTTCCGCCTCCGCAAGGCCTGACCTGCACGCGAAGGGCCCGGCACCACTCCGGTGCCGGGCCCTTTGCCATCCCCACGGCCGTTTCGCCGCCTGCCACACCGCGCGCCCGGCCGGGCGGCACGCACCCCCGCTGGGTGCGCCAGTCCGGGACGACACCTACCCCGTCACGGGCAACGGGTTCCGCTGAGCCGGAACCCACCCGGCCCCCGCCCACCCCGTCGCGGGCCCTCCCCCGCAGGACCGGGCACGACAAAGGGCCGGGGCCCGGTTTCCCGGGGCCCGGCCCTTCAGCCTGCCGACGGCTACGCGCTCATCGCGCGACCACGCGCCGTCAGTTGTCGTCCTCGTCGATCAGGAAGCCACGCATCGGCGCCGGCGCCTGCTGCATCGGCTGCGGAGCCTGCGGACGGACCGGAGCCATCGGCTGGGTCATCGCCGGGGACATCTGCTGCTGGCCGCCGTAGGACGGGGCGCCGCCCATGGACGGTCCACCACCCATCGCACCGTTGCCGCCGTAGGACGGCGCACCGGCGCCGGCCGAGGCCATCGACGGGGCCGGCGGCAGCGAGGCCGTGGCCGGGGTGCGCGGCGGGGCGAGCGAGTCGTCGGCCTGGGTCTCCAGCTGACGCAGCTGCGACTCCAGGTACGACTTCAGACGCGTGCGGTACTCGCGCTCGAAGCCGCGCAGGTCCTCGACCTTGCGCTCCAGCGTGGCGCGGGCGGACTCCAGGGAGCCCATCGCGACGCGGTGCTTCTCCTGCGCGTCCCGCTCAAGAGCGTCCGCCTTGGCGCGGGCGTCCCGCTCCAGGCCCTCGGCGCGCGAGCGCGCCTCGCCGACGATCTTGTTGGCCTCGGAGCGGGCCTCGGCGATCGCCTGGTCGGCGGTCTGCTGGGCCAGCGAGAGGACACGCGCGGCGCTGTCGCCACCGGGGCCCTGCTGGGGCTGCTGCATCTGCGGCGGCATCTGCTGCTGCATCTGCTGCTGCTGCGGGTGACCCATGGGGCCGCCCTGCATGGGACCGCCCTGCATGGGGCCACCCTGCATCGGGCCACCCTGCATGGGACCGCCCTGCATCGGGCCACCCTGCATGGGGCCACCCTGCATCGGGCCGGCGGGAAGCTGCGGGGCACCGGACGGAAGCTGCGGCGGGCCCATCTGCGGCGGCTGCTGCTGGACCGGCGGTCCGGATATGGCGGCGGGCACGGGCGCGCCGGGACCGACGGGACGATCCTGCTGCTCCGGGGGCTTGCGCATCCCCTGCTGCTGCTGGTTCTGCGCGGCGGCACGCGTCGCGGCGGCCAGCTTGGCGCGCAGGTCCTCGTTCTCGCGGAGCAGGCGGGTCAGCTCGCCCTCGACCTCGTCGAGGAAGGCATCGACCTCGTCCTCGTCATAGCCTTCTCGGAGGCGGACGGTCGTGAACTGCTTGTTCCGCACGTCCTCGGGGGTCAGCGGCATCTCTTCTTCACCTCTACGTAGTCGTCGGCAGTCGGCAAGACCGTATCGTCCACATTCACCTCGCGAAGCCGCTCACGATGGAGATCAGGATGTAGACAATGATCATCAGAACGAAGAAGGACAGGTCGAGTGCCACGCCCCCGAGACGCAGCGGCGGGATGAGTCGCCGCAGAAGCTTGAGCGGTGGATCGGTGACAGTGTAGGTGGCCTCAAGGACGACCACCATCGCCTTACCGGGTTGCCATGAACGGGCGAACTGGAAGACGTAGTCCATGACAAGTCGGACGATCAGGAGGACGAGGAAGCACATCAGCACGATGTAGACCACCTGTAGTGCGACGCCCATCCCGCGTTTCCCTCTCCCCTGACTTACGTGCTCTCACTTGTTCCGGCCGCTTCGCGACCGGTCCGTCCGGTTCTTGTGTTCTCAGCTCTGGTTGAAGAATCCGCCCTCTGCGATCCGGGCCTTGTCCTCCGCCGTGACATCGACGTTAGCAGGCGACAACAGGAACACCTTCTGCGTCACGCGCTCAATGCTGCCATGGAGCCCGAAGACGAGTCCGGCGGCAAAGTCGACAAGTCGCTTCGCATCCGTGTCGTCCATCTCCGTGAGGTTCATGATCACCGGGGTGCCCTCACGGAAGTGTTCCCCGATGGTACGGGCCTCGTTGTAGGTCCGGGGGTGCAGCGTGGTGATGCGGTAGGGCTCCCGCTCGGACACGACCTTGGGCATGATCACGGGTGCGTTCTTCTCCATGCTGGGACGTTCGGGTGTGATGGATGCCACGGGGGCAATTCGGGCCGGACGTCCACTTTCGGCGAGTACAGGGACAGAATGGGACATCGGCTCACGGGGTGCCGGAGGCTGCACCACTCGTACCGGTTCCTCACGCTCGACCTGCCGCGGAGGGGCGATGTGGCGCCGGTCGCGCTCGGGCTCCGGCTCCAGCTCGGGTTCGAAGTCGTCGTCGGGGTCGAAGCCCCGGCCGTCGTACCCATCGTCCTCCACGAGGCCGAGGTAGACCGCCATCTTGCGCATCGCGCCGGCCATTCTCTGAGTCCTCCGCTCTGTGGTGGATCGCCATACCGGCCGATGTCGCAGCGTCACCAAGTGCCCGCGATCCACGGGTCGTCCCGCCGTTCTGCGGAATGACCATATTTTCTGCTGTGGTCCGACTTGCTTCGCGACGTTACCCGAGCTTCGGCCGGACTCCGAGTACCGCCGTACCGACGCGTACATGTGTCGCCCCGGCCGCGACGGCCTCCTCGAGGTCCGCACTCATCCCTGCTGACACCATGTTCGCAGCCGGACGGGTCGCGCGCAGGGCAGTCGACAAATCCATCAGGCGGTCGAAGGCGGCGCGTTGCCGTCCCGCGTACGGACCGGAGAGCGGCGCGACGGTCATCAGCCCGCCGAGCCGCAGTCCGGGGGCGGCGGCCACCGCGGCGGCCAACTCCTCGATCCCGTCGGGCGCGACCCCGCCGCGGTCGCCCCGTTCGCCGGACTCGGCGTCGAGCGCGACCTGGAGGAGACAGCCGAGCTCGCGGCCCTCCTTCTCCGCGGCCGCGGAGAGCGAGGAAACGAGCTTCAAGCGGTCGACAGACTGCACCACATCGGCATAACCCACCACGGATCTGACCTTGTTGGTCTGCAACTGGCCCACGAAGTGCCAGGTCAGATCAAGGTCGGCACAGGCGGCCGCCTTCGGGGCCGCGTCCTGGTCCCGGTTCTCGGCGACGTGCCGTACACCGAGCCCGTGGAGGATTCTGACGTCGCTCGCGGGATAGGTCTTGGTGACCACGACGAGCGTCACCTCTTCCCGCGGGCGCCCGGCGGCGGCGCAGGCGGCGGCGATGCGCGCCTCCACCCGGGCCAGGTTCTCGGCGAGTTCCGACGTGCGGTCCGTCATGTCTCTTCTCAGTCCAACCAGACATATCCCGCGAGTCGCCCCGTGGTGCGATCGCGGCGGTACGAGTAGTGGTCACCGGATTCCCGGGTGCAGACCGTACTGGCCTGCCGGTCCGTGACGCCGAGCCGTTCGAGCTGGGCGAGGACTCCGGCGGTGACGTCGACGGCCGGGGTGCCCCAGCTCGTCTCGGCCCAGGCGGCGGGCTCGGCCTCGGCGACCTCGGCCCGCATGGCCTCCGGCACCTCGTAGCAACGCCCGCAGACGGCGGGGCCGGTGCGGGCGACGATACGGGCGGGGTCGGCGCCGAGATCGATCATGGCCGAGACCGCGGCGGGAACCACACCCGCCACCATCCCGGGCCGCCCGGCGTGGGCGGCGGCCGCGACCCCGGCGACCGGATCGGCGAGGAGGACGGGGACGCAGTCGGCGGTGAGGACGGCGAGGGCGAGTCCGGTCCGGGAGGTGACGAGGCCGTCCACCGACGGGATCCCGTCGGTGCCCCACGGCCCCCCGACCTCGGCGACGTCCGCGCCGTGCACCTGGTTCATCCAGACCACGGACGCGGGGTCGAGCCCGAGGGCGCCGGCCGCGAGCGCCCGGTTGGTCCGTACCGCCTCGGAGGTGTCCCCCACGGCGCCGCCGAGGTTCAGCTCCTCGTACGGAACGGCGCTCACTCCGCCCCACCTGTCGGTGAAGGCGAAGTGCGCGCCGTTCGCGTCGAAGCGCTGTCCTATCACTTCAGGAAGTCCGGGACGTCCAGCTCTTCGGCCTGGCTGTCCGCGTACGGACGGGCCGGCGGGACGACCGGGGGAGCGGGCGACAGCGGGGTCTCGTTGACCGCCGGCGCCGGCTCGGCCTGAACCTGGACCGGCTCCTCGCGCGGGGCGACCGTGCCGAGGCCGCCCAGCGGGCGGGAGGTCTCGACGTGGCGGGGCGCCGGGGCCGGCTCCTCGCGCTTGGCGGAGACCGAGCCGATGATGTTGTCCCGGCGGGCCGGCGGCTGGCCGCCGTCGAAGCCGGCGGCGATGACGGTGACCCGGACCTCGTCGCCGAGGGCGTCGTCGATGACGGCGCCGAAGATGATGTTGGCCTCCGGGTGGGCGGCCTCGCTGACCAGCTGCGCGGCCTCGTTGATCTCGAAGAGACCGAGGTCGCTGCCGCCGGAGATGGAGAGCAGCACACCACGGGCGCCGTCGATGGAGGCCTCGAGGAGCGGCGAGGAGATCGCCATCTCCGCCGCCGCCACCGCGCGGTCGTCGCCGCGGGCGGAGCCGATGCCCATCAGGGCCGAACCGGCCTCGGACATGACCGACTTGACGTCGGCGAAGTCGAGGTTGATCAGACCCGGGGTGGTGATGAGGTCGGTGATGCCCTGCACACCGCTCAGCAGCACCTGGTCGGCCGACTTGAAGGCGTCGAGCACGGAGACCTGACGGTCCGAGATCGACAGGAGCCGGTCGTTGGGGATGACGATGAGGGTGTCGACCTCTTCGCGGAGCTCGGCGATGCCGTCCTCCGCCTGGTTGGCGCGACGGCGGCCCTCGAAGGTGAACGGCCTGGTGACCACACCGATCGTGAGGGCGCCGAGCGAGCGCGCGATGTTGGCGACGACGGGTGCGCCGCCGGTGCCGGTGCCGCCGCCCTCTCCGGCGGTGACGAAGACCATGTCGGCCCCCTTGAGGACCTCCTCGATCTCCTCACGGTGGTCCTCTGCCGCCTTGCGACCGACGGCCGGGTTCGCCCCGGCGCCGAGGCCGCGGGTGAGTTCACGGCCGACGTCGAGCTTGACGTCGGCGTCGCTCATCAACAGCGCTTGCGCGTCGGTGTTGATGGCGATGAACTCGACGCCCTTGAGACCGACCTCGATCATTCGGTTGATGGCATTGACACCACCGCCGCCGACACCGATGACCTTGATGACTGCGAGGTAGTTCTGCGGTGCTGCCACGTCGAAGGCCTCTCGCCTCGAGTTACGTGTCGTCGCTGCGCGGTTGTCGCGCGGCTCCGACGGATGCCGATTGGGACGGTCCGAAACGCCGACCCGAACCCTAACGTTGAAGTTTAGGGTTACCAGTGTCTCTGTTCGCTGGACTCTTCCGAACAGGACACTAAGTCGACAAGTGGCGCACGTTCAACGAACACGCCGAACCTCCCGTTTTTCTTTTCACCCTATGTGATCACCCGTAGCGCTGGCCAACCAGGGGGCTGGCCAGGGGTGATTCCCGTCAACTCCCGGACGAGGCGGGCGCTGTGGGGGCACTTACGTCGAAGTGCCCCGCTTTGGGAGTTGCTTTCAGGAGCGCGGTGAGAACGCGGGCCTTGACGGGACCGTGTTCACCACTGCCCCAGAAGACGGTGCGCCCCCTGGTCAGCTCCAGAGTGACGGAGTCGTACGAGGTGACGCGCACGACACGAGTGTTCCGGGCGATTTCCGCCGGGAGTTCACCCCGGACGCGCACCGCCTCCCGGAGCAGCCTGTCCGCGCCGAAACGACGCAGACTCGGCGAGGAGGCACTGTCGAGGACGAGCCGGGGGACACCGCGGGGTGCGGTGTCGACGGTGGCGAACCGCATTCCGGTCGCGTCCACTTCGATGAACTTTCCGCCCTTTTCCATCAGAAGAACGGGCTTCCGTTCCGTCACATTCAGCCCGATTCCGTGCGGCCAGGACCGCACGACGTCCACCGACTCGATCCGCGGGAGCCCCTCCCGCAGCCGGACCTCGATGGCCTCGGTGTCGACGGTGACGAGCGGGGCGCCCATCAGGACGGCGGCCACGGCCTCGACCTCACGCGGGGTCAGGACCGAGGTGCCGGAAGTCTTCACACGTTCCACACGGAACCAGTTCGAGCCGTAGAACGCCCAGATCCCGCCGACCACGAGCAGGAGGACGGCCACGGCGATGAGGAGCACCCGGGGACCGGGCACCCGGAATCTACGATTCCGGGTGCCCGCGCGGGACGGACCGTCCGACGAGCCCTTCGACGACCTCTTCGACTCGCTCGCGCCGCTCTTCTCCGCGGTCGTCGGTCCGGCTGCCACGTGGCGTCTCCTGCCCTCAGCCGCCGCGCTACGCCTGGCGGCGCGCGGCGATCGCCTCGTACACCATGCCGACGAGGAGGTCGTCGGCGTCCCGGCGGCCGAACTCGGCGGCGGCGCGGGACATCTCGTACAACCGGTGCGGATCGGCCAGTACGGGCAGGACGTTGCCCTGCACCCACTGCGGCGACAGCTCCGCGTCGTCGACGAGGAGCCCACCGCCGGCCTTGACCACCGGCTGGGCGTTGAGCCGCTGTTCGCCGTTGCCGATCGGCAGCGGTACGTACGCGGCGGGCAGCCCGACGGCGGAGAGCTCGGCGACGGTCATGGCGCCCGCGCGGCAGAGCATCATGTCGGCCGCGGCGTACGCGAGATCCATCCGGTCCACGTACGGTACCGGCACGTAGGGCGGCATTCCGGGCATGTTGTCGACGCGCGGCATTTCGTTCTTCGGGCCGACCGCGTGCAGGATCTGGATGCCGGAGCGCTGGAGCACCGGGGCGATCTGCTGGATCACCTCGTTGAGCCGCCGGGCGCCCTGGGAGCCGCCGGAGACGAGGAGCGTCGGCAGGTTCGGGTCGAGACCGAACGCGGCGCGCGCCTCGGGGCGGACCCTGGCCCGGTCGAGGGTCGCGATGGTGTGCCGCAGCGGAATGCCGATGTAGCGGGCGTTGCGGAGCTTGCTGTCCGGGGTCGCGACGGCCACCCCGGCCGCGTACCGCGAACCGATCTTGTTGGCCAGGCCGGGCCGGGCGTTGGCCTCGTGGACCACGATCGGCACCCCGAGGCGCTTGGCCGCCAGATAGCCGGGCAGCGCCACGTAGCCGCCGAAGCCCACCACGCAGTCCGCCTTGGTGCGCTCCAGGATCTGCTCGGCCGCCTTGATGGTGCCGCGCAGCCGCCCGGGAACGGTGATCAGCTCGGGGGTGGGCTTGCGGGGCAGCGGTACGGCCGGGATGAGGGCCAACTCGTAGCCCCGCTCGGGCACGAGACGGGTCTCCAGACCCTTCTCCGTGCCGAGCGCCGTGATCCCCACGCTGGGGTCCTGCCTGCGCAGGGCGTCCGCGAGGGCCAGCGCGGGCTCGATGTGGCCGGCGGTCCCCCCGCCGGCGAGTACGACATGCACCGAAATTCACCGCTCTCCGGACGGGCGCTTCTTGACGCGCCGTCGCATCGACTTCCATCTCACCCCGGCCCGCTTGCCCCAGCCGGGGCGGCGCATGGCCAGGGCCGCTTTCGCGGCGGGTTCCTGTCGCGCGAAGGCGATGAGGAGCCCGACGGCGAACATGGTCGGCAGCAGGGCCGACCCACCGTAGGAGAACAACGGGAGCGGGACACCGGCGATCGGCAGCAGACCGAGCACCGCACCGATGTTGATCACGGCCTGAGCCGTGATCCAGGTGGTCACACCTCCCGCGGCGAACCTCACGAAGGGGTCCTCCGTGCCTCCGGCCACGCGGATACCCGCATAGCCTAGGGCCGCGAACAGGGCGAGTACCGACAGCGTCCCCGCGAGACCCAGTTCCTCACCGGTGACCGCGAAGATGAAGTCGGTGTGCGCCTCGGGCAGTTGGCCCCATTTCTCGACGCTCGCACCGAGTCCGGAACCGAACCATCCACCCGACGCCAGAGCATAGATTCCGTGCGCCGCCTGCAGGCAGGGGGCTCCCTCGCCGCCGGGGTCGGAGGCCCCGATGCACTGGAACCGGTCCATGCGGTGCGGGCTCGTCTTGATGAGCAGCGCGCCGAGGGCGCCGGCCACCGCGAGCACCCCGACGAAGAGCCGGGTGGGCGCTCCGGCGGTCCACAGCAGGCCGAAGAGGATCGCGGTGAGGATGATCGCGGTGCCCATGTCGCCGCCGAGCATGATCAGTCCGAGCAGCATGAAGGCGCCCGGGACCAGCGGCACCAGCATGTGCTTCCACTGCGTGAGCAGCCGCATGTCGTTCTTGCGGGCGAGCAGGTCCGCGCCCCAGAGGATCAGCCCCAGTTTGCCGAACTCGCTGGGCTGGAGCATGAACGGGCCGCCCAGCGAGATCCAGTTCTGGTTGCCGCCGACGGAGTGCCCTATCCCCGGGATCTGCACGAGGACCATCAGGAAGACCGCGCCGACCAGGATGGGGTAGGCGAGGGCCCGGTGGAGCTTCACGGGCATCCGTGAGGCGACCAGGAGCAGTCCGGTGCCCAGGAGCGCGGCGAAGAACTGCTTCCGGAAGAAGTAGGAGGGCACCAGCTCGTAGCGGAGTGCCGTGATCATCGAGGCGGAGTAGACCATCACGAGGCCGAGCGCGGTGATGAGCATGCCGGCGCCGATGATCACGTAGTACGCCGTGAGAGGCCGGTCCCAGGCCTTCCGTGCCCGCTCGTGGAGCCGTCTCAGGCCCCCGCCGCGGGGTCGCCGCGGGGACGCGGGGGCCCGCCCTCCGCCGCGTACGGCGGAGGGTCCGCGTGTCCCTGCGATCTTGCTCGGCATGGTCGCTGCCCCCTCCGGTCGTGCCCGGTCCTGCCGGACCCTCCCACGGGTCGGGTCAGGCGTCCCCGGTGGCGGCGAGGGCGCGGACCGCGTCCGCGAAGGCCTCGCCGCGCTTGTTGTAGTTGGTGAACATGTCCATCGAGGCACAGGCCGGGGCGAGGAGCACCGTGTCCCCCGCGTGGGCGAGCCGGGTCGCCTCGCGGACCGCCTCGGACATCGCCCCAGTGTCGGTCCGGTCGAGGTCCACCACGGGTACTTCCGGGGCGTGTCGCGCCAGGGCTTCCCGGATCAGGGCCCGGTCGGCGCCGATCAGTACGGCCCCGCGCAAGCGCTTCGCCGACTTCTGGACGAGCTCGTCGAAGGTCGCACCCTTGGCGAGGCCGCCGGCGATCCAGACGATCGGGTCGTAGGCGGCCAACGAGGCTTCCGCGGCGTGGGTGTTGGTGGCCTTGGAGTCGTCGACGTACGCGACTCCCTGGACCTCCTCGACCAGTTCGATGCGGTGCGGGTCGGGCCGGAAGGCCTTCAGGCCGTCGCGTACGGCCTTGGCGTCGACGCCGAAGGCGCGGGCCAGGGCGGCCGCGGCCAGGGCGTTGGCGATGTTGTGCGGGGCCGGCGGCTGGACGTCGGAGACCTCGGCGAGCTCCTGGGCGTTCTTCTGCCGGTTCTCGACGAAGGCCCGGTCGACGAGGATGCCCTCGACGACGCCGACTTCGGACGGGCCGGGGGTGCCGAGGGTGAAACCGATCGCCCGGCAGCCCTCCTCGACGTCGGCCTCGCGGACCAGGTCCTCGGTCGCCTTGTCGGCGACGTTGTAGACGCAGGCGACCTGGTTGCCCTCGTAGATCCGGCCCTTGTCGGCGGCGTACGCCTCCATGGAGCCGTGCCAGTCGAGGTGGTCGGGCGCCAGGTTGAGCACGGCGGCCGAGTGGACGCGGACGGACGGCGCCCAGTGGAGCTGGTAGCTGGAGAGTTCGACGGCGAGCACGTCGTACTCCTCCTCGCCGAGGACGGCGTCGAGGAGGGAGACGCCGATGTTGCCGACGGCGGCGGTCCGCAGTCCGGCCGCCTGCAGGATCGAGGCGAGCATCCGGACGGTCGTGGTCTTGCCGTTGGTGCCGGTGACCGCGAGCCAGGGGGCCGCGCCGGGTCCCCGGAGCCGCCAGGCGAGTTCGACGTCGCCCCAGATGTCCACGCCCGCCTCGGCGGCGGCCGCGAAGAGCGGCTTGTCGGGCCGCCAGCCGGGGGTGGTGACGATCAGCTCGGTGCCGGACGGCAGGGTGGCCCCGTCGCCGAGGCGGACGGTGATGCCCTCCGCCTCGAGTTCCGCGGCCTGGGCCCGGGAGCGCTCGTCGTCGCCGTCGTTGACGACGGTGACGAGCGCGCCGAGGCCGTGCAGGACGCGGGCGGCCGGGATGCCGGACACCCCGAGTCCCGCGACGGTGACCCTCTTGCCGTTCCAGTCGAGCTGTTCTGTCACTTGTCCGCTGCCCATCCCGCGTAGAAGAGGCCCAGGCCCACGATCACGCACATGCCCTGGATGATCCAGAACCGGACGACGACCAGGACTTCGGACCACCCCTTGAGTTCGAAGTGGTGCTGGAGTGGCGCCATCCGGAAGACGCGCTTGCCGGTCATCTTGAACGAGCCGACCTGGATGACCACGGACATCGTGATCAGGACGAACAGGCCGCCGAGCAGGGCCAGCAGGAGCTCCGTACGGGAGCAGATGGCGAGACCGGCGAGGGCGCCGCCGAGGGCGAGCGAGCCGGTGTCACCCATGAAGATCTTGGCGGGCGAGGTGTTCCACCACAGGAAGCCGAAGCAGGAGCCCATGAGCGCGGAGGCGACGACGGCGAGGTCGAGCGGGTCGCGCACCTCGAAGCAGGCGTTGGGGTTGGTCAGGGTCATGGCGTTCGCACAGGACTCCTGGAACTGCCAGAGCCCGATGAAGGTGTACGCGCCGAAGACCATCACCGAGGCGCCGGTGGCGAGGCCGTCCAGACCGTCCGTCAGGTTCACGCCGTTGGACATGGCGAGAATCATGAAGAGCGCCCAGACCACGAACAGCACGGGGCCGATGGCCCAGCCGAAGTCCGTGATGAAGGAGAGCTTCGTGGAGGCGGGCGTGAGCCCGCGCAGGTCCGCGAACTGCAGCGAGAGCACGGCGAAGGCGATGCCGACGATCAGCTGGCCGGCCATCTTCGCCTTGGCCCGCAGGCCGAGCGAACGCTGCTTGACGATCTTGATGTAGTCGTCGAGGAACCCGACGAGGCCCATGCCGGCCATCAGGAACAGCACCAGGGCGCCCGAGTACGTCGGGTCCTCACCGGTGATGACCTTGGCCAGGGCGTACGCGATGAGCGTGGCCAGGATGAAGGAGATGCCGCCCATGGTGGGCGTGCCCTTCTTCCCGGCGTGGCCGCGCGGGCCGTCGTCGCGGATGAACTGCCCGTACCCCTTGCGGGCGAGGAGTTTGATCAGCAGCGGGGTGCCGATCAGGGTCAGGAAGAGCCCGATGGCCCCCGCGAAGAGGATCTGCCTCATCGGACGGCGACCTCGCCCTCGGTGTCGAGGAGCGCCAGGGCGACCTGTTCGAGGCCGACCGACCTGGACGCCTTCACAAGGACGACGTCCCCCGGGCGCAGCTCACTGCGCAACAGGTCGACAGCCGCCTGCGCGTCGGACACGTGCACCGACTCCTCACCCCACGAACCCTCGTTATATGCGCCCAGTTGCAGCCAGGACGCTTCCCTGTCCCCGACCGCCACGAGCTTGCTGACGTTGAGCCGGACGGCGAGCCGTCCGACCGCGTCGTGCTCGACGAGCGATGCGTCACCGAGCTCGGCCATCTTGCCGAGCACCGCCCACGTACGAGCCCCTCGGGCCTGTGCGGCCCTGCCCATGGCCGCGAGCGCGCGCAGGGCGGCTCGCATGGACTCGGGGTTCGCGTTGTAGGCGTCGTTGACGATCGTCACGCCGTCCGGACGCTCGGTGACCTCCATGCGCCAGCGCGACAGGGTGCCGGCCTCGGAGAGCGCGGTGGCGATCTCTTCGACAGGCATGCCCAGCTCGTGCGCGACGGCGGCCGCTGCGAGCGCGTTCGACACGTGGTGCTCACCGTACAGGCGCAAGGTCACGTCACTGCACCCGGTGGGTGTGTGAAGCCTGAAAGAAGGCTGTCCGGACTCTGTGAGGTGGACGTTCTCGGCCCGTACGGCCGCTTCGTCCGCTTCGCCGAAGAAGGTCACGCGGGCCTTGGTGCGGCTCGCCATCGCGCGGACCAGCGGATCGTCGGCGTTGAGGACGGCGACACCGCCCTCCTCGGCCGACGGAAGCGCTTCGACGAGCTCGCCCTTGGCCACGGCGATCTGCTCCCGGCCGCCGAACTCGCCGATGTGGGCGGTGCCCACGTTGAGGACGAGGCCGATACGGGGCGGGGTGAGCCCCGTGAGGTAGCGGATGTGCCCGATGCCGCGGGCGCCCATCTCCAGGACCAGGTGCCGGGTCTCGTCGCTCGCGCGGAGCGCCGTGAGCGGCAGGCCGATCTCGTTGTTGAGCGAGCCGGGCGTCCAGACGGTGGGCGCGTGGCGGTCGAGGACCTGGGCGATCAGGTCCTTGGTGGACGTCTTGCCGGCCGAGCCGGTGAGGGCGACGACATCGGTGCCGAGCCGTTCGACGACGGCTCGGGCGAGGGCCCCGAGCGCCGCCTGGACGTCGTCGACGACGATGGCGGGGACGCCGACGGGGCGGACGGCGAGGACGGCCGTCGCACCCGCCGCGACGGCGCGTTCCGCGTAGTCGTGGCCGTCGACGTGCTCACCGGCGAAGGCCGCGAACAGGCTGCCGGCCCGCACCTCGCGGGAGTCGATGACGACGGGCCCGGTGATCCGGGTGGCCGGATCCGGTATGTCGTGCGCCTGCCCGCCGACGATTTCGGCGATCTCGGCGAGGGAGAGGGCGATCACTGCTTCATCCCTGACTGTTCTGGTGGCTGGCTGTTCCGCCCGGCGCGGAAGCCCGGGTGTGCGAGCGGTCGGCGATGGCCTCACGCAGGACCTGTCGGTCGTCGAAGGGGCGTACCACCCCGGCGATCTCCTGGCCCTGCTCGTGGCCCTTGCCCGCGACGAGGACGGTGTCGCCCGGCTGTGCGCGGGCGACGGCGGCCGCGACGGCCGCGGCGCGGTCGGCGAGGACGAGCACCTCGCCGCGGTCCTCCGCGGGCACCTCGGCGGCGCCCGCGAGCATGGCGGCGAGGATCTTGAGCGGGTCCTCGGAGCGGGGGTTGTCGGAGGTCAGGACGGCGGTGTCGGCGAGCCGGGCCGCGGCGGCGCCCATCGGGCCGCGCTTGGTGGTGTCCCGGTCCCCGCCGCAGCCGATGACCACGTGGAGCTTGCCCTCGGTGACCTCGCGCAGGGAGCGCAGGACCGATTCGACGGCGTCCGTCTTGTGCGCGTAGTCGACGACGGCGAGGTACGGCTGGCCCGCGTCGACCCGCTCCAGACGGCCCGGTACGCCGGGGACGGCGGCGACGCCCTCGGCGGCGCTCTTCGAGTCGATGCCCGCGGAGGCGAGGGTGGCGATCGCGGCGAGGGTGTTGGCGACGTTGAACGGGCCGGGCAGCGGGGCCGTGGCGGAGATCCGCTCCCCCGCGGGTCCGACGGCGGTGAACGTCGAGTCGTGGGAGCCGAGGACGAGGTCCTCGGCGCGCCAGTCGGCGTCGGCGCGGCCCTCGGCGGAGAAGGTGACGACCGGGACGGTCGCCTCGCCGGCCAGCCTGCGGCCGTAGGCGTCGTCGAGGTTGACCACACCGAGGCGGCTGCGCTCGGGCGTGAACAGCCCGGCCTTCGCCCGGTAGTAGTCGTCCATGTCGGAGTGGAACTCCATGTGCTCGGGGCTGAGGTTGTTGAAGACGGCGACGTCGAAGACGCAGCCGTCGACCCGGCCGAGCACGAGGGCGTGGCTGGAGACCTCCATGGCGACCGCGTCGACGCCCCGCTCGCGCATGACGGCGAAGAGCGCCTGGAGGTCGGTGGCCTCCGGGGTGGTGCGCTCCGACTTGATGCGTTCGTCGCCGATCCGCATCTCGACGGTGCCGACGAGCCCGGTGTGGTGTCCGGAGCCGCGCAGGCCGCCCTCGACGAGGTAGGCGGTGGTGGTCTTGCCGGAGGTGCCGGTGATGCCGATCTGGAGGAGGTCGGCGCCGGGCCGCCCGTAGATCGCGGCGGCGAGTTCGCCCATCCGGCCGCGCGGGTTCTCGACGACCAGGACCGGCAGACCGGTGGCGGCGGCGCGCTCGGCGCCGGTCGGGTCGGTGAGGATCGCGGCGGCGCCGAGTCCGGCGGCCTGGGCGACGTAGTCGGCGCCGTGGGCGCGGGCGCCGGGCAGGGCCGCGTACACGTCGCCGGGTCGCACGGCCCGGGAGTCGTGGGTGATGCCCGAGATCTCGGCGGTTCCGGGGGCGTCGACCCCCAGTTGCGCGGCCAGGTCGCCCAGGGGTGTCGGGCGGGCCTGCTCCGGCCGGGGCGGGGCGGTTCGGTACTGATCAGCGTGTGGCACGGCGGTGAGCGTACCGGGCGCACCCTGCAGGGGGCCAAAAGAGCCCGGGGCCTCGCCGGAGTTCGATTTCCGGTTCCCGGAATGGGGGGTGATCGTTGTCACTGGTGCTCCCGGAGGGTCACGGGGTGGGGTCGAAGACGACCGGCAGTCGGGCGGGCTCGCTGCCCGTGGGGGCGACGTGGAGGGTCTTGAGGGCGAACTCCATGACCTTCTTGTAGATGGGGCCGCAGATCTGGCCGCCGAAGTAGCTGCCCTTGGTGGGGTTCTGGATGGCGCAGTAGACGGTGATCTGCGGGTCGTCGGAGGGGGCGAAACCGGCGAAGGAGGCGGTGTAGCCCTTGTAGCGGCCGAGCTCGGGGTCGACGCGGTTGGCGGTGCCGGTCTTGCCGGCGACGCGGTAGCCGGGGATGGCGGCCTTGTTGCCGGTGCCCTCCCGGTCGTCGACGACGGACTCCAGCATCTGGGCGAGGGTCTTGGCGGTGTTCTCGCTGACGACCCGGGACTCCTCGGGCTTGGGCGACGGGGTGAAGCGTCCGTCGGGTCCCTTGGTGCCGCGGACGAGGGTCGGCTCGACCCGTACGCCTCCGTTGGCGATGGTCGAGTACACGGAGGCGGCCTGCATGGCGTTCACGGAGAGGCCCTGGCCGAAGGGGATCGTGTACTGCTGCGAGGTGGACCAGTCCTGCGGCTTGGCCAGGATGCCGGCGGTCTCGCCCGGGTAGTCGAGGCCGGTGGGGCTGCCGATGCCGAACTTGCGCAGGTAGGTGTGGAGGACCTTGTTCGACTCGGCCTGGGTGGCGCCCAGCTGGCCGGTGGCGAGGATGGTGCCGATGTTGCTGGACTTGGCGAGGACGCCGTTGAGCGTCAGGTACCAGGTCGGGTGGTCGATGTCGTCCTTGAAGAGCCGGTCGCCGCGGTGGAGCCGGTTGGGGACGGTGACATGGGTGCCGGGGGCCGCCTTGCCCTCCTCCAGGACTGCGGCCATGGACATGACCTTGCTGGTGGAGCCGGGCTCGTAGGCGTCCTGGAGGGCCGCGTTGCCCATGGAGGCGGCGTTGGCGGCGGAGAGGTCGTTGGGGTCGAAGCCGGGGGCGTTGGCCATCGCGAGGACCTCACCGGTCCTCGTGTTCTGCACGACGACATAGCCCCGGTCGGCCTTGGACTTCGCCACCTGCTCGGTGATGGCCTGCTGGGCGGCCCACTGGATGTCCCGGTCGATGGTCAGCTCGATGTCGGAGCCGGGGACGGCGGGCGTGCCCTGGGAGCCCGCGGTGGGCACCTGGCGGCCGCCGGACTGGGTGAAGCGGATCTTGCCGTCCTTGCCGGCGAGCTCCGGGTCGAGCATCGACTCCACGCCGCCGGCGCCCTTGCCCTCGGCGTTGACGTAGCCCAGTATCCCGGCGGCGAGTTCGCCGTTCGGGTACACGCGCTTGGTGCTGGGCTCGCTGAGGATGCCGCCGAGGAGGTTGGCCCCGTTGCCGCCGGCGGAGCGCTGGGCCTTCTGCCCGTAGACGCGCCGCAGGTCCTTGATCTGGTTCCAGACCTGCGGGGTCTGCTTGCGGGCGAGCAGCGTGTACCGGGACTTGGGGGTACGGAGCTTCTTCGCGAGCTCCGCGGGCTCCTTGCCCAGGAGGGGGGCGAGGAGGGCGGCGGCCTGCTCGGGCGCGTCCGGGACCTTGGACACCTCGGGCGTGAAGAGCTGCGGGTCGGCGGTGATGTCGTACGCGTCGACGCTGGCGGCGAGCGCGATGCCGTTGCGGTCGGTGATCTCGCCGCGCTCGGCGGAGAGCGTGTACTCCTGGAAGCGGTACTTGTCGGCCTTGGCCGCGTACGCGCTGGCGTCGACGGCCTGGACCTGGAGCAGCCGCACCACGAAGGCCGTCATGACCAGGGTCAGACCGAGGGAGACCAGCCGCAGCCGGGGCCGGGGGCTGCCGAGCCGGATGGTGCGCGGCCGGCGGGCCGGGGGCCGCGGTGGGGTCCGCTTCGCGGCCGGGCGCGGGGCGGGGCGGGAGGTGCGGGCCCCGGCGGAGGCGGGCCGGGGGCGCGCGGGCCGGGCGGGTCCGGGGACACGGCGGCGCGGGGGCTCCTTGGGGGGCACTGTGCGGGTCACCTGCCGGAGTTCGTCGGGTCGGGTGGCGATGCGGGGGCGCGTGCGGGCGCCGTCTGCGCGGGACCGGTGGCGCCCGCGGCGGTCGCCCCCGGCTTCGGGGAGCCGGCGGTGGGCGGCGTGGGCCTCTCGCCCGGGGCCGGCTTCCGGCTCGGCGTCGGGGTGGGTGTCGGCGCGGCGGCCTCCAAGGGCTCGCCGAGCACCTTGCCGTCCGGGCCCAGGAAGGCCGGGCTGCCGCCCGGGACCATGCCGAGTTCGCGGGCCCGCCGCTCCAGGGCGTCGGGGGCCGCGTAGTCGTCGACGTCACGCTGGAGCGCCTGCTCCTCGTCGGTGAGCTCGGTGGTCCTGTCCTTGAGCTCGTTGAGCTGGAAGGAGCCCTGGTTGAGGGCCGAGTTCAGCAGGAGCAGGCTGATCAGGCCGCCGCCGAGCAGCACGACGACCAGCAGGACGAAGGGGGTGCGGGCGGCCGAGCTGGGCCCCGACGGCATGAGCCGTCCGAGCCGCGCGGCCCTCCCTTTGAGCGGCCCCTTCGCCGTGCTCACAGGACGTCTTCCCGGATCCGCTCGGCGCCCCGGAGGCGGGCCGGGGCGGCGCGCCGGTTCTCGGCGACCTCCTCCTCGGTGGGCAGTTCGGCGCCACGGGTGAGCAGCTTCAGCCGGGGCTGGTACTTCTCGGGGACGACCGGCAGTCCGGGCGGGGCGGTGGTGGCCGCGCCGGCCGCGAAGACCTGCTTGACGATCCGGTCCTCGAGGGACTGGTACGAGAGGACGACGACGCGTCCGCCGACGCCGATGGCCTTCACGGCGGCCGGGATGGCCTTCTCGACGCTGTCGAGCTCGCGGTTGACCTCGATGCGCAGGGCCTGGAAGGTGCGCTTGGCCGGGTTGCCGCCGGTGCGCTTGGCAGCCTGCGGCAGGGAGTCGCGGATGAGCTCGACGAGCCGGGCGCTGTTGCTGAACGGCTCCTTGTCGCGCTCGCGCACGATCGCCGAGACGATCCGCTTGGCCTGCTTCTCCTCGCCGTACGCGCGGAGGATGCGGACCAGCTCGCCGGGTGCGTAGGTGTTGAGGACCTCGGCCGCGCTGATGCCGGTCGTCTGGTCCATGCGCATGTCGAGCGGGGCGTCCTGCGCGTAGGCGAAGCCGCGGTCGGCCTCGTCCAGCTGCATGGACGAGACGCCCAGGTCGAAGAGGACGCCGTCGACGGTGGGGAGGCCGAGCCGGTCGAGGACCTCGGGCAGCTCGTCGTACACGGCGTGGACGAGGGTGGCGCGGTCCCCGTACGGGGCGAGCCGCTCGCCGGAGAGCCGCAGGGCCTCCTTGTCCCGGTCGAGGGCGACGAGCCGCACCTCGGGGAACTGCTGCAGGAGTGCCTCGCTGTGACCGCCGAGGCCCAGGGTGCAGTCGACGACGACCGCGCCGGGGCGCTTCAGGGCGGGGGCCAACATGTCCAGGCACCGCTGGAGCATGACCGGGACGTGTCGGTCGTTGCTCAATGCGCCCTCTCAGATCCGGCGCGGAGGTACGGGCGAGCGGGTAAGAAGGCCGAGCCGTAGGTACCGCCGCACACACGGGGGGAGAAACCGCGGAAGTCGCTCGTTGTCTCCGTGAACTTCGCGTCACTTTAGTCCACGGGACCCGCCGGTCAATCAACCGGCTGGCGCGTCGCACGGCGCCGGAGAGCCGAGGGGACATTCCGGACGGCTCACCCGTTCGGGGCGGGGCCGTCCAGGCCTGTGGGTTAGCTCACAACAAGGCTCATTGAGGTTCTTTGTCCCCTCTCACAGCAGGCCCGTAAGGGCTGTGACCATTACCGTCGGAAGCATGTCGACCTTCGCGCACCCCTCTGCCGACGCCATACGCAACGGCGGCACGGTCACCGACCGTCTCGTCGACGCGAACGCGCGTTACGCCGCCGACTTCACCGACCCGGGCATGGACGCGCGTCCCGTGCTGCGCGTCGCCGTCGTCGCCTGTATGGACGCCCGTCTCGACCTGCACGCCGCGCTCGGCCTCGAGCTCGGCGACTGCCACACCATCCGCAACGCGGGCGGCGTGGTCACGGACGACGTGATCCGGTCGCTCACCATCAGCCAGCGCGCCCTGGGCACCCGCAGCGTGATGCTGGTGCACCACACCGGCTGCGGCCTGGAATCGCTGACCGAGGACTTCCGGCACGAGCTGGAGGACGAGGTCGGCCAGCGTCCGGCCTGGGCGGTCGAGGCCTTCCGCGACGTCGACCAGGACGTACGGCAGTCGATGCAGCGGGTGCGGACCTCCCCCTTCCTGCTGCACGCCGACGACGTCCGGGGCTTCGTCTTCGACGTGACCACCGGCCTCCTGCGGGAGATCGATCCCGCGACCGACACCCAGGCCGACCCGGCTTAAACACCCAAAGCCCGGCATTTCCCTCGCACTTGTCCACGCGCAAGTGACACGACCCGGCCATGCGAACAAGAATGCTGGGGTGCGACACCCTCCGAAGATCCCACGGGGGCAGGTGTCCGTGTTCCGGAAGGCCGAGGAGGGCCGGGTGACCACCTATGACGATCGAGCGAGCCTCACTGATCTGACCACCACTGTGGAGCGGGTGCGCAGATCGGTGGAGAGCGTGATCGAGGGCAAGCCCGAGGTCGTACGGCTTTCGCTGACCGTGCTGCTCGCCGAGGGACACCTCCTCATCGAGGATGTCCCCGGCGTCGGCAAGACCATGCTGGCCAAGACCCTGGCGCGGTCCATCGACTGCTCGGTGCGCCGTATCCAGTTCACCCCGGACCTGCTGCCCTCGGACGTCACGGGCGTGTCGATCTTCGACCAGCAGCGCCGGGACTTCGAGTTCAAGCCGGGCGCGATCTTCGCGCAGATCGTGATCGGCGACGAGATCAACCGCGCCTCGCCGAAGACCCAGTCCGCGCTCCTGGAGTCCATGGAGGAGCGCCAGGTCACCGTCGACGGCCAGACCTACGAGCTGCCCAGCCCGTTCATGGTGGTCGCCACGCAGAACCCGGTCGAGATGGAGGGCACCTACCCGCTGCCCGAAGCCCAGCGCGACCGCTTCATGGCCCGGGTCTCCATCGGCTACCCCAGCGCCGAGGCCGAGCTCCAGATGCTCGACGTGCACGGCTCGGCCTCCCCGCTGGACGACCTCCAGCCGGTCGCCCACGCGCACGACATCCTCAAGCTGATCGAGGCGGTCCGCGCGGTCCACGTCGCCGACGCCGTACGCCGGTACGCGGTCGACATCGTCTCCGCCACCCGCACCCACACCGACCTGCGGCTCGGCGCCTCCCCGCGGGCCACCCTGCACCTGCTGCGGGCCGCCAAGGCCTCCGCGGCGCTCAGCGGCCGCGAGTACGTGCTGCCCGACGACCTCCAGGCACTCGCCGCGCCCGTCCTCGCCCACCGGCTGCTGCCGACGGCGCAGGCCCAGTTGAACCGCCGCACCGCCGAGCAGGTCGTCCAGGACATCCTGCAGCGCACCCCCGTCCCGGCCGCGGCCCCGCCCGCCGGACCGCTCTACGGCCAGCAGCCCGGCGCCCGGCGGCTGTGATGACCAGCGCCGCCGTGCCGGACGGACAGCGGGGCGACGAGGACGACCGGGGTGGCCTGCGGGCCGCCCTCGGCGGTCTCACCACCCGTGGCCGTTCCTTCCTCGCCGCCGGAGTGGCCGCCGCCGCCTGCGCGTACGTCCTCGGCCAGGCCGACCTGCTGCGCGTCGGGCTGCTGCTCGCCGCGCTGCCGCTGATCTGCGTCCTCGTGCTGCACCGCACCCGCTACCGGGTCGCGGCCTCCCGCCGGCTCACCCCGCAGCGGGTGGAGGCGGGCGCCGAGGCCCGGGTCCAGCTGCGGATGGAGAACGTCTCCAAGCTCCCCACCGGGCTGCTGATGCTCCAGGACCACGTGCCGTACATGCTTGGCCCCCGCCCCCGCTTCGTCCTCGACCGGGTCGAGGCGGGCGGCCGGCGCGAGGTGTCCTACCGGGTCCGCTCCGACCTGCGCGGCCGCTTCCCGCTGGGACCGCTCCAGCTGCGGCTCAACGACCCCTTCGGGATGTGCGAGCTGACCCGTTCCTTCAGCGCGTACGACACCCTCACCGTCGTCCCGCGGACCGAGGCGCTGCCGCCGGTGAAGCTCGTCGGCGAGGCCTCGGGGTACGGAGACGGACAGCAGCGCTCGCTCGCCCTCGCCGGCGACGACGACATCATTCCGCGCGCCTACCGTCACGGTGACGACCTGCGCCGGGTGCACTGGCGCTCCACCGCGCGCTACGGCGAGCTGATGGTCCGCCGCGAGGAGCAGCCGCAGCGGGCCCGCTGCACCGTCCTCCTCGACACCCGCCGGATCGCCTACCAGGGCTCAGGGCCCGACTCGGCGTTCGAGTGGGCGGTCTCCGGCGCCGCCTCCGCGCTGGTCCACATGCTGGAGCGCGGCTACGCGGTCCGGCTCGTCACCGACACCGGCACCTCGGTTCCCGGCGAGGGCACCGAGGGCTTCGCCGGCTCGGCCCAGGACTCGGCCGAGTCCGCCGGTCTGATGATGGACACCCTCGCGGTCGTCGACCACTCCGAGGGCGGCGGTCTCTCCCGCGCCTCCGACCTGCTGCGCGGCGGCGACGAAGGACTGCTCGTCGCCTTCGTCGGCGATCTCGACGAGGAGCAGGCGGCCCTCGCCGCCCGGATGCGGAACCGCACCGGTGCGGCCGTCGCCTTCGTCCTGGACTCCGGGACCTGGCTGACCGGCGGCGCGGTCACCGGGGCCGTCGAGGACCGGGTACGGCAGCTGCGCGAGGCGGGCTGGACGGCGCTGGCCGTACCGCCCGCCGCCAAGCTCGCCGACCTGTGGCAGCAGGCGGCCGGAGTCCACGCGGAGTCCGCCGCCGACACCTACGGAGGATGGTCATGAGCGGGCGCGCACGGCTGACCCTGGCCGCCTGGGGCGCCACCCTGATGGCGTCCGGAGCACTGCTTCCCCTGGTGAAACCGGCGACCTGGATCTTCACGGCCGCCTTCGTCCTCGCCCTGGTGAGCGGGGCGGGCACACTGGCCCGCCGGGCACCGCTGGCCCGGCCGCTGACCCTGCTCGCCCAGCTCGCCGTCGCGCTCCTCGCGCTGACCGCGATCTTCGCCCGCGAGCAGGCGATCCTCTGGTTCCTGCCCGGCCCGCAGGCCGTCACGCACGCCGCCGACCTGTTCGCGGCGGGCGCCGAGGACGTCGGCCGGTACGCGATCCCCGCGCCGGACACCGAGGGCATCCGGCTCATGCTGGTCGGCGGCGTGGTCACCATCGGCCTCATGGTGGACACCCTCGCGGTCACCTTCCGCAAGGCGGCCCCGGCCGGTCTTCCGCTGCTCGCCCTGTACTCGGTGGCGGCCGGTCTCTCCGGCGGCGGCGCCGGCTGGCTCTGGTTCCTCCTCGCCGCCTCCGGCTATCTGCTGCTCCTCCTCGCCGAGGGCCGCGACCGCCTCTCGCAGTGGGGACGGGTCTTCGGCGGCGCCCAGCGCTCCGCCCGGCCCGGCTCGTCCGTCGCGGGCGGCGCCGGCACCACCTTCGCCCCGGCCCGCACCGGCCGCCGCATCGGAGCCGTGGCCATGGGTGTCGCCCTGGTCGTCCCGTTCGCGCTGCCCGGCTTCACCGGCGGCCTCATCGGCAACGGCAACGGCGAGGGAACCGACGGCGAGGGCCGGGGCGGCATGATCTCGGCCGTGAACCCGCTGGTCTCCCTCCAGAACAACCTCCGCCAGCCGGAGGACCGGGAGGTGCTGCGCTACCGGACCAACGCCCGCGACACCTCCGACCTGTACCTGCGGCTGGTCGCGCTCGACCAGTTCGACGGCACCTCGTGGAAGTCCTCGGCCCGCCCGATCGAAGCCGTGCCCAAGCAGCTGCCCTGGCCGGACGGACTCTCCCAGAGCGTCCGGATCACCGAGGTGACCAGCAACTTCGTCGCCTCCGAGGGGTACGAGCAGAAGTGGCTGCCGATGCCGTACCCGGCAGGCCGCGTCGACATCGACGGCCGCTGGCGGTACGAGCCGACCGGCCGGATGCTCGTCGGCGACGACAAGCAGACCACCAAGGGCGCCCGCTACACCGTCTCCAGCCTCGACGTACAGCCGACGTCCGAGCAGCTGGCCGCGGCCGGTGAGGCCCCGGAGAAGCTCCGCCGCGAGTACACCAAGGTCCCCGCCTCGCTGCCGGCCGATGTGAAGGCGACCGCGCTCCGGGTCACCAAGGGCGCGCGCAGCGACTACGAGCAGGCGGTGAAGCTCCAGGAATGGTTCGCCCGGGACGGCGGCTTCCGCTACGACGTGGACGTCGAGTCCGGCACCGGTGTGCAGGCGATCTCCCGGTTCCTGAAGGACAAGGAGGGCTTCTGCGTCCACTTCTCCTTCTCGATGGCGGCGATGGCCCGCTCCCTGGGCATCCCGGCCCGCGTGGCCGTGGGCTTCATGCCCGGCACGACGCAGACCGACGGCTCGGTCTCGGTCGGCATCCGGGACGCGCACGCGTGGCCCGAGCTGTACTTCGAGGGTGCGGGCTGGACGCGGTTCGAGCCGACCCCCTCGCGTGGCTCCACCCCCTCGTACACCCTGGACAACACGCCCTCGGGTGCGGCCACCGGCCCCGCCCAGCCGGAACAGAGCGCCTCGGCGCAGCCGTCCGCCGCGCCCAGCGCCTCGGAGGGCTGCACGCCTCAGGAGCGTCGGCTCGGCGACTGCGGCCCGGAGGAGGCGGCGGCCGGCGCGGACACGTCCGGCGGGGGCCCCGACCCCCTCACGGTGGTCCTGATCGTCGTCGGAGTCCTGGCGGTCCTCACGATCCCCCTGCTCCCCCTCCTGTGGCGCACACGGGTACGGGCACGCCGGCTGGGTCCGGCCGGGGCGGCCGGGGCACGCGGCCCCGAGGAGACCGCGGCGCGGACGCTCGCGGTCTGGCAGGAGATCATCGACACGGCCTGGGACTACGGGGTCGCCCCGGACGAGTCGCAGACCCCGAGGCGCACGGCGGCCCGCATCGTCCGGCTGGGCGAACTGGGCGAACCGGGCGGCGAGGCCGTGCACCGGGTGGCCCGTGCGGTCGAGGAGGCGCTGTACGCGCCGAACCCGCGGCCGGTCTCGGGTCTGGCGGAGGAGGCGGCCCTGATCCGGGCGGGCTTCCACGCGGCGGCGGACCGCCGCACGCGCCTGCGCGCGCTCCTGGCGCCTCGGTCGGCCGCCCGGGTCCGATGGTCGACGGCGGCGCGCCGGGCGGAGGCGACGGCGAGGTGGTCGCTGCGGCGCGACGCACTGCTGGCCCGCGCGAAGCCCCGCCTGCGCCGCAGCTGACACCCGGGGGAGGCCCGGGCTCCGACCCGGGCCTCCACCGGACACGGCCGCGCCCCGTGCGGGGCCGCGGACCCACACGAAGCCCCGCCTGCGCCGCGCCCGTACCGCGCCGTGCCTTCGCTTCCCTCCATGGGGGCCGCGCACGGGGTGCGGAGGCCCGCGACCCGGCCCGCCGGACGCGTGGGCGCCGCCTCGGCGGAGCCGGTGGTCACGGCGAAGCCCCGTGGCGCCGGCGCTGTCGCGCGGGCCCCACGGGGCTTCGTCGGTTCGTTTCGCGGGGCCTCCGCTCAGGGGGCCGTCAGTGGCCGCCACCCTGCTGCTCGTCGCGGCGGCGCTGCCACCGCTCTTCCATCCGGTTCATCATGGAGCGTCGCTGCCGGGTCTGACGGCCACCGGCCGTCGTCCCACTCCTGGTGGCCTGCTGCTGCTCACCCGGCTTCGGCGCCTTGCGCCATCCGGTGACCGCCAGGACCGCGCAGCCCAGCATGACGAGGAATCCCACCACGCTGATCCAGATCTGCTGTGCGACCATTCCGGCCATGAGGAGCGCGATACCCACCAGGAAGCCGGCGACTGCCTGGTAGACCCGTCGCCGGGTGTACGTACGCAGTCCGCTTCCCTCGAGCGCTGTCGCGAACTTGGGATCTTCGGCGTACAGCGCTCGCTCCATCTGCTCGAGCATTCGCTGCTCGTGCTCCGAGAGCGGCACGGAGTCCTCCTAGTCGTCGGTCGCGGGGGCGACCGGTTTGCGGCCCTTTCAGGATAGGCAGGGAATCGCCCCCGTGAAACCCGCCCTCAATGCCGAATAGCCAATCCGGGCCGCCATGCGGATCGGTTGCTGAGGCGTTGATTCCCCAGGCCCTCCTCCGTCATGCCGGATGCTGTCCCCCGATCATACGGGGCAGAGCCCGTTATCGGGCGGGCTGTGGCGTACTCCATGGAGTGCCGCGTCCCGCACCGCCGAACGGGTGGCCGTCCGGCTCAGGCCCGCTTCTCGCCCAGGACGTGCAGCTGGGTGGCGATGGCGTGGAAGGAGGGCAGCTCGGCGGCGGCCGCCTCCAGCTTGAGCAGGGCCTCGGCCGCGCCGGGTTCGGTGTCGACGAGGACGCCCGGAACGAGGTCGGCGAAGACCCGGACGCCGTGGACGGCGCCGACGTCCAGACCTGCACCGTCGGCCAGTTCGGTGAGCTGCTCGGCGGTGAAGCGCCGGGGTACGGGGTCGCCCGCGCCCCAGCGGCCCGCCGGGTCGGAGAGCGCGTGCCGGGCCTCGGTGAAGTGTCCGGCGAGGGCACGGGCCAGGACCGCGCCGCCGAGTCCGGCGGCGAGCAGGCTGAGGCTGCCTGCGGGCCGGAGCGCGGCGACCGCGTTCCGTACGCCTTCGGCGGGGTCGTCGACGTACTCCAGGACCCCGTGGCAGAGCACCGCGTCGTAGCTCTCGCGTCCGACCACGTCGAAGAGGCCGCTGATGTCGCCCTGGACGCCGGTGACGAGGTCGGCGACCCCGGCCTCGGCGGCGCGGCGCTCCAGTGCGAAGAGCGCGTTGGGGCTGGGGTCGACGACGGTGACCCGGTGGCCGAGGCGGGCGACCGGGACCGCGAAGTTCCCGGAGCCGCCGCCGGTGTCGAGGACGTCGAGGCTGTCCTTCCCGGTGGCCTCGACCCGGCGGTCGAGGGCGTCCTTGAGGACGTCCCAGACGACGGCGGTACGCAGGGAGGCGCGCGACGGGCGCGAGGTCGCCTCTCGACCGAAGACAGGGGAAGGGTCCGGCACGGCTGTTGACTCCTCGGTGACGGGTACGGACGCCCCCACCCTATGGCCTGGGGGGTGCCTTGCCGATCACGCCGCGAACCCGGCCCGATCGGCGGCGCACCCCCGGACCCGCGGCGTGGTCAGCCGCCCGTCTCGTCCGCGTCCGGCTGCCGGGGCAGCACCGGCCGGAGGGCGAGCAGCCGCTCGACCAGGCGCAGGAAGTAGGCGGCGTCCCTGAGCAGGTCGTCGGCCTCGCGCCGGGTCGCGGCGCCGGCGATCCCGGCCTCGGCGCGGGCCCTGCGCTCGGCTCCGGAGGCGAAGAGGGCGCACCACTCCGTCAGCTCGGGCGCCAGCTCGGCCAGGAGTTCCCAGGCGCTCCGTATCCGCTGCCGGCGGCGGGGCCCGGTCTCGGGCCTGGCCCGTGCGGCCAGCACGGCTGCGGCGGCCCGCAGGGCGGCCAGGTGGGCCGCGGCGTAGCGCTCGTGGGGGCGGTCGAGCGCGGCGGCCTCGGCGAGTCCGGCACGCGCCTTGGCGAGGAGGTCGAGGGCGGCCGGCGGGGCGGCGGCGGCGCGCGGGACGGGGTGGATGTCGGAGGCGGGTCCCGCCTGCGCGGGGGTGGGGCGTCGGCGGGGCGCGGCTGCTGCGGAAGGGCTTGCCATGACGAGTCCTCCTGTCGTCGCGTGACGGCTTCGTGGCCGTATGTGTCCATCGTGCCCGCCCCCACTGACAATCACGCTGACCTGGGCTTTTGCTGGAGAACCCCACTCGGGGGTAACTTTTGCACTGACCAGTCAGTTCAAAAAGGGGAATCGGGGGGTGGGCCCGTGGGAGCGGAAGCCGAGGAGCGGCCGCACGGAGCCGCCGTCGTCGCGGACGGATTCGGCCTGAAGGGGCCGCGCGGCTGGGCGTTCCGGGAGGTCTCCTTCCGGGCCGGGCCGGGCACGCTGGTGGCGATCGAGGGGCCCTCGGGCTCGGGCCGCACCTGCCTGTTGCTCGCGCTCACCGGGCGGATGAAGGCCAAGGAGGGCACCGCCGAGGTCGGCGGCCTGCCGCTGCCCAAGAAGATGGCGGCAGTGCGCCGGATCAGCGCCCTCGGGCACGTCCCCGGCGTCAGCGAGCTCGATCCGGCCTTCACGGTGGCCGAGCACCTGGGCGAGCGGGCCCTGCTCCAGCGCCGTTTCGACGGCTCCGTCCGGACGCTCCTGCGCCGGCCGTCCGAGCGGCGCGCGGCGGCCCGGGCCCGGATCGACGAGGCGGTGACGGCCGCCGGGCTCGACCTGGCCTCCCTCCCTAAGGGCGACCGGACCTCCGTACGCGATCTGGAGCGGCTCGAGGCACTGCGGCTCTCGATCGCCCTGGCCCTGATGGGCAGGCCGCGACTGCTCGCCGTGGACGACACGGACCTGAAGCTCTCGGACGCCGACCGGGCCGAAGCCTGGGCGCTGCTGCGTTCGGTGGCCGACGCGGGGACCACCGTCCTGGCGGTCTGCAGCGAGGCCCCCGCGGGTGCCCTGCGGATCACCACGCTCGACGCCGCCACCGACGTGGAGGCCTCCGAGGCCTCCGAGGCAGACACCGCCGAGGCCCGGGCAGACACCGCCGGCGCCGAGGCAGACACCGCCGACACCGCCGTCGAGACGCACGAGGCCCCCGTGTCCGGCAAGCCCGGCAAGCCCGGCACGGCCGACGCGCCCGACGAGGCCGACGAGGCCGGCAAAGCCGCCGACGGGGCCGACGGGGCCGACGGCGATCTCACCGAAGACACGACCGAGGAGGGGGCGGCCGATGCGCTCGCCGAAACTGGCCGCGCTTGAGCTGAAGCGCTTCGGCAGGGGAAAGCTGCCGCGCGCCGCGCTCGTCGCGATCCTGCTGCTGCCGCTGCTGTACGGCGCCCTGTACCTGTACTCGTTCTGGGATCCGTACAGCAGGCTCGACAAGATCCCCGTCGCCCTCGTCAACGAGGACCGGGGCGCCACCGCCGACGGCAAGAAGATCAACGCCGGTGACGACATCACCAAGGGACTGCTGGACAGCAACACCTTCGCCTGGCACCGGGTGAGCGACGCCGAGGCGCGCAAGGGCGTCGAGGACGGCACGTACTACCTGTCCCTGACCATGCCCGGCGACTTCAGCTCGCGCATCGCCTCCAGCTCGGGCGACTCCCCCGAGACCGGCGCCCTGCGGGTGCGGACGAACGACGCCAACAACTACATCGTCGGCCAGATCTCCCGGACGGTGTTCTCCGAGGTCCGCACCGCGGCCTCCACCAAGTCGTCCCGCACCTTCCTCGACAAGATCTTCATCTCCTTCTCCGACATCCACGACGCCACCGCGAAGGCGGCCAAGGGCGCGGGCGACCTCAAGCAGGGCGTGGACAAGGCGAAGAAGGGCTCGAAGGACCTGGCGAACGGCCTCAAGGACGCCAAGACCGGCAGCGGCGACCTGGCCGCCGGCCTGAAGAAGCTCGACAAGGGCGCCAAGGACCTGGAGAGCGGCTCCCGCAAGGTCGCGAACGGCACGCAGCGGCTCGCCGACAAGGTGAACGGCACCGCCGACAGGGTCCGCCCCTATCTGGCGAACAACGGCAGGTCGATCCGCGACACCGCCCGGCTCGTCTCGGACTCCGCCACCGCCGTCCGTCACAACCTCGACGACCTGGTGAAGCGCGCCCCGGTGATCCGCGGCGCGGCGCACGTGGCCGACGACGAGCTGGCCAAGGCCCACCGGGAGGAGTGCGTGGCGAAGCCGGAGGCCGCCGCCGCGTTCCCCACCGTCTGCGCCAAGCTCAAGGAGGCCTCGGTCACCGCCGGCGACGTCGCCACGATCGCGGACGACGTCCACGAGCTGACCAAGGGCGGCAAGAGCGACCTCAAGACCCTCGACGCACGGCTCGTGAAGCTCACGACGCAGGCCGACGAGCTGGCCCGCCGCGCCCCGCGCCTCGACGAGGACGTCGAGGACGCCATCCGGAAGATCAACGAACTCAACGCGGGCGCGAAGAAGGTCGCCGCCGGCGCGGAGAAGCTGCACACCGGCATCAGCGGCGCCAGGACCGGCTCCGTGAACCTCGACACCGGCGTCGGCAAGCTCAAGAAGGGCGCGGGCGACCTCGACGGCGGTCTGTTCAAGCTGGCCGACGGCTCGGGCACCCTCGCCTCCGGCCTGAAGGACGGGGTCGACCGGATCCCCGACTACGACGAGCAGGACCGCGACCGGCGTACGGAGGTCATGGCCGATCCCGTACAGCTGGCCTCCCAGTCGCTGCACAAGGCGCCGAACTACGGCACCGGTTTCGCCCCGTACTTCATCCCGCTCTCCCTCTGGGTCGGCGCGATGGTCGCGTACATGATCATCCAGCCGCTGAACCGGCGCGCGCTGGCCGCCGGCGGCTCCGCCTGGCGGATCGCCCTCGCGGGCTGGCTCCCGGTGGCGGCGATCGGCATCCTCCAGGTCGCGGCCCTCATGTCGGTCCTGCACTGGGGCCTCGGCCTCCAGATGGCCCGCGCCGCCGGAACCGTCGGCTTCCTCGCCCTGGTCACCTGCTGCTTCTCCGCGATCATCCAGTGGCTCAACGCCCGCTTCGGCGCGGCCGGCCGCATCCTGGTCCTCGCGGTCCTGATGCTCCAGCTGACCTCGGCGGGCGGTACGTATCCCGTACAGACCAGTCCGGGCTTCTTCAACGCCGTCCACCCCTTCCTGCCGATGAGCTACGTGGTCGAGGCCCTGCGCCGGCTGATCTCGGGCGGCGGGATCGGACCCGTCTGGCAGGCCTGCGCGGTGCTCGCCGCGTTCACCCTGGGCGCCCTGGCGCTGACCGCCGTGTCCGCCCGCAGGAAGCAGGTCTGGACGCTCGACCGGCTCCACCCCGAACTGACCCTGTGAGACGGGGCCTGTGACGCCCGCGACACCTGTGAGAATCGACCCCATGGACAGCAGCAGCACCCGACGCCAGGCCACGCGCGCGAAGCTCTACGAGGCGGCCGTCACCCTCATAGCGGAGCAGGGCTTCTCCGCGACGACGGTGGACGAGATCGCCGAGCGGGCCGGCGTGGCCAAGGGCACGGTCTACTACAACTTCAAGAGCAAGACCGAGCTCTTCGAGGAGCTGCTGCGCCACGGGGTGTCGCTGCTCACGGCCTCGCTGCGCACGGCGGCCGAGGAGACCGCCGGGCGCGGCGGGAGCAGGGTCGACGCGCTGGACGCGATGATCCGGGCGGGTCTGGTCTTCATCGACCGCTACCCGGCCTTCACCCAGCTGTACGTGGCCGAGCTCTGGCGCACCAACCGGGCGTGGAACTCCACGCTCCTGGTGGTCCGCCAGGAGGCGGTCGCGGTGGTCGAGGGGGTGCTGCGGGAGGCGGTCGCGGCCGGTGAGCTGAGCGACGAGATCGACGTCCAGCTGACGGCGGCGGCGCTGGTCGGGATGGTGCTCGTGGCGGCGCTCGACTGGCAGGCCTTCCAGAGCGAGCGTTCGCTCGACGACGTGCACGCGGCGCTCTCCCGGCTGCTGCACGGCCGGGTGGGCGGCCGCTAGGCGGTGTCCGGCCGGTCGGGGTCGTCCAGGGCCTCGCCGCGAGTCGCGCGCACGGAAAAGGCCGGTCCGTCGAGGCTCGATCCCCCCGAGCCTCGCCGAACCGGCCTTCGCCGTACATCCCCCGTGACACCCCCGTGCCCCGTTGCGGCAGGCACACGGCCCCGGTTCCGCCGCCCCGTGTCGGCGGTTCCCGGGGCCGCGCCCCTTCCGTGGACTCCACTCTTCCGTCTCGGCGTCCGGGACTCATCCGCGTACCTACTCATCTCGCCCCCTAGGTACGGATACTCAGACTGGTTACGATCGCGGGCGTGTCCGTACTCCCCCTGGTGTTCACCAGCGGCTGGGCGAGCGGGATCAACGCGTACGCGGTGGTCCTGCTGTTCGGCGTATTCGGCGCGACCGGGCTCACCGACGAGGTGCCCGAGTCCCTGCAGCGCACCGATGTCCTCGTCGTGGCCGGTGTGCTCTTCCTGTGCGAGGCGGTGGCGGACAAGATCCCGTTCGTCGACTCGATATGGGATTCCGTCCACACGGTGATCCGGCCGATCGCGGGGGCCGTGGTCGGCGCCCTGCTCGCCGGGCAGAACGGTTCGCTGCCGGAGCTGGCGGCGGGCGCGGTCGGCGGTTCGACGGCCCTGCTGAGCCACTTCGTCAAGGCCGGGACGAGGATGGCGGTCAACACCACGCCCGAGCCGTTCTCCAACGTCGCGCTGAGCCTGGCGGAGGACCTCGGGGTGGCGGCCATCGTGACCTTCGCGCTCTTCCATCCGGTGGCGGCGGCGAGCATCGCGGGCCTGCTGCTCATCGGCGGCCTGGTGATACTGGTCTTCCTCGCGCAACGGATCCGCCGCTTCCTGCGCCGCAGGTCTCAGCGGCGCGAGGAGAGACGGCTCGCCGACGCGGAGGCCCGCGCCCGCGCCCGGCCGCCGTCCGGCGACGGTTCGGAACACTTCTGAGCCCGTTCGGGACTGTCCGAGGCGCCGGATAAAGTCGCTGACATGGCACGGATTGTGGTGATCGGCGCGGGACTCGGCGCCATGGCGGCGGCGGCCCGGCTGGCCGTGGCGGGCCACCGGGTGACGGTGTACGAGCGGGGGGCGACGTACGGCGGGGCCGTCGGGCGCTTCGCGCGCGACGGGTTCGCGTTCGACACCGGCCCGGGGCTGCTGCATCTGCCCGCCGTGTACCGGGACCTGTTCGTGAAGACCGGCAAGGAACCGCTGGAGGAGTGCGTCACGCTGACGCAGGTCGACCCGGCGAGCCGTCATGTCTTCGCCGACGACACCCGCGTGGACCTGCCGAACGCCTCCCGGGCCGGCACGATCGCCGCTCTGGACACCGCGCTCGGCGCCGGCGCGGGCGAGCGCTGGGGCGACTTCCTGGTCCGGGCCCGCGAGGCCTGGGACCGCACCCGCCGTCCGCTCCTCGAGGAGCCGCAGCCCGCCGACCCGGCGCCGCTGGCCCGTGAGCCGTACCCGGCCCTGAAGGCGGGTCTGCTGCGCCGCCCGACGACGACGCTCGCGCAGGTCGGAGCGCGGGAACTGCGCGACCCCCGGCTCGCCGCCCTCCTCGACGCGTACGCGTGGTCGTACGGCTTCGACCCGGCGACCGCGCCGGCCTCGGCCGCCGTCCTGCCGTACATGGAGCAGACCTTCGGCAGCTGGTACGTGGGCGGGGGCCTGCGGGCGCTCGCCGACGCGGTGTACGAGCGCTGCCGGAAGCGGCGGGTCGAGTTCGTCTTCGACAGGCCCGTGGAGGACGTCCTGGAGAAGGACGGCCGGGCGGTCGGCGTGCGGCTGGCGGGCGGCGAGACCGTCGAGGCCGACCATGTCGTCTCGGGGGCCCCGGTGCCCGCGCTCCACCGCGATCACGTCGTCGATTGGGACCGCGGCGACGACCTTCCGCGCCACCAGGCCACCGGAACCGGCCGGGTGACGGTCTGTCTGGCCCTGCGCGGTCCCCGGGAGGCGGAGGCGGTCCACCGCACCGTCGTCCACGCGGCGGGCGAGCGGCCGACGGTGACCGTGCTGCGTCCCGACGACCCGGCGCTGCGCCCGGACGCGGACCACGAGTCGGTGACGGTCACGGCGACCGTCCGCACGTCCCCTGAGCGGGACGCGGCCGGGTGGGAGGCCTTCGCCGACCGGATGGTCGAGGCGGCCGGGCGCGCGGTGCCGGGGCTCCCGGAGCGGTCGGTGTGGCGGCACGTCCGCACCCCGGAGGACGTACGGCGGGACACGGGCGTCGCCGAGGTGCCCGGCCCCGCGCTCGCCGGGGCCGGCGGACGGCTGCTCCCGGCCGGAAACCGCTCGCCGCTGCCGGGCCTCTGGTTCGCGGGCGGCTGGTCCCACCCGGGCGGCGGGCTCGCCCACGCGGGCATGTCGGGGGCGCTGGTGGCGGGGTTCATCGTGGAGGGCGCGGAGTTCCGCGGCTCCCGGTAGACGGAGACGGACGTGGGGGGGGGGGGGGGGGGGGGGGGGGGGGGGGGGGGGGGGGGGGGGGGGGGGGGGGGGGGGGGGGGGGGGGGGGGGGGGGGGGGGGGGGGGGG
>NZ_JBVHZJ010000020.1:83652-127461 GCF_055574655.1 Streptomyces sp. NPDC029956 | reverse complement strand
CGGGGGATCGACCACCGTGCCTCCAGAGCCCCGCGCCGCCCCTCCCCCCCGCTCTCCCCCTTTTTCGTTCCCCCTCCCTCCCCCCCCTCCGGGGGGGCGCCCCGCCCCGCGGTCATGAGGTCGGGCGGGATCAGCTCTCGGGCTGAGCGGCCGCCGCCTTCTTGGTGGTGCGGCGGCGCGGGACCTTCGGGGCTTCGGCCTCGGCGGTCTCGGCGACCGGCTCCGCGGCGGCCTTCTTCGTCGTCCGGCGACGGGTCGGCGTCTTCGGCTCCGAGGCGTCGGGCGCCTCGGCGGTGACGGCCTTCTTGGCCGCGCGGCGACGGGGAGCCTTCGGGGCCTCCTCGGCGGCCGGGGCCTCGGCGGCGGCGGCGGTCTCGGCGACCGGCTCCGCCACGGCCTTCTTGGCGGTACGGCGACGGGGGGCCTTCTTCGGCTCCTCGACGACCGGGGCCTCGACGACGACGGCCGGAGCGGCCTCGACGACGGCGGCCGGGGCCGCCTTGGCGACCGGGCTCGTGACGATCACGGTCGCGGCGGCGGTGGACGTCGTCGGCGAACCGGCGGCCTTCCGGACCACACGGCGACGCGCGGGCTTCTTCGGCTCCTCCTCGACGACCGGCACGGGCGCCGGCTCGACGACGGGCTCGACGACCGGGGTGGCGGTCACCGGCGAACCGGCTGCCTTCCGCACCACACGGCGACGACGCGGAGCGGGCACCTCGGCCGTGACCGCTGCGGCGGCCTCGACGACGGGCGCGACGGCCGCGACCGGCTCGGCCACCACCGGAGCGGCGGCGGTCTCGGCGACCGGCTCCGCCACGGCCTTCTTGGCGGTACGGCGACGCGGGGCCTTCTTCGGCTCCTCGGCGGCCGGGGCCTCGGCGGCCGGGGCCTCGACGACCGGCGCCACGGCGACGGGCGCCTCGACGACCGACGCGGCCTTCGCGGCGCGCAGGGCGGCCGCGGCGGTCTCGACCGTCTGGAACGAGACGGTGTCCTCGACCGGGCGGGCCACCCGGGGACGACGACGGCGCGGGGCCGGGGCCGTCTCCTGGGCCACGGGGGCCGGAGCGGCGGGCGCGGTGCGCACGGCCTCCGGACGGGCGGCGGTACGGCTGCGACGCCGCGGGGTCTTCGCCTCGGCGGCCGGGGTCTCGACCACGGGGGCCTCGACCACGGCGGCCGCGGCGGCGGGAGCCTCGGCCACAGGCGCCGGAGCGGCGTCCTCGACCACGGTCCGGGCGGCCGGAGCCGTCCGCTCGGCCTGGGCGACCGCCACAGGGGCGGCCTGGGCGGCCTGGGTCACCGGCGCGGAGCCCGGGGCGCCGACACGGGTGCGACGGCGGCGGCGCGGGGTTCGCGGGCCGGACTCGGCCTTCGCCTCGTCCGTCACCGACGCGGTCTCGACGGCCGGGGCCGCGGAGGCCGCGGGCGCCGCGGCGTCGAGCTCGCCGCCACGGGTGCGTCGGCGCTGACGCGGGGTCCGCGTCCGCTCCGGGCGCTCCTCGGTCCGCTCGGTGCGCTCGTTCCGGTCGTTCTTCGGGCCGCGCGCACGGCGTCCGCCGGGCTCGCCCAGGTCCTCGAGCTCCTCCGCGCCCAGACCCGCACGGGTCCGCTCGGCGCGGGGCAGGATGCCCTTGGTGCCCGCCGGGATGTCCAGCTCCTCGAACAGGTGCGGGGACGAGGAGTACGTCTCCACCGGCTCGTGGAAGTCCAGCTCGAGCGCCTTGTTGATGAGCTGCCAGCGCGGGATGTCGTCCCAGTCGACCAGGGTCACGGCGGTGCCCTTGTTGCCCGCGCGGCCGGTGCGGCCGACGCGGTGGAGGAACGTCTTCTCGTCCTCCGGCGACTGGTAGTTGATGACGTGGGTGACGCCCTCGACGTCGATGCCACGGGCGGCGACGTCGGTGCAGACCAGCACGTCGACCTTGCCGTTGCGGAAGGCGCGCAGCGCCTGCTCGCGGGCGCCCTGGCCGAGGTCGCCGTGGACCGCGCCGGAGGCGAAGCCACGACGCTCCAGCTGCTCGGCGATGTCGGCCGCCGTGCGCTTGGTGCGGCAGAAGATCATCGCGAGCCCGCGGCCGTTGGCCTGCAGGATGCGGGAGACCATCTCCGGCTTGTCCATGTTGTGCGCGCGGTAGACGTGCTGCTTGATGTTGGCGACGGTCGCGCCCTCGCCGTCGGGCGAGGTGGCGCGGATGTGCGTCGGCTGCGACATGTAGCGGCGGGCCAGGCCGATGACCGCGCCCGGCATGGTCGCCGAGAACAGCATGGTCTGACGCTTCGCCGGAAGCATGTTGATGATCTTCTCGACGTCGGGCAGGAAGCCCAGGTCGAGCATCTCGTCGGCCTCGTCCAGGACGAGGACCTTGACGTGGGACAGGTCGAGCTTGCGCTGGCCCGCCAGGTCGAGCAGGCGGCCGGGGGTGCCGACGACGACGTCGACGCCCTTCTTCAGCGCCTCGACCTGGGGCTCGTACGCCCGGCCGCCGTAGATGGCGAGCACGCGGACGTTGCGCACCTTGCCGGCCGTGAGCAGGTCGTTGGTGACCTGCTGGCACAGCTCGCGGGTGGGGACGACGACGAGCGCCTGCGGGGCGTCGGTCAGCTGCTCGGGCTTCGCCCGGCCGGCCTCGACGTCCATGGGGACGGTGACGCGCTCCAGGATCGGCAGACCGAAACCGAGGGTCTTGCCGGTGCCGGTCTTGGCCTGGCCGATGACGTCGGTGCCGGTCAGGGCGACCGGGAGGGTCATCTCCTGGATGGGGAAGGGGGTGACGATGCCGACGGCCTCAAGGGCTTCGGCCGTCTCGGGAAGGATTCCGAGGTCTCGGAAAGTCGTAGTCAGGGTGCTGCCTCTTCTGTGGACGCGGTGCGAGGCGAACGAAGGGGGTCGTACCGTGCCGGGAACTGCCGACGCGATCCTGGGGATCGCTGCCGGGTGGCACGGGACCACTGCCGTCGCTCGAGCGTCGTACCGCTGAGGTGACCCTTCCGCGGGTCCGCCGGAAGGGCTGTCGGGCCGGAGCCGATCGGGCCACCGACCGGGCATCCTCATTCATGAGTCGGCCCACCGGATACGTCCGAACGTGCGAAAGCATGTCCGCATACTCAGCAGGCGCCTTATCACTGTACCCCGGAATCGCGCATGTGTGTTGGGAGAAATGGTGATGAGGGCACGGTCACACTGACTGACCAGCCCCTTCCCCCCGTGCCCGAGCGGGCTATTGTGCGCTCCATGGAGACGCCTGACAACGCCACACCCACCGGGATCGCAGCCAAGGACTGGGCGACGGCTTCCGCCGAGCCGCAGTACCGCGCCGCCGTGATCGACCTCCTCGGCGCCCTCGCCTACGGAGAGCTCGCGGCCTTCGAACGGCTCGCCGAGGACGCCAAGCTGGCGCCGACCCTCGCGGACAAGGCGGAGCTGGCGAAGATGGCCTCCGCCGAGTTCCACCACTTCGAGCGGCTGCGCGACCGCCTCGCCGCCGTCGACGCCGAGCCGACCGTGGCCATGGAGCCCTTCGCCAAGGCCCTCGACGACTTCCACCGCCAGACCGCGCCGTCGGACTGGCTGGAGGGCCTGGTCAAGGCGTACGTCGGCGACTCGATCGCCAGCGACTTCTACCGGGAGGTCGCGGCCCGCCTCGACTCGGACACGCGCGGGCTCGTCGTCTCGGTGCTCGACGACACGGGCCACGGCAACTTCGCCGTCGAGAAGGTCCGCGCCGCGATCGACGCCGACCCGCGCGTCGGCGGCCGGCTCGCGCTCTGGGCGCGCCGCCTGATGGGCGAGGCGCTCTCGCAGGCGCAGCGCGTGGTCGCCGAGCGCGACGCGCTGTCGACCATGCTGGTCGGCGGTGTCGCCGACGGCTTCGACCTCGCGGAGGTCGGCCGGATGTTCTCCCGGATCACCGAGGCCCACACCAAGCGCATGGCCGCGCTCGGTCTGGCCGCCTGAGCATCACCCGTACGAAGACGTTCCCGTACGAGGGCGTTCCCGTCGTACGGGAAGGGGGTGTGCGGCGCTGTTCACGCCGCCGCTGATCGCCGCAGCCTGCGCGAGGCCGGCCGGATCAGCAGCGAGAGCAGCACCGCCGCCACCGCCACCGCACCGATCAGGGTGGCGAGGAAGTGACCGGGGCCGAGGGCCCCGTGCGTGACGAGCGCGCCGAAGACGCCGCCCAGTGCGCCGGTGGCGAGGACGATCACACGGACGGGGAGGCGGTCGGGCAGCCGGTGCACGGCGGCCCAGGCCAGGGCGAAACCGAGCAGGGCGGAGCCGAGGGCTTCCAGGAACACTGCGGATCACCTCGCGAGGGGTGCGGGGCGGGTGGTGCGGTCGAGAACCCTCCTACCCCAGGGCTCCGGAACGCAATCCTCCCGTACGCCCTGACGTGGCCATTCGGACATACGAGGGCATGGCGCCACGACGCGCGCCCGCACGACGAGGGGCCCGGCGGACCATGACGGTCCACCGGGCCCCTCCCGTAGATCCTGGGCTCAGAGCGCGCCGAACCCCACGCGGCGCACGGCGGGCTCGCCGAGCTCCACGTACGCGATCTTCTCGGCCGGGATGAGGACCTTGCGGCCCTTCTCGTCCGAGAGGGTGAGCAGCGGCGCCTTGCCGGCCAGCGCGTCGGCCACGGCGCGCTCCACCTCCTCGGCGGACTGCCCGCTCTCCAGAACGATCTCCCGGGGTGCGTGCTGCACGCCGATCTTGACCTCCACGGCTATGTCCCTCCGAACGGTCAGCGTTGCGCGAATACCGCGCCGTACGCTGCACACATTAGCCCGGTGAGGGGACGCGTACGGCTCAGCCGCCGCACGCCAGGAGCGAACAGGCCGCGGGAATGAACCGGCCCGCGGGAACGCTCAGTGACCCTCGGCGCCGAGCTGGCCGTCCACCGCGTGCAGCGGGAAGCCGGCGATGCCGCGCCAGGCGAGCGAGGTCAGCAGTCCGACCGCCTTGTCGCGCGGGATGGCGGAGCCGCTCGACAGCCAGTAGCGGGCGACGACCTGGGAGACGCCGCCGAGCCCCACGGCGAGCAGCATCGACTCGTCCTTGGAGAGTCCGGTGTCCTCGGCGATGACGTCGGAGATCGCCTCGGCGCACTGCAGGCTCACCCGGTCCACGCGCTCGCGTACGGCGGGCTCGTTGGTCAGGTCGGACTCGAAGACGAGGCGGAAGGCGCCGCCCTCGTCCTCGACGTACGCGAAGTAGGCGTCCATCGTGGCCGCGACGCGCAGCTTGTTGTCGGTGGTGGAGGCGAGGGCCGTGCGCACCGCCAGGAGGAGGGACTCGCAGTGCTGGTCGAGCAGGGCCAGGTAGAGCTCCAGCTTCCCGGGGAAGTGCTGGTAGAGAACCGGCTTGCTGACGCCCGCGCGCTCGGCGATGTCGTCCATCGCGGCCGAGTGGTACCCCTGGGCGACGAAGACCTCCTGGGCGGCGCCGAGGAGCTGGTTCCGTCGGGCACGTCGCGGCAGGCGCGTGCCCCGAGGGCGTGCTGCCTCTGTCTGCTCGATGGCGCTCACGCGGCCTCCCAAAAATCGATCCATGCACGCTGTCGCGCGCGCCGCCATCGTACTTTTGGGTAACCCGGCTGTGCGCGGTGCGGACGCAGAATTTCACGGACCGGACGTCCGGGTCGACAGTCGATTCAAAATTAAACCGAACAAATCGGCGGTAGTCGTCCGCTCAGCGGTAGTCGTCCTCGTCCTGGGTGACGACCCGGGCCTGTTCGGACGAGTCCGCCTCGTTCGCCGAGTCGCGCTCGACGTGGGTGAGCGGTTCGTCGTCGCGTTGCCGCAGTTCGGTGTGCTGTTCGGCAGCGTCGGCCTCCGGGATCTCCTGGTCCAGCACGACGTCCTCTTCCTCGGTGAATGTGTCCGGCTCGGTCGGATCGACAGTCATGAGGTTCCTTCCGGAGGAGCGGGTCGCGGTCGTCTCCGATGGCCCTCTCTCCGAGCGTAGGAGCACACGCGGCTCGCCGCACACGCACCTGTGACGGCACCCACACGTCTCCGCGCGTGATCGTCTCGTAATATTGCGGCCATGTCGTCGACCGAGCTGCCGGAAACCCGGACCGCCGCGCCCGCCGCGTCGCGCCCCGCGCGCGCCGTACGGGTCGCCGACGGCGAGGAGCTCCGCTCCGTCTCGTTGCCCGGACTCACCCTCACCGTGCGTGCCCGGCCGGGCGTCGAGCCCGGTCTGCCGCCCGCGCTGTACGTGCACGGCCTCGGTGGTTCCTCGCAGAACTGGTCCGCCCTGATGCCGCTGCTCGCGGACCTCGTCGACGGCGAGGCGGTCGACCTGCCCGGCTTCGGCGACTCGCCGCCGCCCGACGACGGCAACTACTCGGTCACCGGGCACGCGCGCGCCGTCATCCGGCTCCTCGACTCCACGGGCCGCGGACCGGTCCACCTCTTCGGCAACTCGCTGGGCGGCGCCGTCGCCACCCGCGTCGCCGCGGTGCGCCCCGACCTGGTCCGCACCCTCACCCTCGTCTCCCCCGCGCTGCCCGAGCTGCGCGCCCAGCGCACGGCCTGGCCCACGGTGCTGCTCGCGGTGCCCGGCGTCGCCGGGGCCTTCGCGAAGCTCACCAAGGACTGGACGGCCGAGCAGCGCGTCCGGGGTGTCCTCTCACTCTGTTACGGGGACCCCGGCCGGGTCACCGACGAGGGACTGCTGCACGCCGTGGAGGAGATGGAGCGGCGCCTGGAGCTCCCCTACTTCTGGGACGCCATGGCCCGCTCCTCGCGCGGCATCGTCGACGCGTACACGCTCGGCGGGCAGCACGGACTGTGGAGGCAGGCCGAACGGGTTCTCGCACCGACGCTCCTCGTCTACGGTGGGCGCGACCAACTCGTCTCGTACCGGATGGCCCGGCGGGCGGCCGCGGCCTTCCGCGGCTCGCGTCTGCTGACCCTTCCCGAGGCGGGGCACGTGGCGATGATGGAGTACCCCGAGACGGTCGCGCAGGCCGCCCGGGACCTGATCGCCGATCACGGCGGGAGCTGATCCGGGGCGTGGGACGACATAGTCGCAAGGGCTCCGCGCCCTCGGTGGCCGACACCGGGCAGCAGGCGGCGGCCCCGCAGAGCCGGCCCGCGGCCGGATCGCCGGGCACGCAGGCGGGCCGCCCGCCGCAGGGCGGGGGCACGGGACGCCGCCGCAGGACCACGGGCGGCGGAGGCCAGGACCCGTCGGGGACTCCGGCGCACGGGACCCCGATGTACGGGACTCCCGCGCACGGCACTCCCGCGCACGGCACTCCCGTGTACGGCACCCCGGCGCAGGGCACTCCTATGTACGGGACCCCCGCGCACGGCACTCCCGCGTACGGCGGGTCCGGGTACGGCGGCGGGGCCTACGACACCGGGGCGCACGCGGCCCTCGGGACACCCGCGCACGGCGTCCCCGTCTACGGGGGCTCCGTACGGGGTGGACATCCGCAGCACGAGGAGGGCTCCGCGCCCCGGCCGTACGCCCCGCGGCACGGCGCTTCCCGCACCGAGGAGACCGAACAGGCCGCCCCCCAGGCGCCGTTCATCCCCGGCCCGCGCCGCGAGAGCGTCCCCGATACCGACGAGTCGACCGGCAGGGGCGGCCTGGGCCGTACCCTCACCGGGGTCGCGGCCGCCGCCGTGGCCACCGTCCTCGCCGTCGTCGTCACCGGACAGGTCGCCGACAAGGACGAGGCGCCGGGCGTCGCCCACGCCGCCGGACAGCCGGACGAGCGGGCCTCGGACGACACCTCGGCCTCCCGTTCCGACGAGCGGGTCACCCCGTCGAGCCCTGCCGCGCCCGCCCCTGCCGCCCAGCCGCCGACGTACGAGCAGCTGATCGCCCGTCAGTACCCGATCGACCCGAAGCTCAAGGGCTCCGGCACGTTCAAGGCCGTGCCCGGCCTCCAGAAGGCGCCCGGCAAGGGCACCCTGGTCCGCTACCGGATCGACGTCGAGGAGGGGCTCGGCCTCGACCAGAACCTCTTCGCCACGGCCGTGTTCAAGACCCTCAACGACCGCCGCAGTTGGGCCGGCAACGGCGAGATGACCTTCGAGCGCATCTCCAGCGGGGAGCCCCAGTTCGTCATCACGCTCGCCAGCCCCGGCACCACCGGCGTCTGGTGCGCGAAGTCCGGACTCGACACCACGGTCGACAACGTCTCCTGCGACTCGGCCCAGACGGACCGCGTGATGATCAACGCCTATCGCTGGGCGCAGGGCTCGGAGACCTTCGGCCCCAAGGCGATGTTCGCGTATCGCCAGATGCTCATCAACCACGAGGTCGGACACCGGCTGGGCCACGGGCATGTGATGTGCAGCACTCCCGGTGCGCTCGCGCCCGTGATGCAGCAGCAGACGAAGTCCCTGAACATCGACGGAATCAAGTGCCGTCCCAACCCCTGGGTGCATCCCGGGAGTTGAGATCCGGCCTGTTCCTCCGCCGATCACATCCTGAGACGGGCGTCTCGGGAATCGTCGAACCGCGTTGACATCGTTCGCGCGTTCGTTCATATTTCTCGGCATGTCGCACCGTCACGTCGTCTCCGATCGCGCCGCCTTCGAGCTGGCGCTCATCGGCGTGGCCGGACATTCCGTCGCCGACGTTCTCTGTAGCTGACTCCCCCTGGGCCCAGCGGCCCGGGTGGTACCCCCAGCCCCCGAGCGCCCCGTCGGTATTGCCGTTCCCGCATCACCGGCGACTTTCCGCGCCCGGGTTTCTCCTCCCCGCAGGCGCGGCTTTCTTCTCTGATCTCCCTGTGCCCGGCCATTCCCCTCGGATGCCGCCGCTCGCCGCTGCCTGCGTGGAATTCCCTTTCCCGTAACCGCAGTTCTCCGAGAGGTTTTCTCCGATGCGTCAATCGTCCGTCGTTTCGCGCCGCGTGGCAGCGACCGCCGTCAGTCTCGTCCTGACCCTGGGCGTCGCCGCCTGCGCGGGCCCCGAGGACACCGGCGCCAAGAGCGGCACCTCCGGCAAGGCCGCGGGCGCCCCGCAGAAGGGCGGCACGCTCACCGTCCTCAACGCCGAGGCCCAGACCGACTTCGACCCCGCCCGTCTCTACACCTCCGGCGGCGGCAACGTCCCCTCCCTCGTCTTCCGTACGCTCACCACCCGCAACCGCGAGGCGGGCGCCGCCGGCACCGAGGTCGTGCCCGACCTCGCCACCGACACCGGCCGCCCCAACAAGGACGCCACGGAGTGGACGTACACGCTGAAGGAGGGCCTGAAGTTCGAGGACGGCACGCCCATCACCAGCGCCGACATCAAGTACGGCATCGAGCGCTCCTTCGCCGCCGAACTCTCCGGCGGAGCCCCGTACCTGCGCGACTGGCTGATCGGCGGCGACACGTACGAAGGCCCCTACAAGGACAAGAAGGGTCTGGCGTCCATCGTCACGCCCGACGCGAGGACCATCGTCTTCAAGCTGCGGAAGCCCGAGGGCGAGTTCCCCTTCGTCGCCACCCAGACCCAGTTCACCCCCGTTCCGAAGGCCCACGACACCGGCGCCAAGTACGAGGAGCACCCCGTCTCCTCCGGCCCGTACAAGGTCGTCAGGAACGAGAACGACGGCGAGCGCCTCACCCTGGAGCGCAACGAGCACTGGGACCCCAGGACCGACGAGGAGCGCAAGGCATACCCGGACCGCATCGACGTCCGGTCCGGCCTCGACGAGGCCGTCATCAACCAGCGCCTCGCCACCTCCACCGGCGCCGACGCCTCCGCGATCACCACCGACACCAACCTCGGCCCCGCCGAACTCGCCCAGGTGGGCTCCGACGAGGCGCTCGCCGCCCGCGTCGGCACCGGCCACTTCGGCTTCACCAACTACCTCGCCTTCAACCCCGACGTGAAGCCCTTCGACAACCCGAAGGTGCGGCAGGCGATCTCGTACGCGATCAACCGCACCAGCGTCGTCAACGCGGCCGGCGGCTCCGCGCTCGCCGAGCCCGCCACCACCTTCCTGCCCGAGCAGAAGTCCTTCGGCTTCACGCCGTACGACCACTTCCCGGCCGGGAAGACGGGCGACCCGGAGAAGGCCAAGGCGCTCCTGAAGGAGGCCGGCTTCCCCGACGGCCTCAAGATCACCCTGCTGCACTCCACCGCCCAGAACCGCGCCACCAGCCCCGAGATCGCCACCGCCGTCCAGGAGGCCCTCGGCAAGGCCGGCATCACCGTCGAGCTCGACGGTCAGGAGCCCAACTCCTTCAACGAGAAGCGCTGGAGCGTCAAGGACGCGCCCGGCTTCTTCCTCTCCCGCTGGGGCGCCGACTGGCCGGCCGGCGGCCCGTTCCTCGCGCCGATCTTCGACGGGCGCCAGATCGTCACCAACGGCTCCAACTACAACCACGCGCAGCTGAACGACCCCGCGGTCAACAAGGAGATCGACGAGATCAACAAGCTGACCGACCTCAAGGCCGCCGCCTCCCGCTGGGGCGCCCTGGACAAGAAGATCGGCGAGCAGGCCCTCGACGTGCCGCTCTTCCACCCCGTCTACAAGCGGCTCGTCGGCAAGAACGTCAAGAACGTCGTCATCAGCGATTGGACCGGCGTCCTCGACGTCTCGCAGGTCGCGGTCAAGTGACGTCCGTGACCTCCCTGACCGACACGACGGCGCCCGTGGCGGGCCTCCCCGCCACGGGCGCCGCCCGGCAGGTGTGGCGACGGCTCCGCACCCGCCCCGCCGCCCTCGTCTCCGCCGCCGTCCTCCTCCTGCTCGTCCTCCTCGCCGTCGCCGCGCCGCTGCTCGCCGCCCTGGCGGGCCAGGACGCGAACACCTACCACGACGACCTCGTCGACTCGGCCCGTGGCGGCGTCCCGTACGGCGCCTTCGGCGGGGCGAGCGCCGACCACTGGCTCGGGGTCGAACCCGGTACCGGCCGCGACCTGTTCGTCCGTCTCCTCCACGGCGCCCGGATCTCACTGCTCGTCGCCGTCGGCGCCACCGCCGTCCAGATCCTCATCGGCGTCCTCGTCGGCCTCGCCGCCGGACTCGGCAACCGCTGGGTCGACGGCGTCCTCGGCCGGGTCACCGACGTCCTCGTCGCCCTCCCGATGCTGGTCCTCGCCATCGCCCTCACCGCCGTCGTCCCGCGCGGCTTCCCCCGTCCCCTGCTGCTGATCCTCGTCATCGGCTTCCTCGGCTGGGCCGGGACCTCCAGGATCGTGCGCGCCCAGACCCTCACCCTGAAGAGCCTCGACTTCGTCGCCGCCTCACGGCTCGCCGGCTCCGGACCCTGGCGGACCGCCCGCCGCGAGCTGCTGCCCTCCCTCGCCGCCCCCGTCATCACGTACGCGGCGATCCTCGTCCCCACCAACATCGTCGTCGAGGCGTCCCTCTCCTTCCTCGGGGTGGGCGTCACCCCGCCCACCCCGTCCTGGGGACAGATGCTGTCGACCGCGCAGACCTGGTTCCGCGCCGACCCCGCCTACGTCCTGCTGCCCGCCGGACTGCTCTTCGTCACCGTGCTCGCCTTCACCGTCCTCGGCGACGCGGTCCGCACGGCCCTCGACCCGCGCGAGGCGAGCCGCCTGCGCGTCGGCACCCGCAAGGAGGCCTCCTGATGACCCGCTTCGTCCTCAAGCGGCTCGCGGGTGCCGTGCTCGTCCTGCTGGCCCTCTCGGTCCTCGTGTACACGCTCTTCTACCTGGCACCCGGCGACCCCGCACGGCTCGCCTGCGGAGAGCGCTGCAACCCGCAGCAGATCGCCCAGGTCCGCGAGCAACTCGGCCTGAACGACAGCATGGCCGTCCAGTACCTGCACTTCCTCCAGGGCGTCTTCGCCGGCCGTGACTACTCCACCGGCACCTCCCTCGTGCACTGCGACGCGCCCTGCCTCGGACTCTCGTACCAGAGCGACCAGCAGGTCACCCGGCTCGTCCTGGAACGGCTCCCCGCCACCGCCTCCCTCACCCTCGGGGCCATGGTCGTCTGGCTGGTGATCGGCGTCGGCACCGGACTGCTCTCCGCGCTGCGCCGCGGCGGCCCCACCGAGCGGATCCTGACCCTGCTCACCCTCGCCGGGACCGGCACCCCCGTCTTCATCCTCGGGCTGCTGCTCCTCATGGCCGTCTGCGCCTATCTCCAGTGGCTGCCCTTCCCCAGTTACGTACCGCTCGGCGAGGACCCCGAGCAGTGGGCCTGGAACATGCTGCTTCCCTGGCTCACCCTCGGCTTCTTCGAATCCGCCAAGTACGCGCGGCTCACCCGGAGTTCCACCCTGGAGACGCTCGCCGAGGACCACATCCGCACCTTCCGCGCCTACGGGGTGGGGGAGCGGTCCGTCGTCACCCGCCACGCGCTGCGCGGGGCCGTCCCGCCGGTCGTCGCGGTCAGCGCCGTCGACCTCGGCTCGACGTTCGGCGGGGCGGTGCTCACCGAGTCCCTCTTCGGCATCCCCGGGCTCGGCAAGACGCTCATCGACGGGGTGAAGGCGATCGACCTGCCGGTGGTGGTGGGCGTGGTCATGGTGACGGGCACGTTCGTCGTCCTCGCCAACGTCCTCGCGGATCTGCTGTACGCGGCCGCCGACCGAAGGGTGGTCCTGACGTGACCCCGCCGCTTGTCGAAGTGCAGCACCTCACCGTCGAGTTCGCCCGCTCCGCGGAGGCCGTGCGGGCCGTCGACGGCCTCTCCTTCACCCTCGACGAGGGCCGCGCCCTCGCCCTCGTCGGCGAGTCCGGCAGCGGCAAGTCCACCGTCGCCGGCGCCCTCCTCGGACTCCACCGGGGGACGGGGGCGCGGGTCGGCGGGACCGTACGGGTCGGCGGCGTCGACGTCGGTACGGCGGGGCCCGGCGAGCTGCGGCGACTGCGCGGCGGAGTCGCCGCCATGGTCTTCCAGGACCCGCTGTCCGCCCTCGACCCCTACTACGCCGTGGGCGACCAGATCGCCGAGGTGTACCGCGTCCACGCCGGCGGCTCACGGCGGGCCGCCCGCGCCCGCGCCGTCGAGGTCCTCGACCGGGTCGGCATCCCCGATGCGGCCCGCCGCTCCCGCTCCCGCCCGCACGAGTTCAGCGGCGGCATGCGGCAGCGCGCCCTGCTCGCGATGGCCCTCGCCTGTGAACCCCGGCTCATCGTCGCCGACGAACCCACCACCGCCCTCGACGTCACCGTGCAGGCCCAGATCCTCGACCTGCTGCACGAGCTGCGGCGGGAGACGGGCACGGCGCTGCTGCTCGTCACCCACGACGTGGGCGTCGCCGCCGAGAGCGTCGACGAGGTGCTCGTCATGCAGGACGGCCGGGAGGTCGAACGCGGTCCCGTGGCCGGAGTGCTGGGCGGGCCGGCGGAGCCGTACACGAGACGGCTGCTGGCCGCCGTGCCCCGGCTCGACGGACCGGTGCGCGAGCCCCTGGAGCAGGGGGCACCGCTCCTCGAAGTCCGCGATCTGCGGAAGGTGTTCGGGCGGGGTCCGAAGGCGGTGACCGCCGTCGAAGGCGCCTCTCTCACCCTCCACGCGGGCGAAACCCTCGGTGTCGTCGGGGAGTCCGGCAGCGGCAAGACCACCCTCGGCCGCATGCTGGTGCGGCTCCTCGACCCGACCGACGGCCGACTCCTCTACGGGGGAACGGAGATCGGCACCCTGTCGGAGCGGGAGCTGCGCCCGTACCGCCGTGAACTCCAGATGGTCTTCCAGGACCCGGTCGCCTCGCTCAACCCGCGCCGCTCCGTCGGCGAGTCCATCGCCGACCCGCTGCGGGTGGCGGGGGAGCGGGACGAGACCCGGATACGGGGCAGGGTGCGGGAGCTGCTCGACCGGGTCGGGCTCGACCCCGACCGGTACGAGGCCTACCCGCACGAGTTCAGCGGCGGCCAGCGCCAGCGGGTCGGCATCGCCCGCGCGCTCGCCGCCGAACCCCGGATCGTCGTCTGCGACGAACCCGTCTCCGCCCTCGACGTCACCACCCAGGCCCAGGTGACCGCACTGCTCGCCGAACTCCAGGCCGAACTCGGCCTCGGGCTCGTCTTCATCGCCCACGACCTCGCCGTCGTCCGGCAGGTCAGCGACCGGGTCGCCGTCATGCGCGCGGGCCGGATCGTCGAGCAGGGCACGGTCGCCGAGGTGTACGGCGCGCCCCGGGACCCGTACACCCGGCAGCTGCTCGCCGCCGTCCCCTCGCTCGACCCGGTCCGCGCGACGGAACGCCGGGACCTGCGCCGCGAGGAACGCCAGGAGCTGGCCGTCGCCTGACGCTCCGTGACCACTCCGGGGCGTACCGCGACGGAACGCTACCGGGGTGGGAAAGTTACGTGCATTCACCCCTTCCGGTGGTGCGACGGACAACCGTCCGCCGCGCCACCGGTATCTCCGCTTACGTTCTTCCCGCTGCGAGTCGCCGGACCAACGGTGGCCGTCGTCAAGGGAGATCGGGGGTGCACTCATGCGGATCGGACTGCTGACGGAGGGTGGCTACCCGTACGCCACCGGTGAGTCCGGACTCTGGTGCGAGCGGCTCGTACGGGGACTCGGGCAGCACCAGTTCGACCTGTACGCCCTCGGCGGGGCCGGCCCCCCGCGCCCGCTCCCCCCGAACGCCCGCGTCGCACGCACCGCAGACCCGGGCGGCTCCGACACCGGTCCGGCGACCCGGACCCCCCGGACCCTCCTCGAGCGGACCGCCTTCGGCGACCGCCGCGCCGCTCGCCGCGCCTACGGCCGGCGCGAGCGGCGCCGCTTCGTCGAGGCCTTCCACCGCCTCGCGGTCGGCGTGTGCGCGGAGCACCCCTCCGGGAGCGCGGAGGACGAGGCAGGGGCCGAACCCGGGAGCGCCTTCTCCGAAGGGCTCTACGCACTCGCCGAACTCGCCCGCGAGCGCGGCGGGCTCCCCGGTGCGCTCCGCTCCGACGACGCCGTCCGCACCCTCGAATCCGCCTGCCGTGCGCCCGGCGCACGCCGGGGCGCGGCTGCCGCGGGACTCCCCGACCACCTCGCCTTCGTCGAGCACCTCGAGCGCACCCTGCGCCCCCTCTCCCTCGACTGGTACGCGGAGGACGCGCTCGGCGCCGCCGACCTCTGCCACGCCGCGGCCGGCGGCACCACCGCCCTCCCCGGCCTGCTGGCCAAACGCTTCTTCGGGACCCCGCTGCTCGTCACCGAGTACGGCGTACAGCTCCGCTCCCACTACCTCTCGGCCGCCGGCGCCGACCGCTCCGCACCCCTGCGCACCCTGCTCGCCGCCCTCCACGGCCGGATCGCCGCCGAGGTCTACGGGCAGGCCGCCCTCCTCACCCCCGGCAACGCCCACGCCCGCCGCTGGCAGGAGAAGTGCGGCGCCGACCGCGCCCGGATCCGCACCGTCCACCCCGGCATGGCCGCCGATCGCTTCGCCGAGGTCGGCGAGGACGAGGAGAGCGGCGACCCCACCACCCTCGTCTGGGTCGGCCGGGTCGAACCCGCCAAGGACCTCATCGCCCTGCTGCACGCCTTCGCCGAGATCCGCGCCCGGCAGCCCGACGCCCGGCTGAGGATCGTCGCCGTACCCGTTCGGGACCCCGGCACCGGCGCGTACCTCACCCACATCAAGGGGCTCGCCGCCCAGCTCTTCCCCGACGAGGCCACCGGCGCGCACGCCGTCGGCGAGAACCCGGTCACCTTCGAGGAGCTCGGCGGCCCCGAGGCGCCCACCCTGGAGGACACCTACGCCTCCGGCGCGGTCGTCGTCCTCTCCAGCGTCGTCGAGGGCTTCCCGGCGAGCCTCGTCGAGGCGATGTTCTGTGCACGGGCCACCGTCTCGACCGACGTCGGCGCGGTCGTCGAGATCATCGGCGGCACCGGGCTCGTCGTCCCCCCGCGCAACCCCCGGGCGCTCGCCGACGCCTGCCTCGCGCTCCTCCGCGAGCCCGAGCGCCGCCACCGCCTGGGCGCCGCCGCCCGTGCCCGCGCGCTCGAACTCTTCACCGTCGAACAGAACCTCGCCGCGTTCCGCGGCATCTACCTGGAACTCCTCTCCCACGCGCCGGTGCGCCACCGCCCCGGGGACGGCGTGCCCTTCGCCCACCCCGCCGAGGCACACGTGCCGGGCAGTTGGGCGCACAAGGCCGTGGCCGCCGGGACAGGAGCCCCCGATGCCTGAAGGAGACACCCCCATGCGCGGCTCCGCCGCCCCGACGAGCCCCGGAGCCTGGGACGCCCGCTCCGAGGCCCTCCTCGGCGCCCCCGCGCTGACCCCCCGTACCGGCGGCCTCGACCCGCGCACACCCGAGGGCCCCGTCGACGCCCTGCCGTCCGGAATAGCCCCGGCCACACACCCCGACCCGGCGGGGGCCTCGGACCCGGCGGGCGCTTCGGACCCGGCGGGAGTCTCGGACCCGTCCGACGCGAACGACCCGTCAGATCCGTCCGGCCCGTCCGGCAGCACCGGCCCGTCCGAACCGTCAGGCCCGGTCGGCACGTCCCGCAGCACCGGCCCGGCCGGCTCGGGCGAGCCGTCCGGTGCCGCCGAGACGACCAGCCCCGCCGCCGCCCCCGCCCCGGCGGGCGACCTGCCCGGCCGGGTCCCGGTCACGCCCGCACCGGCGGGGGCCGCCACCCCCGCCGGAGTCCCCGCCGCCCGCCCCCGGCGCGGCACCGCAGACCCCGTCAGAGTCCTCATGCACCGGCACCGGGAACTCTGCGCCCGAGCCGTCGACCCGCTGGAGATCGCCGCCGGTCTCGAGGCCCAGGGGTTCACCGACCGGACCGCCGCCCGCTTCCGGCACCGGGACGTGTTCTCGCTGGCCGAGGAGCTCTACGCCCGCGTGCCCCGCGGCAGCGGGACCCCCGCGCCCCCGGCACCCCCGCGCGGTGACACCGAGGCCTGGGTGCTCGCCGTCCTCACCCCCGGCGCCGCCGCCGCGCTCACCGGCATCGGGCTCGCCGTCACCCACGGGCCCGTGCGTCTCGCCGTCGGCGCGACCGGTGCCCTGCTGCTCACCGCCGCCCTCCTCCTCGCCGTGCGGCGCGGCCCCTTCCGCGCCCCCGACGGCGGCACCGTACCCGCCGCCCGGCTCTGGACCGTCTGGCTCGTGGCGTACGCGGTCTGCGGCGACGGACTCCTCACCCAGGTCCTCAGCGGCGGCCCGGACGGCCCCTGGGACCTGACCCCCGGACCGGTCCTGGCGCTCGCCGTCGCCGTCGCCCCCGCCGCCTGGTGCGCCCGGCTCTTCGCCCACCGGGCACGCCGCCGGATCGCCGACAGCCGGGGCCTCGCCGACTTCGCAGCCGGCACCCGCCCACTGCTCCTCGGCACCGTGACCCTCCAGCTCCTCGCCCTCACCCTGCTGCTCGGGGTCACCGGGTTCAGCTCCGGGGCCCTGGCCCTCGGCGCGCTCCTGTTGCTCGCCCGGCTCCTCACCGTCCACGGCCACCCCGAGACGGCCGCGGCCGCCCTCGCCGCCGCCAGCGCCGCCGAGGCCCTCGCCCTCACGAGCGTCCTCGCCGCCCGCGTCCCCGTCCCCGGCTTCGACGCGCTCGCCGCCCCCGTGCGGGCCGTCGTCGGCACCTGGGGCCCCGGGGCCGTACCCACCCTCGTCTGCGGTGCCGCCGCGCTCGGCCTGCTGGCCCACGCGACCGGCTCCCTTGCCCGGGCCTCGGCCCACGCCACCCCGTGAGGACCCGCCGCACCCCCCGGCGGAGGCCGGGCGACCACAGCACCCCCCACCCCGCCGAGCCTCCCGGCAGGAAACCTTCTCGCACCCGCGGAGCCGACGCCGCGGGCGTGCCCCGTCACCTCTCTGATCACCTCGCAAGGAGACCGAAGACCATGACCCCGCAACCCCAAGGAACGGCCGGTCGGCACGAAGGGGCCGCACGATGAGGGTGCTACTGCTCGGAGCCAACGGCTTCATCGGCCGCTTCGTCGCCGACCGGCTCCTCGCCGACCCGGCGGTCCACCTCACCGCGCTCGGTCGGGGCGACGACGCCGACGTGCGCTTCGACCTCGCCTCCGGCAGCCCGGGCGCGCTGACCCGCTTCCTCGACGCCGTCCACCCCGGGGTCGTCGTCAACTGCGCGGGCGCCACCCGCGGCGGCGCCCGCGACCTGACCCGGCACAACACCGTCGCCGTCGCCACCGTCTGCGAGGCCCTGCGCCGCAGCGGCTGCGGCGCCCGGCTCGTCCAGGTCGGCTGCGCCTCGGAGTACGGGCCCAGCCAGCCCGGCTCCTCCACCGCCGAGGACGCCGTACCCCGCCCCGGCGGCCCGTACGGGGTGTCGAAGCTGGCGGCGACCGAACTCGTCCTGGGCTCGGGCCTCGACGCCGTGGTCCTCCGCGTCTTCTCGCCCGTCGGCCCCGGCACCCCCGCCGGCTCGCCGCTCGGACGGCTCGCCGAGGCGATGCGCCGGGCCATGCAGGCCGGCGACGGCGAGCTCAAGCTCAGCGGCCTCGGCGTGCAGCGTGACTTCGTCGACGTACGGGACGTGGCGCGGGCCGTGCACGCGGCCTCGCTCTCCGCCGCCCAGGGCGTCGTCAACATCGGCACCGGCCGCGCGGTCCGGCTCCGGGACGCCGCCGCCGTCCTCGCCAGGGTCGCCGGCTACTCCGGCAACCTGCACGAGCTGGACGCCCCGCACGGCATGCCGCAGCGCCCGATGATCGGTGCCCCCCGCACCGAGGGGACCATCGCCGACCAGCTGGCCGCCGCCCCCTACCCGTACCCCGACGGCTGCGGCCCCTGGCAGCAGGCCGACGTCCGGACCGCCCGCGACCGGCTCGGCTGGCGGCCCCGGATCAACCTGGAGGAGTCGCTCGCCGACATCTGGATGGAGGCGGCGTGTCGCATCTGACGGCGACCACGGGGGCGGTGAAGGAAGCCCTGGGGGTGGGCGTGCCCGGCTACGCCCACCCGCTGCTCGCCCCCGTCGAGTGGGGCGAGCTGACCCGCCCCGGGACCCCGCTGCACTGGGCGGTGCTCAATGTGGCGGAGGGCCCGGGCAGCCGTCCGGACCCGCACTGTCTGGAGGCGGCGGGGAGGCTCCGCAACGCCGGGGTCAGGGTCCTCGGGCACCTGGACGCCGCGTACGGCTCCCGGCCGTTCGGGGAACTGGTCTCGGACGCCCACCGCTTCGTCGACTGGTACAAGGTCGACGGCTACTACCTGGACCGCTGCCCCGCGGACCGGGCGGACCTGGCCGGGGTGCGGCGGGTCACCGCGACGCTGGAGGCGGTCCTCGGCGGCGAGGCCCACCTCGTCCTCGGGCACGGCACCCATCCCCACCCGGGATACGCCGAGACCGCCGACCAGCTGGTGACCTTCTCGGGCGCCTGGGCGGACTACCGCTGGTCGCAGGTGGCCGAGTGGACGGCCGAGTACACGGAGGCGAAGTTCGTCCATCTCGTGCACGGAGTTCCGCGCACCCACCTGGACGAGGCCCTGCGGATCGCCCGCTGGCAGGGGGCCGGGACGATCTTCTTCACCGACCGTGCGGGGGGTGCGGGACAAAGCGCGCCATTTCACTCGCTGCCCGGCTACTGGGACGAAATCGTCTCGCGGATCGGACCGGGTGTCTCGGAATGAGAAGAGGCGTGGCAGTGTTACGGGGAGAACAACCGTACTGACATACCGACAACCGGAGTCCCCGTGTCGCTGCCACCCCTGGTCGAGCCGGCTGCCGAGCTCACCGTAGACGAGGTCCGCAGGTACTCCCGCCACCTGATCATCCCGGACGTCGGGATGGACGGGCAGAAGCGGCTGAAGAACGCCAAGGTGCTGTGTGTCGGCGCCGGTGGCCTCGGCTCGCCGGCGCTGATGTACCTGGCCGCCGCCGGCGTGGGCACGCTCGGCATCGTGGAGTTCGACGAGGTCGACGAGTCGAACCTCCAGCGCCAGATCATCCACAGCCAGGCCGACATCGGCCGCTCCAAGGCCGCGTCGGCGCGCGACAGCGTGCTCGGCATCAACCCGTACGTGAACGTGATCCTCCACGAAGAGCGGCTCGAGGCCGAGAACGTGATGGACATCTTCAGCCAGTACGACCTGATCGTCGACGGCACGGACAACTTCGCCACGCGCTACCTCGTCAACGACGCGGCGGTGCTGCTGAACAAGCCGTACGTCTGGGGTTCGATCTACCGCTTCGACGGCCAGGCGTCCGTCTTCTGGTCCGAGCACGGCCCCTGCTACCGCTGCCTCTACCCGGAGCCCCCGCCGCCGGGCATGGTCCCGTCCTGCGCCGAGGGCGGCGTCCTGGGCGTGCTGTGCGCGTCCATCGGCTCCATCCAGGTCACCGAGGCCATCAAGCTCCTGGCCGGCGTGGGCGACCCGCTGGTCGGCCGACTGATGATCTACGACGCCCTGGAGATGCAGTACCGCCAGGTGAAGGTACGCAAGGACCCCAACTGCGCGGTCTGCGGCGAGAACCCCACCGTCACCGAGCTCATCGACTACGAGGCCTTCTGCGGCGTCGTGTCCGAGGAGGCCCAGGAGGCGGCGCTCGGCTCCACGATCACTCCGAAGCAGCTCAAGGAGTGGATCGACGAGGGCGAGAACATCGACATCATCGACGTCCGCGAGCCGAACGAGTACGAGATCGTCTCGATCCCGGGCGCGCGTCTGATCCCGAAGAACGAGTTCCTGATGGGCACCGCCCTCCAGGACCTCCCGCAGGACAAGCGGATCGTCCTGCACTGCAAGACGGGTGTCCGCAGTGCGGAGGTCCTCGCGGTGCTCAAGTCCGCGGGCTTCGCCGACGCGGTGCACGTCGGCGGCGGCGTGATCGGCTGGGTCCACCAGATCGAGCCCGAGAAGCCGGTCTACTAGGCGGTCGAACGAAGGGGCCCGGATCTCGACACGAGATCCGGGCCCCTTCGCATGCCCCCGTCACGGGTCACGCCCCGCTGCGAGCCGTCCCGCTGGAGCAGGTCTTGCCGTACGCGGGGACCTTGCCGTCCAGGAGGTACGCGTCGATCGTCGCCGTCGCGCACGACGACGCGCCGTACGCGCCGTGCCCCTCGCCCTCGTTGGTGACGAGGACGCCGACGCCCGTGCCGAGTTCCTTCGCCATCTTCTCCGCGCCCTCGTACGGGGTCGCCGGGTCGCCCGTCGTACCGACGACGAGGACCGGAGCGGCGCCCGGAGCGCTCGCCTCCGGAGTCGCCCGTTCGCCCTTCACCGGCCACTCCGCGCACCAGCCGGCCGTGTCCCAGGCGAGGAACGCGCCGAACACGGGGGAGAGCCGCCGGAATTCGGGGATCAGCGCCTTCGCCTCCGCCGCGGTCGGCCTGGCGCTGGAGTCGGCACAGGAGATCGCCCGCTGCGAGTGCGCCTGGGTGGCGTAGTGGCCGTTCGCGTCACGGTCGTTGTAGAAGTCGGCGAGTTCGAGCAGGGCGCCGCCCCGCCCCTTCTCGGCGTCCGCGAGGGCCGCCGTCAGAAGGGGCCAGTTGGACTGCCCGTACAGCGTCACCGCGATGCCCGTGAGCGCCAGGCCCTCGGTGAGCTTCCGCCCGCCGACGGTCAGCGGTGCGCGGTCGAGCTTCCGCAGCAGACGCGCGATCCGCTCGGTCCCGGCCTCGGCGTCCTGGCCGGTGCTCTTCAGGTAGTTGCCCAGGGCCCGCTGGAAGCCGATCGTCTGGTGGCGGGCGTGCCCCACGGTGTCGGCGGTCGGGTCGACGACCGCGTCGAGGACGAGGCGCCCCACGCTCTTCGGGAAGAGGTGCGCGTACGTGCCGCCGAGCTGAGTCCCGTACGAGATGCCGAAGTAGTGGAGCCTGTCGTCGCCGAGGACGCGCCGGATCAGGTCCAGGTCGCGGGCGGTGGCGGTGGTCGTGGTGTGCGGGAGGACCGTGGCGGAGCGGCGGGCGCAGCCGGCGGCGAAGGCGGCGTTGTCCCTGAGGTACGCGGCCTCCTCGTCGGCCGAGTCCGGGGTGAGGTCGACGGTGGCCTCGGCGGCGGCCTGTTCGGCGTCGGTCCGGCAGACGACGCCGGAGCTGCGGCCGACGCCGCGCGGGTCGAAGCCCACCAGGTCGTAGCGCTCGGCGAGCTTTCCGTAGTCCTCCTCGACCTGCGGCAGGATGTCGACGCCGGAGGCGCCGGGGCCGCCGAAGTTGAAGAGCAGGGAGCCGATGCGGTCGGACTTGCGGCCCGCCTCCTTGCGGATCAGGGCGATCGGGATCGTCGCGCCCTCGGGCCTCGCGTGGTCGAGCGGCACCTTCACGGTGGCGCAGCGCCAGTTCTCACCGGGCTTCGCCCTGGTGGGCCCGGGAGCCGGGCAGGCCTTCCAGTCGGGGCGCTGGCCGGTGAGGGAGGCGGGGAGCGGGGGAACGGCGGCGGTGGCGGAGGGAGGGTCGGAGGTGGCCGACGGCTTGGCGTCGGCCGTGGTCGTCGGCCGGCCCGGGGAGGTGGTCGGCGCACCGCCGCCGGCGCTCGTGCAGCCCGCGACCAGCAGGCCGGTGACGGCCAGGACCGCCACCCGCATACGTATGGACATGTGTTCCCCCCAGGAGCCCGACAGGGCGGCCCATCCTAGGCCTGTCGTGTGACTTCAGGCCTGGGGGAGCCGCCGGGGGCTACTTGCAGACGGTGCCGGAGACCGGGACCTTGCCGTCCAGGAGGTAGGCGTCGACCGCCTTCTTCACGCACGCGCTGCCGCTGTTGTAGGCGCCGTGACCCTCGCCCTCGTACGTCAGCTCCACGCCGACCCCGTCGCCGAGCGCCTTCACCATCGAGCGGGCGCCCTCGTAGGGCGTGGCCGGGTCGCCGGTGTTGCCGACGACCAGGATCGGCGCCGCGCCCGGCGCGGAGACGTCCGGGTGCTCCCAGGTCCCGGGCACCGGCCACTGCGAGCAGCTGGAGAGCGCCCAGCCCATGAAGTCCCCGAAGACGGGGGAGGCCTCGCGGAACTGGGGGAGCCGCTCCTTGGCCTGGCCGAGGGTGTAGCGCTCCTTGAAGTCGACGCAGTTGATGGCGGCGTTGGCGGCCTGGATGTTGCTGTAGGAGCCGTTCTGGCCGCGCCCGTTCATCGAGTCCGAGAGGGTCAGGAGGAGCGCCCCGTCGCCGCCCTCGGCGTCGGAGAGCCCCTGCTCCAGATAGGTCCAGAACTCCTTGGAGTAGAGGGCCTGCGCGATGCCGTTGGTGGCCTGTGTCTGGGTGAGCTTGCGGTCGCCGATGCCCGGGATCGGCTCCTTGTCGAGGGAGGCGAGGAGATCGACCACGAAGGTCTCGATCTCGGCGACGGTCGAGCCGGGAAGGGTGCACGCGTCGCCGCGGTCCACACAGTCCTGGGCGAAGTTGTCCAGGGCGAGCTGGAAGCCCTTCGCCTGGCCGAGCGCTCCGTCCTCGACGCCGGCTTCCGGGTCGACGACGGCGTCGAAGACGGCCCGGCCGACGTTCTTCGGGAAGAGATGGGCGTAGACACCGCCGAGTTCGGTGCCGTACGAGATGCCGAAGTAGTGGAGCTTGTCGTCGCCGAGGACCTGGCGCATCAGGTCCATGTCCCGGGCGGCGTTCTCGGTGCCGACGTGCGGCAGGGCCGGTCCCGCGTCCTTGTCGCAGCCGGCCGCGTACCTCTTCTGCGCGTCCGAGAGCGTCCGCTCCTCGGCCTCGTCGTCGGGCGTGAAGTCGAGGGCGTAGTAGTCGTCGAGCTCCTTGTCGGTGAGACATTCCACCGGGTCGCTGCGGCCCACCCCGCGCGGGTCGAAGGAGACCAGGTCGTAGCGGCCGCGCAGGTCCTCGTACTCGTTGGCGAATCCGGGCAGCGCCGTGACTCCGGAGCCGCCGGGCCCGCCGAAGTTGAAGACGAGCGAACCGATCCGCCGGTCCTGGTCGCGGGCGCGGGCCCGGATCAGCGCGAGTTCGATGGTCTCGCCCTCCGGCACCGACCAGTCGAGCGGCGTCTGGAGGAAGGAGCACTCCCAGGCGGCGCCCCCGGGCAGCGGCGAGGGCGCGGGCCCGCCGCCCTCGGCGGCGGACGGCGCCGGGCACGGGGCCCAGGACAGCTTCTGCGCCGCCAGCGCGGAGATCCCGGCCGTGCCGCTCGGCTTCGTCCCGTCCGCCTCGTCGCCCCCGTCCGAGCACCCGGCGGCGAGCAGCACGGTGGTGGCGGTGAGCAGAGCGGCGCGCTGCGCGGCGGAGATCGGCATAGGCCCATGGTGGGCCGCCGCCCCCGGCGCCGCGCGGGACGGGGGTCCATGCGGGTGGCGCGCGGACCGGCTCCGCCGCCGGGCCGCGTCCGGAGGATCCCGCCTGCCCGTGGGCGTACGGCGCCACCTTCCGGACAGGCCTAGAGCGCCTCGCGTTTCGTCAGCCAGTTGAAGCAGAGCCAGCCCGGGAGGACCGGGATCCACAGGGTCAGCAGGCGGTAGAGCAGCACGGCCGGGGTCGCGACCTCGATGGGGAGGCCGACGGCCACCAGACCGAAGGTGAGCGCGGTCTCGACCGCTCCCACGCCGCCCGGGGTCGGCGCGGCCGAGCCGAGCGCGTTGCCCGCGAGGAAGACGACCGCCACGCTCGCGTAGCTGATCGACACGCTGGTGTGGTTGAAGGCCCGGATCGAGGCGTCGAGGCAGAGCACGAAGGTGAGGGTGAGCAGCAGCATGCCGCCGATGCCGGTGATCAGCTTCATCGGCCGCTGGAGCACGTCCAGCATGCGCGGCACCACACCGGCGAAGAGCGAGCGCAGCCGCGTCGACACGAACTTCCGCATGAACGGGATCGCCGTCACGACGAGCACGAGCACCGCGACCGTGAGGAGACCGGCGATGACCGTCCTCGACGGCGTGAAGGACTGCGACCGCTCGGTCCCCGTCAGATAGCCGAAGGAGAGCAGGAGCAGGATGTGCGCCCCGAGCCCGAAGAGCTGGGAGGCGCCGACGCTCGCCACGGCGAGTCCGGGCCGTACCCCGGAGCGCTGGAGGAAGCGGGTGTTGAGGGCGACGCCGCCGACCGCCGCCGGGGCGACGATCTTCACGAACGAGCCGGCGACCTGCGCCACCACCGTGCGCCAGAACCCGACCCGCTCCGGTACGAAGCCGAGCAGGCTCATCGCCGCCGCCACGTAGCTGACCGCGGAGAACAGCACCGCGGCCGCCACCCACCGCCAGTCCGCCTCGCTGATCGTCGACAGTGGGGTCCGGGAGATCTGCGACAGCAGGAAGTACGCGGCGACCGCGCCCGCGATCATGCTGACCAGGGTCCGCGGCTTGATCCGCTCCAGCCGGACCGGCTCCGCCGGCGCCTGCGGGCGGATGAGCAGCACCTGCCGCCGGATCTGGGCGAGCAGGTCCTCCTCGCGGGCCTCGTCGAGCGCCGTGTCCAGAGCCCTCTTCTCGGCCTTCTTGTCCGCCTTCTTCTCGGCCTTGGTCTCCGCCCGCGCGGCCGTCGGGTCCGCGGCGGCCTCCGCGGCCTGGGCCTTGGCCAGCTCCCGCTCGTGCTTGGCCGCCTCCGAGGCGGCGAGCACGGCCTCCCGCTCGCGTGCCGACCGCTCCCGGGCGAGTCTTCGCAGCGTCGCGCGCGTGGAGCGGCTCAGCGCGATCGGCTGGAGCAGCGGCAGACAGTCGGCGACGGCGTCCGGGCCGAGCACCTCGACGGCCGCGGCGACCGTGCGCTCGGCACCGACCCGCAGACCGAGGGTGGTGAGCAGCTGGGCGATGTCCATGCGCAGGATCAGGTCGCCGGCGGCGATCTCGCCGCCGCGCAGATCGGTGAGGATCACTCTGCCGGAACGATCCACCAGAATCGCGTCGCCGGTGAGCCGGCGGTGCGCGATCCGGCGCGACTGGAGCGCCCGTACCTGCCGCCAGGCGCTGCGGACCAGCTCGTCGGTGATGTCGTCGTCGTCGAGCGAGTCGAGGCTGCGGCCGCCGATGTGCTCGTAGACGAGCATGACGGCGTCGGGGCCGAGCTCGGAGGTGGCGATCAGCTTCGGTGCGTTCGCCCCGGCGGCGATCGCCGCGTAGGCGAGGAGCGCCTCCTGCTCCAGGGCCTGCCGCAGCGAGACGATCGACCTGCGGGTGGTGATCGTCCGCAGGGTGATCCGCCGCCACGCGCGGTAGAAGAAGCCGTGCGCCTGCTGTTCGCGGTCGACGACGGTGACGTCGAGCGGCGGCCCGTTCTCCAGGGTCACGATGTACCGGCGTCCCCGGTCGCCGCTGTCCGACGAGTCGGGCACGCCCTCGGCGCGCAGCGCCGTGACCGGCCTGAAGCCGACCCGGCGCAGTCCGGCGAGGAGGGTCTGTCCGGTGGGACGGACGTTGGGGGAGCCGACCGCGTAGAGCGTGCCGTACGCCACCGTCCAGCCGATCAGGACGGTCAGGATGATCGAGAGCGCGGTGGTGTAGCCGGCCACCAGCATGGTGAACGCGTCGAGCAGCAGCACCACCCAGAGCGACACCCGCCAGCGCGGCCTGCGGGCCATGCCGACGGCGGTCATGTACGCGATCACCGGGGCGAGGTAGTTGTGCACGGGGTCGGTGAGCCCGCCGCCGGACGCCGGCTGGGTCAGCGCGTCCTGGATGGTGCCCGGCGCGGCCTGGGCGACCCAGAGGTCGGTGGCGAGGGTGAGGCCGTGCGCGAGCACGGCGGCGAGGACGCCGTCCGCGATGCGCAGCCCGTCACGTTTGATCAGGCGTTCGATGGCGAAGGCTACGGGGACGAGCAGGACGGCGATGGAGGAGACGAGACCGGCGATCTTGACGAAGACGTCGGGTGCGCCGACGGCGCCCTTGTTGATGTCCTCTTCGAGGCCCGAGGTCGTCGCGTGGGCGAACGCGGCGATGGCGATGACGAGCCCGATGGCGAGCAGACCGGCGAGCAGCCGCATGAGGTCCGAGGGCCGGTGGACCCGCGCGGCGAGCAGCGGCTCGTCACCGGAGACCCGCTCGGGCACGTCGGCCTGGCCCTCCTCGGGGGGCTGGGTGTCCGGGGCCATCACCATGTCCGTCTCTGCATGCGCGTCGTGTCGTTCTCGTTCTCGCTGTTGTTCCGGCTGTGGTGCTCGCTGTTGTTCTTGCTCTTGTTCTTGTACTTGTCGCTCTTGATCTCGTATCACCAGTCACCGCCCGCACGATGGTGGCACGAAGAGCCGCCGCGCGGAGGCATCAGGGCCATGTCGGTGGGGTGAGGCAGGATGGGACGGATGAGCATGGAGGTACCCGTGGGGGAGCCCGGAGAACTGCCCGAGTACGCGGAACGGGTGCTCGACGTCGCCGACGGGATCCCGCCCGGCCGGGTGATGACCTACGGCGACGTCGCCGAATGGCTGGCCGAGGGCGGGCCCCGCCAGGTCGGCCGGGTCATGGCCCTGTACGGCGGGACGGCCCCCTGGTGGCGGGTGGTCCGCTCGGACGGCACGCTGCTCCCCGGGCACGAGCTGAGGGCCCTCGACCACTACCGGGAGGAGGGCACGCCGCTGCGCGAGCGGGGCCCGGCGGCCGGGGGACACCTGCCGAAGATCGACATGCGTCGGGCGCGCTGGGACGGAACTCACACCTGAGCCCGTCGACCGGGGACGACCGTGCGGGGCCGGGCGTGAGCGGCGCCGGAGGGTGCGTACGCGGTACGGAACGGGGCGCGGAGTACGGCTCGGCGGCGGGCCGTTTCGCGTAACGTCGACGTTCGCGTCCCCCGAGGCGACGGCGGGCCGACGAGCCCGCCGGCCGGCCGCGGCGGACGGCCGCCTCACCCGCACCACCACTCCCACCAGGACCGGCGACCCACGTGAGTACCTCCTCGACCACCCGGCGTACGCCGCCGTACCAGGGACAGCCGTACCCGGGTTCGGGACGGCCGCGGAACCCGGGCGCGTACCGACTGGTGCGTACCACGCCGGCCCCGATGGATTCCCCTCAGCTGGACGCAACCCAGCGCGAAGTGGTTGACCACGACGGCGGACCTCTTCTCGTCCTCGCCGGACCCGGCACGGGCAAGACGACGACCCTGGTCGAGGCCGTCGCCGCCCGGATGGAGAAGGGCGCCGACCCCGAACGGCTCCTCGTCCTCACCTTCAGCCGCAAGGCCGCCGTCGAACTCCGCGACCGCATGGCCGCCCGGCTCGGCGGCCGCCGCCCGCCGCAGGCCACCACCTTCCACTCGTACTGCTACGCCCTGATCCGGGCCCACCAGGACGCCGAACTCTTCGCCGAACCCCTGCGACTGCTCTCCGGACCCGAGCAGGACCTCGCCGTACGGGAACTCCTCGCCGGCCACATCGACCTGGAGAAGGCCGGGCTCGGAAGCATCCGCTGGCCCGACGAACTCCGTGCCTGCCTCACCACCCGCGGCTTCGCCGACGAGGTACGGGCCGTCCTCGCGCGCTCCCGCGAACTCGGCCTCGGACCGGACGCCCTCGCCCACTTCGCCGAGCAGGTCGGCCGGCCCGACTGGAAGGCCGCGGCCGGCTTCCTCGCCGAGTACCTCGACGTCCTCGACCTCCAGGGCGTCCTCGACTACACGGAGCTCGTCCACCGGGCCGTGCTCCTCGCCGAGGACATCAGCCTGCCCGCGTACGACGCGATCTACGTCGACGAGTACCAGGACACCGACCCGGCACAGGTCCGGCTGCTGCACGCCCTCGCGGGCGATGCGACGAGGGCCTCCCGAAGGGCGTCCGAGCGGGGCGGCGGGCGCGCGACGGGCGGGAGCACGGTCGTCGCCTTCGGCGACCCCGACCAGTCCATCTACGCCTTCCGGGGCGCCGACGTGAACGGCATCCTCGACTTCCCCGCGGCCTTCGGCGGCGCCGACGTCCGGGTCCTGCGCACCGCGCGCCGCTCGGGCGCCGAACTGCTCGGCGCGACCCGGCAGCTCGCCCTGCGGATGCCGATGCCCCGGCTCCCCGCCGACAAGGTCCGCGCCCACCGGGACCTCACGGCCGCCCGGGACGGCGGCCGGGCGGAGGCGTACACGTACCCGACGGCCTCGGCGGAGGCCGAGAACATCGCCGACCTGCTGCGCCGCGCCCACCTGGAGGACGGCGTCCCCTGGCAGCACATGGCCGTCCTCACCCGGGCCTCCGCCAACCTCCCGTCCCTCCGCCGCGCCCTCACCTCGGCGGGCGTCCCCGTGGAGACGGACGCGGCGGACACCCCGCTCCGCCACGAACCGGCGGTCGCCCCGCTGCTGCTGGCCCTGCGGGCGGTGGCCTCGGCCGTGGGCAGGAGTCCCGCGGGAGCGGCGGGGGCGGCCACGGACGACGCCGGGGCGGAGGCGGCCACGGACGACGCCGGGGCGGAGGCGGCCACGGACGACGCCGGGGCGGAGGCGGCCACGGACGACGTCCGGGCAGGGGCGGCCACGACCGACGACGGCGCCGCACCCGGCCCCGAGCCCGTGGAGCCCGAGCCCGTGCACCCGGAGCCCGTGCACCCCGAGCCCGTGCACCCCGAGCCCGTGGACCGCGAGCCCGTGGACCGCGATGCCACGGCGGCGTGGCTTCCCACCGAGACCGCCCTGGAGCTGCTCGCGTCGCCGCTCGCGGGAGTGGATCCGGCCGACCTCCGCCGCCTCGGCCGGGCACTGCGGGACGAGGAGCGGGCCGCGGGGACGAAGGTCCCCGCCCCCTCCGACGTCCTGCTCGCCCGTGCCCTCGCCGAGCCCGAGCGCCTCGCCGCCCACGACCCCGCCTACGCCCGCGGCGCCAAGCGGCTCGGCGACCTGCTCCGCGACACCCGCACCCTCCTCGCCGACGGCGGCACCGCCGAGGAGGCCCTCTGGGTGATCTGGAACGGCACCCCCTGGCCCGGCCGGCTCGAGCGGGCCGCGCTCCGCGGCGGACCCGCGGGCCGCAACGCCGACCGGGACCTCGACGCCGTCTGCGCCCTCTTCGAGACCGCCGCCCGCGCAGAGGAGCGCGTCGGCGGCCGCGGTGTCCTCAACTTCCTCGAAGAGCTCGACGCGCAGGACATCGCCGCCGACACCCTCACCCGGCGCCACACCCGCCCCGACTCGGTCCGCCTCATGACCGCCCACCGGTCCAAGGGCCTGGAGTGGAGCCTCGTCGTCGTCGCCGGTGTCCAGGAGGGACTCTGGCCCGACCTGCGCCGCCGCGGCTCCCTCCTGGAGGCCGACCGCATCGGCCGGGACGGCCTCGCCGAGCCGCTCACCCCCGGCGCCCTCCTCGCCGAGGAGCGCCGCCTCTTCTACGTGGCCGCCACGCGCGCGCGTGACCGGCTCGTCGTCACCGCCGTGAAGGCCGCCGCCGAGGACGGCGACCAGCCCTCCCGTTTCCTCACCGAGCTCGGCGCCGAACCGAAGGACGTGCCGGGCCGCCCCCGCCGCCCCCTCGCCGTCTCCGCGCTCGTCGCCGAGCTGCGCGCCACCACCGTCGACCCGGACGCCTCGCCCGCGCTCCGTGACGCCGCCGCCCACCGGCTCGCCGAGCTCGCCGCGCTCACCGACGAGGACGGTCAGTCCCTGGTCCCGGCCGCGCACCCGGACCGCTGGTGGGGCCTGTTCGAGCCGACCCGCAGTCCGGAGCCGCTGCGCGAGCGCGACCGGCCCGTCGCCCTCTCGCCGAGCTCACTCGACAACCTGGTGAGCACCTGTTCCCTCCAGTGGTTCCTGGGCCGCGAGGTCAAGGCCGCGGCCCCCGCCACCGCCGCCCAGGGCTTCGGCAACGTCGTCCACGTCCTCGCCGACGAGGTCGCCTCCGGCCGTACCCCCGCCGACCTCGACGTCCTCATGGCCCGCCTGGACTCGGTGTGGGACGCCCTCGCGTTCGACGCGCCCTGGAAGTCGGCCCAGGAGAAGCAGAACGCGCGCGTGGCGCTCGAACGCTTCCTGAGCTGGCACGTCATGGACCGCGGCGGCCGCACCCCGGCCGCCTCCGAGCACGGCTTCGACGTGACCCTGGAGGCCGGGGCGTACGAGGTCCGCATCCGCGGCTCCATGGACCGCGTCGAGACCGACGAGCACGGCCGCGCGTACGTCGTCGACTTCAAGACCGGCAAGGCGGCCCCCACCAAGGACGAGGTCGCCCAGCACCCGCAGCTCGCCGTCTACCAGCTCGCGGTCCGGGAGGGCGCCCTCGACGAGGTCCTCGACGGGCGGCGGCCGGAGCCCGGCGGCGCCGAACTCGTCCAGCTCCGGCAGGCCGCCCCGCAGAAGGAGGGCGGCGACGCCCTCCCCAAGGTCCAGGCGCAGGAACCGCTCGCCGGGGAATGGGTCGGCGAACTGCTCGCCAACGCCGCGGGCCGGGTCCTCGACGAGCGCTTCACCCCCACCACCGGCCAGCACTGCACGAACTGCTCGTTCCGCGCCTCGTGCAGCGCCCAGCCGGAGGGCCGCCAGGTCGTCGACTGACGGCACGGCCCGGGCCGCCCCGAGCCTTGGGCACGCGCGCGGGGAGGCGCCGGTGCGCGGAGAGTCGCGGGCACCCGCGCGGGAGACCCCGGCGCGCGGACTCGCGGGCACGCGCGCCCGGGGAGACCCTGGTGGACAGGGATCGGGGAAACCGCGAGGAGGCTCGCATGGCGTCCCACCGAAAGCTCCGCGCCGCGGCCGTCGTCTGCGCCGTCGCCGTCGTCACGGGTCCCGCACCCGTCGCGGCCTGGGCCGCGACGACCGGCACCGCGGCCGCCGCACCTTCGGTGTCGGCACCGTCGCCCGATCCGTTCTCCGGTCTCACCGCCGACGAGATCGGCGACAAGGCGGTCGCGGCGACCCGATCGGCGACCTCGCTCCGGATGACCGGCCGGGTCGTCACGGAGGAACAGCCCCTCGACATCGACTTCGCCGTGAACGACCGCGACGAGTGCACCGGTGTGATGAAGATCGAGGGCGGCACCGCCGAGCTCCGCAAGATCGACCGGATCACCTACATGAAGGGCGACGAGGCCTTCTGGCGCGTCTCCATGGCCTCCCAGGGAATGCCCGACGCCCAGATCGACGCCACGGTCGAGCTGGTCAAGGGCCGCTGGCTGAAGATCGCCCCGGGGCAGGCTGGCAGCGCCGACCTCAGCGGTGTCTGCGACCTGAAGTCGCTCCTCGCCGACCTCGACAAGGACAAGTCGGAACGCAGGGGACTGACCAGGGGCCCCGACACGGAGGTCGACGGCACCCCCGTCGCGAACCTCGTGAAGAAGAAGACCGACGGCGAGACCACCACCGTGTCCGTGTCCCAGGAGGGCAAGCCGTACATCCTGAGGATGGTCAAGGCCGGCGGCGCGGAACCGGGCGCCCTCCGGCTCTCCGACTACGACAAGCCCGTCCGGGTCGTGGTCCCGCCCGCCGACGAGACGGTGGACCTGTCGAAGCTGGACCCGGGCACGCCCGCGTGAGGAGGGTCTCGCCGGCCGGCCGGGCCGGACGGCACCGGACAGGACCGGACTGTCGGTCCTCCGCGTTAGCCTCTTTGAGGTGACCGCACGTATCACCGATCCCGAGCAGCTCAAGGAGCTCCTCGGCATCCCGTTCACCCCGGAGCAGACGGCCTGCATCACCGCGCCGCTCGCCCCGCAGGTCGTCGTGGCCGGAGCAGGCTCCGGCAAGACGACGGTGATGGCCGCCCGGGTCGTCTGGCTGGTCGGCACGGGCCAGGTCGCCCCCGAGCAGGTCCTCGGTCTCACGTTCACCAACAAGGCGGCCGGTGAGCTCGCCGAGCGCGTCCGCACCGCCCTCGTCCGGGCCGGGGTGACGGACCCCGACGGCATCGACCCGGCCCACCCGGTGCCCGGCCACGACCCCTCGACGGCGGCCGCCGACCCCTACTACCTCCCGGGCGAGCCCCGGATCTCCACGTACCACGCGTTCGCCGGGCAGCTCCTCACCGACCACGGCCTCCGCATCGGGCTCGAACCCACCTCCCGGCTCCTCGCCGACGCCACCCGCTACCAGCTCGCCGCCCGCGTCCTGCGCGAGGCCCCCGGCCCGTACCCGGCACTCACCCGCTCCTTCGCGACCCTGATCACCGACCTGCTCGCCCTCGACGCCGAGCTCGCCGAACACCTCGTACCGCCGGAAAGACTTCTTTCGTACGACTCCGCGCTGCTCACCGGCCTCGCCGGGACCAAGCTCAGCAACGCCGAGCTGCGGAAGATCCCCGAGGCCGCCACCGCCCGCCGCGAACTCCTCGACCTCGTCGTCCGCTACCGGGCCGCCAAGCGCTCCCGCGACCTGCTCGACTTCGGCGACCAGATCGCCCGCTCCGCCGAACTGGCCACCACCCGGCCCGAGGTCGGCGAGATCCTCCGCGACGAGTTCCGGGTCGTCCTCCTCGACGAATACCAGGACACCTCCGTCGCCCAGCGGCTGCTGCTCTCCGGCCTCTTCGGCCAGGGCACCGGGCAGCGGGCGACCGGCCACGCGGTGACCGCCGTCGGCGACCCCTGCCAGGCCATCTACGGCTGGCGCGGCGCCTCCGTCGCCAACCTCGACGACTTCCCCGAGCACTTCCCGCACAAGGACGGCAGCCCCGCCGACCGCTACTCGCTCTCCGAGAACCGGCGCAGCGGCGGCCGCCTCCTCGAGCTCGCCAACGGACTCGCCGCGCCCCTGCGCGCCATGCACGCGGGCGTGGAGGCGCTGCGCCCCGCGCCCGGCGCCGAGGCCGACGGAAGCGTCCGCATCGCGCTCCTCCCCACCCACGCCGAGGAGATCGACTGGCTCGCCGACTCCCTCGCCCATCTCGTCCGCACCGGCCGGGAGCCCGGCGAGATCGCCGTCCTGTGCCGCACGGCCACCGACTTCCCCGCCATTCACGCGGCCCTCGTCGCCCGTGACGTACCCGTCGAGGTCGTCGGCCTCTCCGGCCTCCTCCACCTGCCCGAGATCGCCGACCTGGTCGCCGTCTGCGAGGTCCTCCAGGACCCGGGGGCCAACGCCGCCCTGGTCCGTCTCCTCACCGGCCCCCGCTGGCGCATCGGCCCCCGCGACCTCGCGCTCCTCGGCAGGAGGGCCCGTCACCTCGTCCACCGGGGCGGCGGCGAACCCGACCCCGAGCAGCGGCTCGCCGCCGCCGTCGAGGGCGTCGACCCGGCCGAGGTCGTCTCCCTCGCCGACGCGCTCGACACCTTCCTCGAATCGGGCGGCGCGGCCGACGACGGCCTCGCCTTCTCCGCCGACGCCCGGGTCCGCTTCGCGCGCCTCGCCGCCGAGCTGCGCGCCCTGCGCGGCTCGCTCGCCGACCCGCTCATGGACGTCCTGCACCGGGTGCTCTCCGCGACCGGCCTCGAGGTGGAACTGTCCGCCTCCCCGCACGCGCTCGCCGCCCGCCGCCGCGAGACCCTCGGCCACTTCCTCGACATCGCCGCCGGCTTCGCCTCCCTGGACGGCGAGGCGAGCCTCCTCGCGTTCCTCGGCTTCCTGCGTACGGCCGTCCAGTTCGAGAAGGGCCTCGACAACGCCCTGCCCGGCGGCGAGAACACCGTCAAGGTCCTCACCGCCCACAAGTCCAAGGGCCTGGAGTGGGACGTCGTCGCCGTCCCCGGCCTGGTCACCGGCCAGTTCCCCAGCGCCCGGGCCCGCGAGTCGTGGACCTCGCAGCCGCAGGTCCTTCCGCACGCCCTGCGCGGCGACGCGGCCACGCTGCCGGCCATCGACACCTGGAACGCCAAGGCGCTCACCGCCTTCAAGAACGAGATGCGGGACCACCAGCTCACCGAAGAGCTCCGCCTCGGCTACGTCACCTTCACCCGCCCCCGGAGCCTCCTCCTCGGCTCGGCCCACTGGTGGGGCCCGTCCCAGAAGAAGCCCCGAGGCCCGTCGGACTTCCTCCAGGCCCTGTACGCCCACTGCGAGACGGGCCACGGGGAGATCGAGGCATGGGCGGAGGAACCGGAGAAGGACGCGAAGAACCCGACGCTGACGGAGGCGGAGGGCGACGAGACCTGGCCGCTCCCGCTCGACGGGGAGTCGTTCAGGCGCCGCCGGAAGGCGGCGGACGACGTCCTGGCCAGGTTGTGGGCCATCGTCCCGCAGGACGGGCCGGGCGGGCACGACCCCGACGGCGCGGCGCCCGTCGACCGGGACCCGCGCCCGGAGGACCTCTGGCCGGACGAGGAGGAGCCCGTCCGGGACGAGGACGAACCCCTGTGGGACGCGGACGAACCCGTCTGGGACGAGGACGGACTCCCCGAGGACACCCACGCGGACGCGGTCCCCGCCCCCCGCGAGGAGTCCCACCCGCCGACCCCCGAGGACGTGAGGACGATCGCCTCCTGGGACCGCGACCTCACCGCCCTCACCGCCGAACTCCGCCGCGCCCGCGCCACCACCCGTGACGTGGTCCTCCCCGCCTACCTCTCCGCCTCCCAGGTCCTCCGCCTCGCCGCCGACCCCGACGGCTTCGCCCGGGAGCTGGCCCGGCCCATGCCGAAGGCCCCCCAGCCGGCGGCCCGTCGGGGCACCCGGTTCCACGCCTGGGTGGAGTCCCGGTTCGAGGAGCTGCCGCTGCCGTTCCTCGGACCGGAGGAGCTGCCCGGCGGGGAGGACTTCGCGGGGGAACCGGAGATCCTCGACGAGCGGGACCTCGACGAGCTGAAGGAGGCCTTCGCCCGTACCGAGTACGCCCACCGCACCCCGTACCGCGTCGAGGTCCCCGTGCACCTCTCGCTCGGCGGCCGGGTCGTCCGCGGCCGGATCGACGCCGTCTACCGGGACCCGGACTCCGGCGCGTACGAGATCGTCGACTGGAAGACGAGCCGGCTGCGCACCGCGGACCCGCTCCAGCTCGCGATCTACCGGCTCGCCTGGGCCGAGCAGCACGGCCTCCCACCCGAGGACGTGGCCGCCGCCTTCGTCTACGTACGGACGGGCGAGGTCGCCCGCCCCACCCGCCTGCCCGGCCGAGCCGAGCTGGAGGCCCTCCTCCTCGGAGAGCCGGCCCCGGACGCCGACCAGGCCATCCTGCCGGGAGGGGCACCCCCGGGCGCCGGATAGGCTCGGGGGCATGAGCGAGACCCCGGACAGCGCCGTCCACGCCGTACGTACGTACATCGAGCAGCACCGTGCCGCCTTCCTTGGCGACCTCGCGGAGTGGCTGCGCATCCCCTCCGTGTCGGCGCAGCCGGACCGCGCAGGGGACGTACGGCGCAGTGCCGAGTGGCTCGCCGCCAAGCTCACCGAGACCGGTTTCGGCACGGTCGAGGTCTGGGAGACGGACGGCGCCCCCGCCGTCTTCGCCGAATGGCCCTCCGACGACCCGGACGCGCCGACGGTCCTCGTCTACGGCCACCACGACGTACAGCCCGCCGCCCGCGAGGACGGCTGGCACACGGACCCGTTCGAGCCGACCGTGGTCGGCGGTCGGATGTACGCGCGCGGGGCGGCCGACGACAAGGGGCAGGTGTTCTTCCACACCCTCGGCGTCCGCGCGCACCTCGCCGCCACCGGTCGCACCGCTCCCGCCGTCCACCTCAAGCTGATCGTCGAGGGCGAGGAGGAGTCCGGGTCCCCGCACTTCCGGGCCCTCGTCGAGTCGCACGCCGAGCGCCTCGCCGCCGATGTCGTGATCGTCTCCGACACCGGCATGTGGTCCGAGACCACCCCCACCGTGTGCACCGGCATGCGTGGGGTCGCCGACTGCGAGATCGAGCTGTACGGCCCCGACCAGGACATCCACTCCGGTTCCTTCGGCGGCGCCGTGCCGAACCCGGCCACCGTCGCAGGCCGGATCGTCGCCGCCCTCCACGACGCCGACGAGCACGTGGCGATCCCCGGCTTCTACGAGGGAGTGACCGAGCTCAGCGACGCCGAGCGCGCCCTCGTCGCCGAGCTGCCCTTCGACGAGGCGGCCTGGCTGGGCACGGCGAAGTCGCACGGCACCCTCGGCGAGGCCGGCTTCTCCACCCTGGAGCGGGTCTGGGCCCGCCCCACCGCCGAGGTCAACGGCATCGGCGGCGGCTACCAGGGCCCCGGCGGCAAGACGATCGTCCCCGCCTCCGCCCAGCTCAAGCTGTCGTTCCGGCTGGTCGCCGGCCAGGACCCGGACAAGATCGAGCTCGCGGTGCGGGACTGGCTCGCCGGTCTCGTCCCCGCCGGCATCCGGTACGAGATCGTCTTCGGCGCCCCGACCCGCCCCTGCCTCACCCCGCTCGACCACCCCGCCCTCACGGCGGTCGCCGGGGCCATGAGCCGGGCCTTCGACGGCGCCAAGGTCCGCTACACCCGCGAGGGCGGCTCCGGACCGGCCGCCGACCTCCAGGACGTCCTGGAGGCACCCGTCCTGTTCCTCGGCATCTCCGTCCCGTCCGACGGCTGGCACGCCCCCAACGAGAAGATCGAGCTCGATCTCCTCATGAAGGGCGTCGAGACGACCGCTCACCTGTGGGGCGACCTGTCCGCCGCCCTTCGTCCCGCCTGAACCGCCGAGCGCTGAACCCACACACCGATCCGGGGGAGTTGGAAGCACCTGTGAGCACCTTGAAGAACGCGTCAGCGGACCGCCCGATCTCGCTCACCGCCCCGAGCGGCATCGACCGCGCCGCGCACCACCGCCTCGACGAGGCGTGGCTGGCGGCGGCCTGGAGCCACCCCACCACGCGGGTCTTCGTGGTCTCCGGGGGGCAGGTGCTGATCGACGACACCGCGGACGGCACGACCGAACTCGTCATGACCCCGGCCTTCGAGGCCCCGGTCACCGAGACCCACCGCTACTTCCTGGGCACGGACGCCGACGGCGTCTCCTACTTCGCGCTCCAGAAGGACTCCCTGCCCGGCCGCATGGACCAGTCCGCACGGCCCGCCGGGCTCCGCGAGGCGGGACTGCTGCTCTCGGACCGGGACGCGGGCCTCATGGTGCACGCGGTGGCCCTGGAGAACTGGCAGCGCCTCCACCGCTTCTGCTCGCGCTGCGGCGAACGCACGGTCATCGCCGCCGCCGGACACATCCGCCGCTGCCAGGCGTGCGGCGCCGAGCACTACCCGCGGACCGACCCCGCGGTGATCATGCTGGTCACGGACGAGGAGGACCGGGCGCTGCTCGGCCGCCAGGTCCACTGGCCCGAGGGCCGCTTCTCGACCCTCGCCGGTTTCGTCGAGCCCGGCGAGTCCATCGAGGCATCGGTGGTCCGCGAGGTCTTCGAGGAGGCCGGCGTCACGGTCGGCGAGGTCGAGTACATCGCGAGCCAGCCCTGGCCGTTCCCGTCCAGCCTGATGCTGGGCTTCTTCGCCCGCGCGACCTCCTCGGAGATCACCGTGGACGGCGAGGAGATCCACGAGGCCCGCTGGTTCTCCCGCGAGGACCTGGCCGCCGCCTTCGAGTCGGGCGAGGTGATCCCGCCGTACGGCATCTCGATCGCCTCCCGACTGATCGAGCGCTGGTACGGCAAGCCGCTGCCGAAGCCCGGCGACGTGATCTGAGACGGTCCCGCACCTGAGGACGTCCCCGCCCGCACGGCCGGACGGGGACGTCTCCGCGGTGCTCACCGACGGAGCAGGCGATGCCTGAGGCTCCGGCTGAGCGGCCGCTCGACGAGACGGTGGACCAGGTACGACAGCACGAGCATCCCGAGCAGCACGGCGGTGAGCAGCACCCAGGGGGAGACCCGCGCCCCGAAGCGCGCGAAGAGCTCCCAGCCGATGACCTCGTGCAGCAGGTACAGGGGATAGGTGAGCGCCCCGGCCACCGGCAGCCACCGCCAGCGGATGCCGGAGAGCCTGCCGGTCGCGACGAGCGCCATCACCCCGAAGAAGGCGGCGAGTACGACGAGCACGGGCCACGCCGGCCGGTCGCCGAGGAAGGTGAGCTTCTTGAACCGTTCGATGGAGGGCGCGAGCGAGGCGCAGTAGCAGACGCCGACGACGCCGAAGAGCATCAGGTTCGGGCGGAACCGGTACATCAGGTAGAAGGCCATGCCCGCGATGAAGAACCAGCTGTACCCGGGCATCAGCAGCAGCTTCAGGGGGCCGGGCTCGGCCGGGGAGACCAGGACGCTCGCCGCTCCCCACGCGCAGCAGAACAGCAGCACCCGGCGGTAGGTCAGGCCCCACCAGGCGAGCACCGTGAAGAGCAGGTAGAAGCGGAGCTCGGCGAAGAGGGTCCAGTAGACCGGGTCGACGGAGTCGGCGCCCAGCGGCTCCTGGAGCATCGTCAGGTTGGTGAGGATGTCGTTCCAGGGCAGGTGCTCGCGCCCGCCGGGGATCACCGCGACGGTGACGGAGGTGGCGACGACGGCGAACCAGTACGCCGGGTAGAGACGCGTCACACGGGAGACGAAGAACTCCTTCACCGGCCTGCCCCAGCCGCTCATGCAGATGACGAAGCCGCTGATGAGGAAGAAGAACTCCACGCCGAGGTAGCCGTACGAGGCCACGGAGTAGGTGCCGGGGAAGAGTCGCTCGACCGGCGCGGGCCAGCCCTCCCCGAAGGCGAGGTAGTGGTAGCCGACCACCATGAGGGCGGCGACAAGACGCAGGCCGTCGAGGACGTGGAGACGTCCGCGGCCTCGGCCCGCGGCGTCCGGCCTGGTGCCCGGCACGCGGCTCCAGGACACGGGCGCGGCGAGAGGGGCAGGGGCTGTCTGGTTGAGCACGAGGTATCCCACCTGGATATGCAGTCGCAAATCTCGGTCGGGACGAGAGCATAGGGGTGCTGACAGAAGCCCCACAAAGACGGGATGCTGTGTGACGCTCTTCACGGCGGGAGGGTGTTTATGGGGTTCGCGCAGGCGAAATCCCGGTCGTACGGTACCTCCGACCGGTCCGCGTCACCCCCGGTGCGCCGCCGCTCCTCGCGGTCTCCGCAGGGGCGTTTCGCGATCTTCACCCGAACCCCTCGGGATCTCCTCGCCGCCCCGGACGCGCCCCCTGCACGCACGGAACCCCCGGCCGGTCCGTACCGGTCGGGGGTTCCTCAGGCGTCGGGGGCCGGGTGGCTCAGACGCTGAGCGCCTGCTTCACCTGGGCGAGGCTCGGGTTCGTCAGGGTCGAGCCGTCCGGGAAGAGGACGGTCGGAACGGTCTGGTTTCCGCCGTTCGCCTTCTCGACGAAGGCCGCCGAGTCGGGGTCCTGCTCGATGTTGATCTCCGTGTACGCGATGCCCTCGCGGTCCATCTGGCTCTTCAGCCGACGGCAGTAGCCGCACCACGTGGTGCTGTACATCGTCACAGTGCCCTGCATGGCGAGGCGCTCCTCTTGGTTCGCTGACGGGTGCCGAGAGAGAGAACGTACGCCCGGTCCCGGCCATTCCCGGAATTCGTATGACCGCGACCGCGGCCTGTGGACAAGCCTCCGCGGCGAGCTCGGCGGACCTGGCAGCATTGGAGGGTGACAGCAGCAACGCACTCCACTCTTTTCCCGCAGGTCCCGGAGACGGCCGACGCGGTGCTCGACGGGCTCGACCCGGAGCAGCGCGAGGTCGCCCTGGCCCTGACCGGCCCGGTGTGCGTGCTGGCGGGCGCCGGCACGGGCAAGACGCGGGCGATCACCCACCGCATCGCGTACGGGGTGCGGTCGGGCAGACTCCAGCCCGCCAGCGTGCTGGCCGTCACGTTCACCAACCGTGCCGCGGGCGAGATGCGCGGCCGGCTCCGGCAGCTCGGCGCGGGCGGCGTCCAGGCCCGCACCTTCCACTCCGCGGCCCTCCGTCAGCTCCAGTTCTTCTGGCCGAAAGCAGTCGGTGGTGATCTGCCCCGGCTCCTGGAGCGGAAGATCCAGCTGGTCGCCGACGCCGCGGCCCGCTGCCGGGTCCGGCTCGACCGGAACGAGCTGAGGGACGTCACCGGCGAGATCGAGTGGGCCAAGGTCACCCAGACCGTCCCCGCCGACTACCCCGCCATCGTCGCCAAGTCCCACCGGGACGCCCCTCGTGATCCGGCGGAGATCAGCCAGATCTACGCGATGTACGAGCAGCTGAAGCGCGACCGCTCGGTGATCGACTTCGAGGACGTCCTGCTGCTCACCGTCGGCATCCTCCAGGACCGGCACGACATCGCCGACCAGATCCGGAGCCAGTACCAGCACTTCGTCGTGGACGAGTACCAGGACGTCTCCCCGCTCCAGCAGCGGCTGCTCGACCTGTGGCTCGGCGACCGCGACAACCTGTGCGTCGTCGGCGACGCGAGCCAGACCATCTACTCCTTCACCGGCGCCACGCCCGACCACCTGCTGAACTTCCGCACCCGCCACCCCGGGGCCACCGTGGTCAAGCTGGTCCGCGACTACCGCTCCACCCCCCAGGTCGTCCACCTCGCCAACGGACTGCTCAGCCAGGCCCGCGGCCGGGCCGCCGAGCACCGCCTGGAGCTGATCTCCCAGCGCGACCCCGGCCCCGATCCCGTCTACACGGAGTACGCGGACGAGCCGACCGAGGCCGAGGGCACCGCCCGCCGCATCCGGGACCTCATCGCCGCCGGCGTCCCGGCCGGCGAGATCGCCGTCCTCTACCGGATCAACGCCCAGTCCGAGGTGTACGAGCAGGCCCTCGCCGACGCCGGAGTGCCCTACCAGCTGCGCGGCGCCGAGCGCTTCTTCGAGCGCCAGGAGGTACGGGAGGCGGGCATCGCCCTGCGCGGCGCGGCCCGCGCCGGGGGCAACGACTCCCTCCTCGACGACGCCGAGGACCTGCCCGCCCAGGTCAGGGCAGTCCTCTCGACCAAGGGCTGGACCTCGCAGCCGCCCTCGGGCTCCGGGGCCGTCCGCGACCGCTGGGAGTCCCTCGCCGCCCTCGTCCGCCTCGCCGAGGACTTCGCCCGCGCCAGGGCCGGTGCCACCCTCTCCGACCTGGTCGCCGAACTCGACGAGCGGGCCGCCGCGCAGCACGCGCCGACCGTGCAGGGCGTCACCCTCGCCTCGCTGCACTCCGCCAAGGGCCTCGAATGGGACGCCGTCTTCCTGGTCGGCCTCACCGAGGGCATGATGCCCATCACCTACGCCAAGACCGACGAGCAGATCGAGGAGGAGCGGCGCCTGCTGTACGTCGGCGTCACCCGCGCCCGGCTCCACCTCACGCTGTCCTGGGCGCTCTCCCGCTCCCCGGGCGGCCGGGCCTCCCGGCGCCCCAGCCGCTTCCTCAAGGGCCTGAGGCCCGGCTCCGGCTCCCTCGGCACCGTCGCCTCCGGCGGGTCCGGCTCCTTCGAGCGGGGCGCGGCCGCCGGCCGCCGCAAGCCGCGCGGCCCCGTGCTCTGCCGGGTCTGCGGGGCCACCCTCACCGAGGCGGGCGCCATGAAACTCATGCGGTGCGAGGACTGCCCTTCGGACATGGACGAGGCGCTGTACGAGCGGCTCCGCGACTGGCGTGCCGACCAGGCCAGGGAGCTCGGCCAGCCGGCGTACTGCGTGTTCACCGACAAGACGCTGATGGCCATCGCCGAGCGGGTCCCCGCCACCGGCGGGGAGCTCTCCTCGATCTCCGGCGTCGGCGCCCGCAAGCTCGACCGCTTCGGCGCCGACGTCCTGGCCATCTGCGCAGGTGAGGACGGCGGGGCGGGCCTCGACGACAGCTGAGTGAAACTCGTGGGAAAAATAGTTTGCGCCTGCCCCGTCAAGCCCCATAGGTTCTTAACCACGGAAACAGCGGCTTCTAAGAAGCCCTGTCTCTGTGCTGTACTTGTCCAAATAAACATGAGGGTCCGGCTCGCACCCGAGCCCTCCGAGACGCCGAGAGGAGGCGATTCCACGTGATCAGCAACGTCATTCAGACCAGCACCGCCAGCTTCATCAGCCGTGCCGGCTTCGTCAGCACCGTCAAAATGACCGATCGCTCCGTCGTCTCCGCCTGCTCGCTCGGCCTCTCCGCCTCGGCGTTCATTGGCACCGGTCTGCCCGTCTCCGGCCTTGCCGGCGCCGGTCTGCGCCCTGCCGTGGAGCTTCGCAATGAGCGACCGACCAAGGCACTGGAAGCAGGAGCAGCAGGCAAGGCCAAGGCCTATGACTTTGCGGCGACCGGTGCCGGCACCCAGCAGCAGACGACGACGCATGACCACAAGATGTGGGCCTTCCGTGGGCTCGAACCCTGGAGTGATCCAGTCTGATCCATGATCAGACCGGCGCCTTCAGGGCCGCGGAACCCCACCCGGGATCCGCGGCCCTTTTGTTTGTCCCCGAACGGGGACGACGACACGAGGACGCCTCGGGACAGACGCACCCCGGTACCAGCCGAAACCCCGGTCAACAGGCCGGAACGACCAGACGAGGAAAGACCACCGTGCAACTCGAAGCGCACGCCCCGTCCGTACCGCCTTCCGAATCGATCGCCCAGCCCGGCCGCCCCACGGAGGACCCCACTTTGACCCCCCTCAGCACGCTCACCGCGCTCGACGACGCCATCGAGAACCTCGGCGTCCCCGTCCCCTGTCGCGCCTACGACCCGGAGGTCTTCTTCGCGGAGTCCCCGGCCGACGTCGAGTACGCGAAGTCCCTCTGCCGGACCTGCCCCCTCGTGGCCGCCTGCCTCGCCGGCGCCCAGGAGCGGCGCGAGCCGTGGGGCGTCTGGGGTGGCGAGCTCTTCGTCCAGGGCGTGGTCGTCGCCCGCAAGCGGCCCCGTGGCCGTCCGCGCAAGAACCCGGTCGCGGCATGAGCGCCACCGGAACCATCGACCGCCCCCTCACGCACGATCCCCAGAAGCAGGCCCCGATGACCTCTTCCACCAGCGAGCCCGCCGGCTCCGCGACCCCAGTCTTCTTCCCCTCCGCCGCGCCCACCGCGCGTCAGAACAGGACCCGTGAAATGCAACTCGCCCCAGAAGCCCTGGCCCGTGCCCATATGCACGAGCGCCACCGTGAGGCCGACGCGGAACGCCAGGCTGTGCGCCTGGTCGCCGCTCGACGTATGCAGCGCCGCGCCGAGCGCGTCTCGCTGCGCGCCCGCCGCGCGCTGGCCATGGCCGTCATGCACTGACGATCGCCATGCACTGAACCAACCCGCGCCCCCAGGGGCGCCCCCGGGGGGGGGGGGGGGGGGGGGGGGGGGGGGGGGGGGGGGGGGGTGGGGGGGGGGGGGGGGGGGTGGGGGGGGGT
>NZ_JBVHZJ010000020.1:70989-83646 GCF_055574655.1 Streptomyces sp. NPDC029956 | reverse complement strand
GTCCCTCCCCCCCCCCCCCCCCCCCCCCCCCCCCCCCCCCCCCCCCCCCCCCCCCCCCCCCCCCCCCCCCCCCCCCCCCCCCCCCCCCCCCCCCCGGTGCGTTGTCGGGTCCGCGGAGCTTCGTCGGGTTATCGTCACAAGGGTGAACGACGCCCGTACCCCCGAGGGGCCCCTCGTCTGCGCGCGCTGCGGCAAGACGGCCGACACCCTGCCGCTGACCTGGACCTGCTCGGTGGAGAACGGCCGGCGCAGCTACTTCTGCGAGGACTGCGCCCGCGCCAACATCCGCGCGATCGAAGGCCGCCTGGACTCCTCCTGGTGGTGACCTCCGTCAGTCCGAGTCGGCCGTCACGAAGCCCGGAAGCCACTCCTCCAGCTCGGCCCGCAGGCGCACCGTCGCGTTCAGCTGGCACAGCACCCCGATGGTGCTCAGCGTCACCCGGTGTATCAGCAGGTACGAGGGCGGCAGATTGAGCTGCTTGCCCAACTGATGGGCGGGGGAGCGCGGGTCGGCGATGCGGGCCGCCTGGGTGCGCATCCAGCCCCGGGTGAAGAGGAAGGACTCCGCCTCGGCCGGCTCGATGATCGGCAGCAGGTACTCCAGGACCGCGTCGGGGTCGAGTGCCACGGACTTCTTCACGAAGCCGTCCGCCCGCAGCAGCTCGTAGACGGTCTCGGCCTCACCCTCCAGCGTCATCCGCAGACAGGTGCCGATCGTCTCCGGCAGCCCGCCCGGAAGCCGGTCCACCGTGCCGAAGTCGAGCACGCCGAGCCGCCAGCCCTCCGGTCCCTCCTCCTCGTCGGCGCCCGGCAGCAGCCGGAAGTTCCCCGGGTGCGGATCGGCGTGCAGCAGACCGGTGCGCGCGGGGCCAGAGAAGAGGAAGCGGGCCAGGAGCTGGCCCGCACGGTCCCGCTGCTCCTCCGTACCGTCCGCGATCACCTCCGCGAGCGGGATGCCGTCCATCCACTCGGTCACCAGGACCTGGTCCGCCAGGTGCACCACCGCCGGCACCCGCACGTCGGGGTCGTCGGCGAACTCCTCCGCGTGCTTCTGCTGGGCCGCCGCCTCCAGGGCGTAGTCCAGCTCCTCCGAGACCCGGTCCCGCATCTCGGTGATGAGCGGCTTGATGTCCATCCCCGGGATCAGCGGACCGAGCAGCCGCGCGAAGCGGCTCAGTTGCGTCAGGTCCGAGAGCAGTGCCTCCCCGGCGCCCGGGTACTGCACCTTCACCGCGACCTCTCGCCCGTCGTGCCACACGGCCCGGTGCACCTGCCCGATCGACGCGGCCGCCGCCGGCTTGTCCTCGAACTCCAGGAACAGCTCCCGCCACTCCGCGCCCAGCCGCTCCTCGAGGACGGCGTGCACGGTGCGCGTCGGCATCGGCGGCGCCGCGTCCTGAAGCTTCGTCAGGGCCGCCCGGTAGGGCCCGGCCACCTCCTCGGGAAGGGCCGACTCGAAGACGGACAGCGCCTGCCCGAACTTCATGGCCCCGCCCTTGAGCTCACCGAGCACCTTGAACAGCTGCTCGGCCGTGCGCTGCTGGAGCTCGCGGGCGACGATCTCCGCCGATCTCCCGCCGATCCTCTTGCCCAGGCCCCAGGTGGCCCGGCCCGCGAAGCCGAGTGGCAACGCGGCCAACTTGGCGGTCCGGGTGACCGCCTTCCGGGGAAGATCAGACATACGCCCCTCCAAAACCCAGACTGTCGTGCCGCGCAGGGCGGTCAGCCCTGCCGTGCCGCGCAGGGCCGTTACCCCGCCATTGTGTCCTGCGCGTCTCCGGCTGCCGAGGCGCGCTCCCCCTCTCTGTCGCGCGCCGCCCCGCAGGGGCAGGCCGGATGGGGTCGCAGCCGCTCCGCCCGCCACTCCAGCAGCGGCAGTGACGTCTCCCAGCGGGTGCCCGTGCTCGCCGGGAGGTCCCCGTCGAGGAAGGCAAGCGCGTGCGCGGCGGCAAGACCCGCCACCGCCGTCGCGAGGCCCAGGTCGCAGGCGGGCAGGGGATGCCGGGCGCCGGAGCGCCACTGGGCGAGGAGCCGGGGCCAGTCCGACTCCCGGTCCGTCCGCTCCTCCTGAAGGCACCGCGCGCACGCCGTGCCGCCCGGCAGGACGAGCGGCCCGACGACTCCCGTCGCCTCGATGACCCCGGCGTACAGATGCGGGGTCCCCGTGGTGACCCACCGCTGTGCGGGGAGCGGATCGGGGACGTAGGCGCCGAGACCGTCCCGCGGTGTCACCACGACGAGTGACAGCCCGACCCCGCCGGAGCCTTCACCCGGTCCACCCGGGCCGCGCGACCTCCGCCACCGGCCGACCAGCCGGCGGGCCGCCGCCGCCCGTCGCTCGCCGACCGCCTCGACCGGCAGCCCGCCCGGGGCCGTCTCCCAGGGCTCGACCCGTCCCGAGTCGACGACCTCGATCCCGCCCACGCCCGCCGCCGCGAGCAGCGCCGCCACCGCCGCCCCCACCCGCCCCGCGCCCCGGACCTGGACGCGCGCGGCCCGCCGGGCCGCCAGGGTCCGTACCGCCCGCTCCGGCTCGGGGTGGACGACGGAGAGGGAGGCGAGGTCGGCGCGGAGCGGATCGAGGGCGGTGTCCACCGCGCCGGCCGTCGGCCCCGCCTTCCCCGGCCGCCCGGCCGAGGCGTCGGCGAGCAGCCCCGCCGACTCGAGCCGCCCGAGCAGCGCGTCGAGCCGTCCGGGCGGCAGACCCAGGGTCCTCGCCTCGGCCCGGAGCAGCTCGGTGCCTCGGGTGCCGTCGAGCAGCCCGAGCAGGGTCCCCGTCCCCTGGTCGACCGGATCGAGCACCACAGCGTGCGCGGGGGTGACCCCGAACTGCACGCTGCGAAGACTCCGCCAGGCGCGCCGCAGCGCCGGCTTCACCATCGGATGCATTTCCCCCGCCCCGCATTCATGATCGACAGCTTCAAGATCGACGACGTCCTTTCGCCGCCGAGTCGAGAATGCCCCGCCGCCGTGACGGTCGCCGAAAGTTGTCCACAGGCAAGGGGATTAGTCATTCGAATCGTGTGGGGTGTGAGCGGATCGTTGCCGAAACCACACCGGAGGCGGGACTTCCCCCGCTGACAGCGGGTAACGTCGGGGCCGTGCCCGCCGACCCACAGCGCAGCGTGACCGACAAGCCGCACCGCGGTGCGGGGACGAGTGCGGTCGAGGTCCGCAGAAGCCCACGACGGAGCAGAACCGTCTCGGCCTACCGCGAGGGCGACCGCACCATCGTGCTCATCCCGGCCCGGATGTCCGAGGCCGAGGAGCGCCGCTGGGTCGGCGTGATGCTGGACAAGCTCGCCGCCCAGGAGAGCCGCAGCGTCCTCGGGGACCGCGAGCTGACCGAGCGGTCGTTGCGGCTGTCCGAGCAGTACTTCGGCGGCCGGGCCCGCCCCGGCTCCGTGCGCTGGGTCACCAACCAGAACACCCGCTGGGGCTCCTGCACCCCCTCCGAGGGCAGCATCCGCCTCTCCCACCGGCTCCAGGGCATGCCCGAGTACGTCGTCGACTACGTCCTCCTGCACGAGCTGGCCCATCTGCTCGTGCCCGGTCACGGCCCCGGGTTCTGGCGGCTCCTGGAGGCCTACCCCCGCACCGAGCGGGCCCGCGGCTACCTGGAGGGCGTGGTCGCCGCCGAGCGCCTGCCGCACCTCCCGGGCGCTCGCGAGGAGTAACCCCGGGCGCTCATGGGAAGCGCCCCTCCGCTCGCGTGGAGTAACCCCTTCCGCTTGCGGGGAGTGACGCCGGGAGCACGTGCGCGTGACCGGGGTTTCCCGATTCGGTACCGAAAACGACCTGCGCTGTCTCAATGTCGCACTCAGCGGCTAGCCTGGCGCGAGCATTCGCCATTCGGGATGGGGGACGGTCGTTACGCATGGCCAGGGAATTCCAACGCGGCCACAAGGCCAAGATCAGTGATCTCACCGCGGGTACCGATCTGTACATCGGTGTGCAGATCGCGGCACCGGGACTCACCTTCGACATCAGCTGTTTCGGACTCGACGCGGACGAGCGGCTCTCCGACGACCGCTACTTCGTCTTCTTCAACCAGCCGAAGACGCCCGAGGAGTCCGTCCAGCTGCTCGGGGCGCAGTCCGGTGACACCGAGTCCTTCCGCGTGACTCTCGACCGCATCCCCGCCACCATCCACAAGCTGTCGTTCACCGCGACCATCGACGGCGCCGGCCAGATGTCGCAGGTCGGCCCCGGTCACCTCCGGATCGTGGCGGGCGGCGAAGAGGTCGCCCGGTACGCCTTCACCGGCGCGGAGTTCACCACCGAGCGCGCGGTGATGCTCGGGGACTTCTACCTCAAGGACGTGTGGCGGTTCGCCGCCGTCGGCCAGGGCTTCGACGGGGGCCTCGACGCGCTCCTGCGGAACTTCGGCGGCGAGGTCGCCGAGGAGGAGCCCGCAGCCCCGCAGCAGCAGGCCGCGCCCGGCTTCGCCCCGCCCGCACAGGCGACGGCGCCCCCGGCGTTCGGCGCCCCCGCGGCACCGGCACCCGCCTTCGGCGCGCCTCCGGCCCCCGCCCCGGCTCCCGCGCCCGCGTTCGGCGCGCCGCCGGCTCCGCCCGCGCCCGTGCCGCCCGCGCAGCCGGTGCACACGGCGCCGACCATGGTGGCGCCGATGGCGCCCGCCCCGGTCCCGCCGCCCGCCCCGGCCCCCGCGCCGTACGGGCAGCAGCCTCCCGGCTACGGCCAGGTCCCGGGACAGCCTCCGGGGCAGTACCCCGGCCAGGTGCCGCCGCAGGCGCCCGGCCAGTACCCCGGTCAGCAGCCGCAGGCGCCCGGCTACGGCCAGGCCGCGCCCGCCCCGTACGGTCAGCAGCCGGGGTACGGCCAGCAGCCCGGCGTCCCGCAGGGTGTCCCGGCGACCGGAGCGGGCCTCGCCGCCGCGCTCGCGCCGTACAAGGAGACCCCCACCGGCGCCCGCTGGACCCCGCAGAACCAGCAGCTCATGCGGGTCGACCTCGCCATGGGCGGCATGCCCGTCCTCGCCCGGCAGGGCTCCATGGTCATGTACCAGGGCAAGGTCGACTTCTCGCACAAGGGCGCCGGCTTCACCGGCCGGATCGTCGGCAACGCCACCGGCCAGGAGATGCAGCTGATGCGCTGCACCGGCCGCGGCCAGCTCTTCCTCGCCGAGGAGGGTGCCCACCTGCACCCGATCGAGCTCCAGGGCGACGGCATCTGCGTCTCCGCGGAGAACGTCCTCGCGTTCGACGAGTCCCTGCAGTACGAGGTGCGGCGTATCGAAGGCCACGGCATCCCCGGCGGCGCCCTGTTCACCATGCAGTTCCAGGGCACCGGCACCGTCGTCGTGAAGACCCACGGCGTGCCCGTGGTGCTGCCCGTCACGCCGACCACCTTCGCCGACTGCAACGCCGTCGTGGCGTGGTCGTCCGCGTCCCAGGTCATCCTCTCCAGCCAGGTGCGGCTCCGCCGCAACGCCTACCCCGGCCACAGCGGAGAGACCGTGAACCTCCAGTTCCGGGGAGCCCCCGGCAACTTCATCGTCGTCCAGCCCTACGAGGTCTGAGGGAGCCCGAAGTCATGAACCAGCAATTCGCGGGCTACGCCCCGACCCCCGTCGCGGCCCGGATGGAGAACCACGGCCGCGCCATGCTCCAGGTGGCCATGGCCTCCGGGCAGGACCTCTATGCCCGGACCGGCTCGATGGTCTCCTACGAGGGCTACATCACCTACGAGCCCAACCCGCCCGCCGCCCGCCAGGTCGCCCAGCAGTGGGCCACCGGCGAGGGCGCGCCCATCATGAAGTGCTCCGGCGACGGCCTGCTCTACCTCGCCGACTACGGCGCCGACGTCGTCGTGATCAACCTGCAGAACGACTCGCTCTCGGTCAACGGCACCAACCTGCTCGCCTTCGACGCACACCTCCAGTGGGGCGTCGAGCGCGTCAAGGGACTCGCCAAGTTCGCCGGCCAGGGCCTGTTCAACGTCGAGATCGCCGGCACCGGCTGGGTCGCCCTGACCTCGCGCGGCACCCCGATCGTCGTCGACTGCGGCCGCGGCGACGACGAGACGTACGTCGACCCCGACGCGCTCGTCGCCTGGTCGCCGTCGCTCAAGGTCAAGGGCAAGCGCAGCTTCAAGGCCTCCTCCCTCATCGGGCGGGGCAGCGGCGAGGCATTCCAGATGGCCTTCTCGGGCCAGGGCATCGTCGTCGTACAGCCGAGCGAGGACAGCACCGACCGCCTGCGGGCCCGGGGCTGAGGGGGAGCGAGAACACACCATGCAGAGCCCGCTTTTCAACCACGCCGAACAGCAGAGCCAGGAGCGGTACGTCATCCAGAACCCGCAGCTCCTGCGGGTCAGCCTCACCGGGCAGGACGACGTCCTCGCCCGCAAGGGCGCCATGGTCGCGTACCAGGGACTCGTCGACTTCGACGGCGAGTACAAGACCCCCGGCCAGCGCCGGGCCCAGGCCCGCACCGGTGAGGGCCTCGACCTGATGCGCTGCTCCGGCCAGGGCACGGTCTACTTCGCCAACCTCGCCCAGTACGTCCACGTCGTGGAGGTCGAGCAGGAGGGCCTCACCGTCGACAGCGCCTACGTCCTGGCGCTCGACTCGACCCTCCACACCGAGGTCATCGCCGTCGACAGCCAGTACGGCGTCTCCGGCACCGGCAAGTACCAGCTCAACATCTCCGGCCGCGGCAAGGTCGCCCTGATGACCTCGGGTCAGCCGCTGATGATGCAGGTCACGCCCGAGAAGTACGTGAGCGTCGACGCGGACGCCATCGTGGCCTGGTCCACCGGGCTGCGCGTCCAGATGCAGGCGCAGACGCACAGCTCCAGCGTCCGCGCCCGCCGCGGCAACACCGGCGAGGGCTGGGAACTCAGCTTCCTCGGCCAGGGCTTCGCGCTCGTCCAGCCCAGCGAGGTCATGCCCCCGCAGAACGCGGCCATCGGCCAGGGCATCGCCGCCCAGTTCGGCGCCGGACAGCACGGCTCCCACGCGCAGAACCAGAACAACGCCTGGAACTAGTCACGGGTAGGGGAAGGGGGGGGGCGTCGAACGGCGCCCGCCCCCTTCCCACGTCCCGTCACAGACGCGCCAGCGTGCTCTCCAGAAGACGCACCACCGACGTGTCCGCCACGCCCGCCACCTCGTCGTACGTGAACCAGCGCAGGTCCAGCGACTCCTCGCTGATCTGCTCCACCGCACCGGCCGGGGCCAGCGCCGCGTACTGCACGTCCAGGTGCCAGTGACACGGCGCCGGGATCGGATGCCGGTCCAGCCGCACCGGGTCCGGCAGCAGCGTCAGCCCCGTGATCCCCGACTCCTCGGTGGCCTCCCGCAGCGCGGCCGCCTCGACCGTCGCGTCACCCGCCTCGCAGTGACCGCCCATCTGCAGCCACATGCCCAGCTTCTTGTGCAGGGTCAGCAGCACCCTCCCGCGCGCCGGATCGACCACCAGCGCGCTGGAGGTCAGATGCCCGGCCCCGCAGGGCTTGTACATGCCGTCCGGATGCGCGTCCAGATGCGCCAGATACAGGTCGCGCAGCTCCGGCTGGTCCCCGTACCCCTTCAGGACGAGGACCGCGTCGTCGTGCAGAGTCACTCCTTGCCGTCCCCGTCTTCCGGGGCGTCGCCCTTGGCCGCCTCGCCGAGCATCTTGTCGATCTCGGAGAAGTCGAGGTGCTCGCGGTGCACGAAGCCGTCCGGGTCGTCCAGGTCGGTCGCCGTCGGCAGCATGTCCGGGTGCTCCCACAGACCGTCACGGCCGTCGACCCCGCGCGCGTCCGTCAGCGACGCCCACAGGCGCGCCGCGTCCCGCAGCCGCCGCGGCCGCAGCTCGAGACCGATCAGCGTCGCGAAGGTCTGCTCGGCGGGACCGCCCGAGGCCCGGCGTCGGCGCAGCGTCTCGCGCAGCGCGTCCGCCGACGTGAGGCGCGACTTGGCGGCCTCGTGGACCACCGCGTCCACCCAGCCCTCGACCAGCGCCAGCGCCGTCTCCAGACGGGCCAGGGCGGCCTTCTGCTCCGGGGTGTCCTCCGGCTGGAACATCCCCTGCTGAAGGGCCTCCTGCAGCTGCTCCGGGTGCGTCGGGTCGAGCTGGCCCACCGCCTCCTCCAGCTTCGAGGTGTCGACCTTGATCCCCCGCGCGTACCCCTCGACCGCGCCGAACAGATGCGCGCGCAGCCACGGCACGTGGGCGAAGAGACGCTGGTGCGCGGCCTCGCGCAGCGCCAGGTAGAGCCGCACCTCGTCCGAGGGCACGCCCAGGTCCTTCCCGAACGCCTCGATGTTCAGCGGCAGCAGCGCGGCCCGGCCCGCGGGCCCGAGCGGCAGACCGACATCGGTCGAGCCGACGACCTCACCGGCGAGTGCGCCGACGGCCTGCCCGATCTGCTGGCCGAACATGGCGCCGCCCATGGAGCGCATCATGCCGATCAGCGGGCCCGCCATGGCCTGCATCTCCTCCGGCAGGACGTCGCCCATCGCCGAGCCGACCCGCTCGGCGACCGGGTCCACGAGCTGCTGCCACGCCGGCAGCGTCGCCTCGACCCACTCCGCGCGGCTCCACGCCACGGCCGTGCTCGCGCCCGAGGGCAGCGAGGTCACGCCGTCCAGCCACAGGTCGGCGAGGCGCACGGCCTCCTCGACCGCCGCCTTCTCCGCCGGGCCCACGCTGGCGTCCTTGGTGCCGTCGGCGGTGCCCTGGGCCACCACCTGGCGTGCGATCTGCTTGGCCATGTCCCAGTTCACGGGACCGCCCTCGTAGCTCAGCATCTGGCCGAGCTGCTGGAAGGCCGCACCGAGGTCGTTGGGGTTCAGCGAGCCGAACATCGCCGCGAACGGATTGTCCGCTCCGCCCGGCCCGCCCATCCCGGGCAGCCCGCCGAAGCCGAACGGGTTCGCCCCGAACGGGTTGCCGCCGCCCTGGCCACCGGACCCCTGGCCACCTCCGGCGGGGTCCTTCTTCTTGCCCTCGTCGCCGTTCTCCGGCTCCTCCGGCGGAAGGCCGAATCCGAATGGGGTGTCACTCACAGGTTTCCTCGGCTCGTAGGGCCGCCGGCCTCCTGCCGACGGCGACTGCCCGACCAGGGCCTGTCCAGACAGGCCCCGCACACCACCAGCGTAGACATCCGGGCCGGAAATGGGCTCGGTGCTCCGCCGGGCCGTGCCCTGCGGCAGGATGGACGCCACCTGGTCCGTACGCGTCATCCGTGTACGTACTGAAGACAACCGCTGGAGACGCCCGGTGAGTTCCCCAGATCCACAGGTTCGCGGAGCGCGAAACCTCTCAACCCGGTCCGCCGCGCGCGGCCCCGTCGTCGCGGTCACCGGTGCCGCTTCCGGCGTCGGTGACCTGCTGACCAGGCGCCTCGCCGCGTCCGACGAGGTCAAGAAGGTCGTCGCCATCGACGAGCGCCGCGGCGAGGTCGCCGAGGCGCAGTGGCACATCCTCGACGTGCGCGACCCGGCCATCGCCGAGAAGCTGCGCGGCGCGGACGTCGTCGTGCACCTCGCCGTCGATCTCGACCTGGAGACCGACCCCGCCGCCCGGACGGCCTACAACGTGCGCGGAACACAGACCGTGCTGACCGCCGCGGCCGCCGCCGGGGTCCACCGGGTGGTGCTCTGCACCTCCGCGATGGTCTACGGCGCGCTGCCCGACAACGACATCCCGCTCTCCGAGGACGCCGAGCTCAGGGCCACCGCGGAGGCCACCGGCGTGGGCGACATGCTGGAGATCGAGCGCCTCGGCCGCCGGGCCCCGCGCGCGCACCCCGGCCTCAACGTCACCGTGGTCCGCCCGGCCGTCCTCGTCGGCGGTACGGACACGGCGCTGACCCGCTACTTCGAGTCGCCCCGGCTGCTCGTCGTCGCCGGATCCCGGCCCACCTGGCAGTTCTGCCACGTGGAGGACCTGGTCAGCGCCCTGGAGTACGCGGCCCTCGAGAAGGTCGAAGGGGAGTTCGCGGTCGGCTGCGAGGGCTGGCTGGAGCAGGAGGAGGTCGAGGAGCTCTCCGGGATCCGGCGCATGGAGCTGCCCTCCGCCGTCGCCCTCGGCGCCGCGGCCCGGCTCCACCGGATCGGGCTCACCCCGTCACCGGCGGGCGACCTCGCGTACACGATGCACCCGTGGGTGGTCAGTGTCGGACGCCTGCACGACGCCGGCTGGCGGCCGAAGTGGACGAACGAGGAGGTCCTCGCGGCACTCCTGGAGGAGGTCGAGGGCCGTCACACGGTCGCCGGCCGCCGGCTGGGCCGCAAGGACGCCACGGCGGCGGGCGCGGCCGGTGCGACGGTGGCCCTGCTCGGTACGGCGGCGCTCGTCCGGCAGATGCGGAAGCGGCGGGGGATCTGACCGGGGAGGGGTTGCGGCGGCCTGTAGGACCCTCCTACGGAGGCCGCCGACGACCGGTCGAAACCGCTATTCCGGGATCTCGCGCGCGTACGGCACGATGGACGCATGGCACCGACGTCGTTTGACCACCCCGGCGAGCAGGCCGCCGCCGATCCGATCAAGCTCCTCGCGATCCGGGAGACCCCGCTCTCCCTCGACGAGGTCTTCCGGGCGGTCGGGGACGACGCCTCCGGCGGCACGACGCTCTTCGTGGGCACCGTGCGCAACCACGACGGCGGCGCCGACGTCGACGCTCTGGGCTACTCCTGCCATCCCACCGCCGAGGCGGAGCTGCGCCGGGTGGCGGAGAAGGTCGTCGCCGACTTCCCGGTCCGCGCGCTGGCCGCCGTGCACCGGGTGGGTGACCTGGCCGTGGGCGACATCGCGGTGATCGTGGCCGTCTCCTGCCCGCACCGCGGCGAGGCCTTCGAGGCCTCGCGCAAGCTCATCGACGACCTCAAGCACGAGGTCCCCATCTGGAAGCACCAGACCTTCTCGGACGGCACAGAGGAGTGGGTCGGTGCCTGCTGAAGCCCGTCACCCCTGGTTCGGGGGTCCCCCCGGCCGAAGGCCGGGGGAGGGTCGGGGCCTGCTGAAGCCCGTCACGCCTGGCCCGCTTCGGCCGTCCGGCGAGCAAGGCGACGCGCCGACGGGGCGTAGCCGAACGCCCGATTTGCGTAACCGCCCCCCAGGCGCGAGCGTTGACCTCACAGATGAGACAGTCTGCTGATCAACTCACTGGGGATGGGAGGTCGGGATGGCAGCGCTGGCCTGGTTGCTGATTCCGCTTTTCGCAGTCGTCGGCGCGGCGATATGGGGAAGCTGGGCTTCGAGGAACAAGACGATAGGTGACGTGGCCGAGCTCGCCGGTTACGCACGCTTCCGGGACGCGATGGAACGCGCCCACGCCACGACCCCCGATTCCGCTCGTCCCGAGCGCGAACCGGCCACCGCCGCGGGCGGTGCCGCCACCTCGCCGTCGAGCTGACGCCGGCCCGCCTCGGACGGACCGCCCCAGGGGTGCACCCACAGGCGAGTCCCGTACTGTCGTTCCATGCCACGCCGCACCGCGACGATGCTCGCCTCCACCCTGGTCCTGATCTGTCTGCTCATCGCGGGCGTCCTGATCCCGGTGCCGTACGCGGAGATGAGCCCCGGCCCCACGGTCAACACCCTCGGCGAGGCCAGGGGAGAGCCCGTCCTGCACATCGAGGGACGCAAGACGTACCCGACCGACGGGCACCTCAACATGACGACGGTCCGCGTCACGAGCGCGGACTACAAGATGAACGCCGTCGAGGCGGTCTACGGCTGGCTGGCCCACGACAACGTGGTGGTGCCCCACGACACGCTCTACCCGGACGGCAAGACCGAGGAGCAGTCGAGTCAGGAGAACGCAGAGGAGTTCAGCCAGTCCCAGGAGAGCGCCAAGGTGGCCGCCCTCAGGGAGCTGAACATCCCGGTCGTCTCCCGCGTCGTCGTCGGCTCCGTGATCAAGGGCTCGCCCTCCGAGGGCAAGCTGCACGCCGGTGACGTGATCAAGGCCGTCGACGGGGTGGCGATCACCGCACAGGCCGATGTCGCCAAGCAGGTCGTGAAGCGGAAGCCGGGCCAGGACGTCGAGTTCACGATCGTCCCCGCCAAGGAGGCGGCCGCCGCCGAGAAGGCCCGCAAGGAGCCCACCGTCACCCGGAAGGTGGTCATCACGACCACCACCTCCGAGGAGGGCGACCGCGCCGTCGTCGGCATCCAGGCCGGTACCGACCACGTCTTCCCGTTCACGATCGACATCAACCTGGCCGATGTCGGCGGCCCCAGCGCCGGGCTGATGTTCGCGCTCGGCATCGTCGACAAGCTCACTCCCGAGAGCCTCACCGGCGGCCGCTTCGTCGCCGGCACCGGCACGATCGACGACGAGGGCAAGGTCGGCCCGATCGGCGGCATCGAGATGAAGCTGGTGGGCGCGCGCAACGCCGGCGCCCAGTACTTCCTCACCCCGGCCGACAACTGCGAGAACGCCGCGAGGGACACACCCGACGGGCTCACCCTCGTCAAGGTGGACACCATCGACGACGCCGCGAAGTCGCTGGAGAAGCTCCGCGCGGGCGACACGAAGTCCCTGCCGAGCTGCTCGAAGAGCTGAGTCCGCGGGCGTACGTACGGGGGAAGGGGGGGCCCGGTGGTGGCCGGGGGGCCCCTCCCCTGTTTGACGGAGGGCAACCCCCCAAAGTCTCCTTCCGCGCCCCCGCAAGGACCAGCACCAAAGCTGGGGCGG
>NZ_JBVHZJ010000020.1:0-70979 GCF_055574655.1 Streptomyces sp. NPDC029956 | reverse complement strand
GTGCGGGAGACAGGGGTCCCGGGGGGGGGGGGGAGGGGGGTTGTGCGGTGGGGGGGGGGGGGGGGGGGGTGGCCCCCCTTTTGGTGCCCCTTCCCCCCTTCCGCTGTCGGACGGAGGTCAGCCCTCGAAGGTCGCCGTCAGCGCCTCGGCGAGGCCCGGCACCAGGTCGGGGCCGGTCAGGACCTCGGTCGCGGTGTCCTTCTCGCGGAGCCGGATCGCCGCCTCACGGGCCCCGCCGCGCAGCACGGCCACGGTCATCCGTACCTCCTGGCGGTCCGGGTGGGCGGCCACCCACTTGGCGAGCTGCTTCTCGTTCAGGCCCTGCGGGACCTGGGCCTCCGCCGACGGGGGCAGCATGAGCCGCTCCACCGTCATGGCGCAGCCGGCCACGCCCGCCGGCCAGGCGATCGTGCCGAGGAATTCGTCGAGGGGCTTCCCGCGCGGCAGCTTGTCCTGCTCGATCGGGGTGTAGGCGGTGGCATCGTCACCCAGGCCCAGCTGGGAGGCGAGCGCGGGTTCCTTGGCGCGCAGCCGTGCGGTGTCGACCAGGGCGAACAGACGGGCCGGCTGGTCCCAGCCGAGGCCCGCCGCGTACTCGTCGATCTCGAGCACCGCGCGGGTGAGGGGGCTCGCGGCCATTGCCGGGCCGGAGGGGGAAACGTTGGACATGACCAATATCCTGCCTCCTCTTCCCCTGAACACGGGAACTAGGTAAAGCCTCAGTAAGTTGCACCATTGGGCTCTACGATCGCGGGGCCTGCTTTCAGACGCATCAACATCGAGGGGCGCACGTTGGCTTTCCAGATGCCGGACCGCGGCGGTAGCCCGTCCGGGCCGAGGATGAGAGTCGGCCGGCCGTCCCGGCGGGCCCGAACCCTGCTCATGACACTCGGGGTCCTGGCCGTGCTGGCCATGGCGTTCGTGATGTTCGCCGGGTTCTGGACGGACTGGCTCTGGTACCGCTCGGTCAATTACTCGTCCGTGTTCACGACCACGCTGTGGACCAAGATCGGCCTCTTCGCCGTCTTCGGTCTGCTGATGGGGCTCGCCGTCGGCCTGAACATCTGGCTGGCGTACCGGCTGCGGCCGCCGCTCAGCGCGATGTCGCTGGAGCAGCAGAGCCTCGACCGGTACCGGATGGGCCTCGCCCCCTTCAAGAAGTGGGTGCTGCTCGCGGTCACCGCCCTGGTGGCGCTGATCGCCGGCGCCTCCGCCTCGGGCCAGTGGCGCACCTGGCTGATGTGGGTCAACGGCGTGAAGTTCGGCGAGAAGGACCCGCAGTTCGGGCTCGACGTGTCGTTCTACGCGTTCGACCTGCCCTGGTACCGCTTCCTGCTCGCCTTCGGCTTCGCCGCCGTCGTCCTGTCGCTGATCGCCGCCGCGCTCACGCACTACCTGTACGGCGGGCTGCGGATCACGAGCCCGGGCGCGCGTGCCACCGCCGCGGCCACCGGCCACCTCTCGGTGCTGCTCGGTGTCTTCGTGGCGCTGAAGGCCGTGGCGTACTGGCTCGACCGGTACGGCCTGGCCGTGAAGTCCAGCGACTTCAAGGCCACCGGCAACTGGACGGGCCTGCGGTACGTCGACGCCAACGCCTACCTGCCGGCGAAGACCATCCTGTTCTGCATCGCCGCGATCTGCGCCGTGCTGTTCTTCGCCACGCTCTGGCGCCGCACCTGGCAGCTGCCGGTGATCGGCTTCGGTCTGATGGTGCTCTCCGCGATCCTGATCGGCGGCCTGTACCCGGCCATCGTGCAGAAGTTCCAGGTCCAGCCGAACGAGCAGGCCAAGGAAGCGCAGTACATCCAGAAGAACATCGACGCGACCCGCAAGGCGTACGCGATCGACGAGACGAAGCTCGAGAACTACTCGGGCAAGTCGACGGTGAAGGCCAAGGACCAGCTGCGCAGCAACGCCGACTCGGCGGCCAGCTACCGCGTCCTCGACCCGAACATCGTGTCGCCGACGTTCCAGCAGCTTGAGCAGAAGCGGAAGTACTACCAGTTCCCGACCACGCTGGACGTGGACCGCTACGCGGGCAAGGACACCGTCGTCGGTCTCCGTGAGCTCAACATCAAGGGCATCCCGAAGCGGAACTGGATCAACGACCACTTCACCTACACCCACGGCTACGGCGCGATCATGGCCGCGGGCACGCAGACGGACGCCAACGGCTCCCCGATCTTCACCGAGGCCGGACTGCCGACCACGGGGATGCTCGGCACGTACCAGCAGCGGATCTACTACGGCGAGAAGACCGATCAGTACTCGATCGTCGGCGGCCCGCAGAAGGAGCTGGACTACGAGGAGAACGGCGAGAAGACCACCAGCTACGACGGCAAGAGCGGGGTCAACCTCTCCAACACCTTCAACCGCGCCGCCTACGCGGTCGCGTTCAGTGAGCCGCAGATCCTCTACTCGGGGGCCATCGGCGAGGGCTCGCGGATCCTCTACAACCGCACGCCCAAGGAGCGCGTCGAGGCCGTCGCGCCCTGGCTGACCATCGACGGCGACGCCTACCCGGTGGTCGTCGACGGCCGGATCCAGTGGGTCATCGACGCCTACACGACGACCAACGGCTACCCGTACGCCTCGCGCACCACGCTCGGCGACACCACCGCCGACTCGCTGACCGTCGGCAACCAGCAGCGCGCGGTCGTCGCCCAGCAGAACCAGGTCAACTACATCCGCAACTCGGTGAAGGCCACCGTCGACGCCTACGACGGCACGGTGAACCTCTACCAGTGGGACACCCAGGACCCGGTCCTGAAGACCTGGATGAAGGCGTTCCCGGGCACGGTCAAGGCCAAGTCCGAGATCGACGGCGACCTGATGCAGCACCTGCGGTACCCGCAGGACATGTTCAAGGTCCAGCGTGAGCTGCTGACCCGCTACCACGTCACCGACCCCGCGCAGTTCTACAGCGGCTCGGACGCCTGGCAGGTGCCGGACGACCCGACCAACAAGGACGGCAACGCGGTCCCGCCGTACTACCTGAGCATGAAGATGCCCGGGGACACGGCGCAGCGCTTCTCGCTGACGACGACGTTCACGCCGAGCGGCCGGCCCAACCTGGGCGGCTTCATGGCGGTCGACGCCGACGCCACCAGCAAGGAGTACGGCCGGCTGAGACTGCTGAGGGTCACCGAGGACGTGCCGGGTCCGGCGCAGGTGCAGAGCAAGCTCAACGGTCTGCCCTCCGTCGCCACCTTCGTCCGGGACATGAAGGGCGCCGACTCCGACATCCAGTACGGCAACCTGCTGACCGTCCCGCTCGACGGCGGGTTCCTGTACGTGGAACCGGTGTACGCCCAGGGACGCAACGCGCTCTACCCGCTCCTGAAGAAGGTCGCGGTGTCGTACGTGGACGCGGACCAGCCGGACGGTGACACGACCAAGGACACCACGGTGTTCGAGGACAACCTCACCAAGGCGCTCAACGCGGTCTTCGGGGTGGAGGCGCCCACCACGCCGCCGCCCACCTCGCCGACGAACCCGCCGGGCACCACCAACCCGCCGCCGGCGTCCAACGACGCCGCGCTCAAGCAGGCGATCTCGGACGCCCAGAAGGCGTACGACGCGGGCGAGGCGGCTCTGGCGAAGGGCGACTGGACGGCGTACGGCAAGGCCCAGGAGGACCTCCAGGCGGCGCTCGAGCGCGCCGCGGAGGCCGGGGCGAAGCTCAAGTCGACGGGATCAAGCGGCTGACCTGAGGTTTTCCACCCCGCGACCGTGGTACGGTTGGTCTACCGACGCGGGGTGGAGCAGCTCGGTAGCTCGCTGGGCTCATAACCCAGAGGTCGCAGGTTCAAATCCTGTCCCCGCTACTCAGAGGACGAGGGCCCGGATCCATAAGGATCCGGGCCTTCGTCGTGTGTCGGCGTGCGAGGGGGGTCCGAAGCGCGGTAGGGAAGGGGCGAGTTGGCGTGAGTCGTGTTTGACTTGTCTCTCTGTGGGCATGTCGACAAAACGCTGAGTGACCTCACTGGCTGCGGTATACCAGGTGTGCTCGGGTTGCGGGTGGTGCGACGATGGTATTTATGGGGGACAGGGCAACTCTGTTGGAGACAGGGCGGTTTGTGCAGCGGCATGCCAGGAACGCCGCGGACGAGATCATCGAGGCAGTAGGGGCCGTCGATGCGGCCGTCGACACCGCCGCCGAGACCGATGCCGAGACCGAGAACGAGACCGAGACCGAGGCCCGCCACCGGCGTGCCGCCGAGCGCGGCGACCTCGCCTCGATGAGCGCGCTCGGCGCGCTGCTGCTGCGCCGCGGCGACCTCGACGGCGCCGAGCCCTACCTGCGCGGCGCCACCGCCGAGGGCGACCGGGCCGCCGCGAACAACCTCGGGGTCCTGCTGCACCAGCGCGGCTACGCCGAAGAGGCCGCCGGCTGGTGGCGGGTCGCCGCCGTCGCCGGCTCCGCGCCCGCCGCCCACGCCCTCGGCCGCCACCACCGCGAGCGCGGCGACGAGCCGGCCGCCGAGTACTGGCTGCGCCAGGCCGCCGAACAGGGCCACGCCCTCGGCGCGTACGCCCTCGCCGACCTCCTGGAGCACCGCAGCGACGTCGGCGCCGAGCGCTGGCTGCGCGCCGCCGCCGAACAGGGCCACCGCGAGGCCGCGTACCGGCTCGCCCTCGCCCTGGAGCGCCGCGCCACCGAGACCACCCGCGGCCCGCACGACACCGGCGCCCGGCTCCGGGCCCCCGGCACCGGCGCGCTCGTGCCCACCGGCGCGCCCGCCGCCGCCCCGGCGGCCGGAGAGCCCCCGGCCGGGCGGGCCGTCGGTGAGCCCGGGGGCGAGCCCACCGAGGCCGAGCAGTGGTTCCGGCAGGCCGCCGCGCGCGGCCACCGGCGCGCCGCGCTCCACCTCGGCGCGATCCTGGAGCACCGCGGCGAGCTCAAGGAGGCCGGCCGCTGGTACCTCAGCTCCGCCAAGGAGGGCGAGGCCAAGGCCGCCTGCGCGCTCGGCTTCCTGCTCCGCGACGCGGGCGACGAGGAGAGCGCCGCCGTCTGGTGGCTGCGCGCCGCCCAGGACGGCGACGGCAACGCCGCCAACGCCCTCGGAGCGCTGCACGCGGCCAGGGGCGAGCAGCAGACCGCCGAGCGCTGGTACCGGGCCGCCATGGACGCGGGCGACGTCAACGGCGCCTACAACCTCGGGCTGCTCTGCGCCGCCCAGGACCGCATCCCGCAGGCCGAGCAGTGGTACCGCCGGGCCGCCTACGCGGGCCACCGCGAGGCCGCCAACGCGCTCGCCGTGCTGCTCCTCCAGGCCGGCGACGCCAACGGCGCCGAGCCGTGGTTCTCCAAGGCCGCCGAGGCCGGCAGCGTCGACGCCGCGTTCAACCTCGGCATCCTCCACGCGGGCCGCGACGACGACCGTGCGGCCCTCGTCTGGTACGAGCGGGCCGCGGCCGCCGGGCACACCGAGGCCGCCCTGCAGGTGGGCATCGCCGCCCTCCGGGACGGCGACGAGCGCACCGCCGAGCGGCACCTGCGCTGCGCGGCCGGCGGCGGCAGCGCCGAGGCCGCCTTCCGGCTCGCCTCGGTGCTCGACGCGCGTCGCCCCGACCCGGGCCCGGCCGTCCTCGGCGCGCCCCGGGAAGAGAAGTCCGAGTGCGAGGAGTGGTACGAGCGGGCGGCCCAGCAGGGCCACCGGCGTGCCCAGGTGCGGGTCGGCATGCTCGCCGCCGGGCGCGGCGACCTGGCCGAGGCCGACCGCTGGTACCGCGAGGCGGCCGAGGCCGGCTCGCGCAACGGCGCCTTCAACCTCGGGCTGCTGCTGGCCCGCGAGGGCAGCGAGCGCGAGGCCGCCCTCTGGTGGACCCGGGCCGCCCGGGCCGGCCACGGGCGGGCCGCGCTCCGGCTCGCGCTGCTCGCGGCGCGCCGCGGGGAGCTGACCGAGGGGCGCCGCTGGTGCGCCCGTGCGGTGGAGCTGGGCCCCGCGGAGGTCGCGGAGCGGGCTGCGCGGCTGAGCGAGGCGCTGCATCAGGAGCTGACCGCGTGACGGTGGCGTGAGGGCTGCGCCTCCGTGGCGTGAGGCCCCGGGGGCGTGGCGAGGGCAGCGCCACCCTGGCGAGAGGCTCTGGAGGGCCGTGAGGGCTGCGTCTTAATGGATTTGCGCTGGTCGCGCGGCGTCCCGTAGAGTCGGGTTTACCGACGCGGGGTGGAGCAGCTCGGTAGCTCGCTGGGCTCATAACCCAGAGGTCGCAGGTTCAAATCCTGTCCCCGCTACTCAGTAGCAACGAAGGCCCGGATCCAGTCACTGGATCCGGGCCTTCGCCGTACGCGCGAAAGCACGGAGAAGGCCCCCGCCGGAGCGGGGGCCTTCCTGGTGCGTCAGGCGGTCGTCGCGCAGCTCGGGCAGATGCCGCGGTACGTGACCTCGACGTTCGAGATCGTGAAGCCGAAGCGTTCGGTGTCCGGCAGGTCCGCCAGCGGGTCGCCGCCCGGGTGGACGTCCCGGATCGCGCCGCAGCGACCGCAGACCAGGTGCTGGTGCGGCCGGTGGGCGTTGGGGTCGTAGCGCTTGGCGCGTCCGTCGGTCGCGACCTCGAGGACCTCGCCGAGGGTGACCATCTCGCCCAGCGTGTTGTAGACGGTCGCGCGCGAGATCTCGGGAAGTCGCGCCACGGCGCGTGCGTGGACCTCGTCGGCGGTCAGGTGCACATGGTCCCCGTCGAGGACCTCGGCCACGACGCGTCGCTGCGCGGTCATCCGCCAGCCGCGTCCGCGCAGTCGTTCCAACAGGTCACTCATGGGGGCCAGGGTAACAGTCGCGGCCTCGACTTCCGAACAGGTGTGACTTTGGATGTTCACTTGACTTGGACAATGTCCAATGTAGGATCGAGTGCGGCAGCGCAGGACAGGACGCAGGAGGCGTACGTGACGCAGGGACCGCTCACCACGGAGGCCGGCGCGCCGGTCGCCGACAACCAGAACAGCGAGACGGCGGGCATCGGCGGTCCGGTCCTCGTCCAGGACCAGCTCCTGCTGGAGAAGCTCGCCCACTTCAACCGGGAGCGCATCCCGGAGCGCGTGGTCCACGCGCGCGGTGCGGGCGCCTACGGCACCTTCACGCTCACCCGCGACGTCTCGCAGTGGACGCGGGCCGCGTTCCTCTCCCGGGTCGGCAAGCAGACCGAGACGTTCCTGCGCTTCTCCACGGTCGCGGGCAACCTCGGTGCGGCAGACGCCGTGCGCGACCCGCGCGGCTGGGCGCTGAAGTTCTACACCGAGGAGGGCAACTACGACCTCGTCGGCAACAACACCCCGGTGTTCTTCATCAAGGACGCCATCAAGTTCCCCGACTTCATCCACACCCAGAAGCGCGACCCGTACTCGGGCTCGCAGGAGGCGGACAACGTCTGGGACTTCTGGGGCCTCTCCCCGGAGTCGACCCACCAGGTCACCTGGCTCTTCGGCGACCGCGGCATCCCCGCCTCGTACCGCCACATGAACGGCTACGGCTCGCACACGTACCAGTGGAACAACGAGGCCGGCGAGGTCTTCTGGGTCAAGTACCACTTCAAGACCGACCAGGGCATCAAGAACCTCACCCAGGACGAGGCCAACCGGCTCGCCGGCGAGGACCCGGACTCGCACCAGCGCGACCTGCGCGAGGCCATCGAGCGCGGCGACTTCCCGACCTGGACCGTACAGGTCCAGATCATGCCCGCGGCGGACGCGGCGACCTACCGCTTCAACCCGTTCGACCTCACCAAGGTGTGGCCGCACGAGGACTACCCGCCGGTCGAGATCGGCACGCTGGAGCTCAACCGCAACCCGGAGAACATCTTCGCCGAGGTCGAGCAGTCCGTCTTCAGCCCGGCGCACTTCGTGCCCGGCATCGGCCCGTCCCCGGACAAGATGCTCCAGGGCCGCCTGTTCGCCTACGGCGACGCCCACCGCTACCGCGTCGGCATCAACGCCGACCACCTGCCGGTGAACCGGCCGCACGCCACCGAGGCACGCACCCACTCCCGTGACGGCTTCCTCTACGACGGCCGCCACAAGGGTGCGAAGAACTACGAGCCGAACTCCTTCGGCGGCCCCTCCCAGACGGACCGGCCGCTGTGGCAGTCCGCCCCGGTCACCGGCGGCACCGGCAACCACCCCGCCGCGGTCCACGCGGAGGACGACGACTTCAGGCAGGCGGGCGACCTCTACCGGCTGATGTCGGAGGGCGAGAAGGGCCGCCTGGTCGACAACCTGGCCGGTTTCATCGCCAAGGTCTCGCGCAGCGACATCGCCGAGCGGGCGATCGGCAACTTCCGCCGGGCGGACGAAGACTTCGGCAAGCGGCTGGAGGTCGCGATCCAGGCCCTGCGCGGCTGAGGCCGCCTGCCGAAAGAGGGAGCGGGCCGGATTTCCGTACGGATTCCGGCCCGCTCTCGCATCATCCCGCGACGCTGTGCAACGGGACCCAGCAGCGGATGATGTCCCGGACCGACACGATGCCGACGGGACCGTGGCCGTCGAGGACCACCAGGTGGCGGAAGCCGCCGTGGGTCATGGCCTCGGCCGCCTCCTCCAGGGTCCAGGTGGGGGCGGCGAAGACGACGTCGTGGGTGGTGTGGGCGTCGGCGGTCTCGATGTCGGGGTTCTGGTCGCGGGCCAGTGAGTTGAGGATGTCCCGTTCGGTGAGGATGCCGAGCCCGGCGTCCCCGTCCAGGACGACGGCCGCGCCGACGTGGCGCGCCGCCATCAGCCGGGCGGCCTGTCGGAGGGTGTGTGCGGGGCCGATGGTGAGGACCACGGTGCTCATGGCGTCACGGACGAGCATGGGCGGAGCCACCTCCTTGGTGAAACGTTCCCGCTTTCAACGAGAACCGATTCACAAGTTCACAAGTGGGGGGACTCTCAGAGTGGCACCGGGGGAGGGGCCCGACAAGGGGGCGCGCGAGGCGCCCCGGGGAGTGTCGAGGGCGCTCGAACGCGGGTGCTCGACCTGGCGCGGCGGGGCGATCAGCCCTCCGCGTTCTCCTGGTTGAGGTAGCTCAGCAGCTCGCCGTGGAGCAGACCGTTCGACGCCGCCGCGTTTCCGCTGTGCGGACCGTGCCGGCCGTCCAGGCCCGTGTACGTACCGCCCGCCTCCTGGACCACGACCGCCACGGCGGCCATGTCCCACAGCGACAGCTCCGGCTCCGCGCAGATGTCCACCGAGCCCTCGGCGACCATCATGTACGGCCAGAAGTCGCCGTACGCCCGCGTCCGCCAGCACGCGCGCGTGAGGTCCAGGAAACCGTCGAGGCGGCCCTGCTCCTCCCAGCCGCTCAACGAGGAGTACGCGAACGAGGCGTCCTCCAGGGACGCGACCTTCGAGACGCCGATCCGGCTCGCCGAGGCGAGACTGCGCCCCGTGTACGCCCCGAGGCCCTTCGCCGCCCACCAGCGCCGGCCGAGCGCCGGGGCCGACACCACGCCCACCACCGGCTGGAAGCCGGTCTCCCCGGCCTCCATCAGCGCGATCAGGGTCGCCCAGACGGGTACCCCGCGCACGTAGTTCTTCGTACCGTCGATCGGGTCGATCACCCAGCGGCGCGGGCCCGAGCCCTCCACGCCGTACTCCTCGCCCAGGATCGCGTCGCGCGGCCTGGCGCGCTGGAGCTGCCCCCGGATCAGTTCCTCGGCGGCCTTGTCGGCCTCGCTCACCGGAGTCATGTCCGGCTTCGTCTCGACCTTGAGGTCGAGCGCCTGGAACCGGTCCATGGTGGCCGCGTCGGCGGCATCCGCGAGGACATGGGCGAGACGCAGATCATCGTGGTAGTCGGCCATGGTCGGCACTCTATCTCCGTGTGATCCCCGCACGGAGAACCGTCCACCGGCGCCCCTTGACAGTGCGGGGACGCCTGCCGACGCTGAGCACGGAAACGATTCCCCGTCCGGGAGGCGCCGATGCCGACTGCCCGCGAGGCCCTGCTCGACGCCGCGCTCGCGGCGCTCGCGCACCGGCCGTGGTCCGCCGTCCGCATGGCCGACCTCGCCGTGGCCGCCCGGGTCTCCCGGCAGACCCTCTACAACGAGTTCGGCAGCAAGGAAGGCCTCGCCCGCGCCCTGGTGCACCGGGAGGCCGACACCTATCTCCAGGGCGTCCGGCGGCTGCTCGCCGCCCCGGCCCCGCCCGAACGGAACCTGGTCGCCGTCGTCGAGTGGATCGTCACCCGGGCCGCCTCCCGGCCCGTGCTGCGGGCCCTGCTCACCGGCGCCTGGGACGAGCGGCTGCCCGCGCCCCGGCCCGCCAGACCCGGCGCGCGCCCCGCGGCCGTTCCCGCACAGCGTCACGCGGACGAGGGGCCGCCCGCGCCGGGCGAACTGGTGGCGGCGACCGCGGCCTGCGCGGGGGAGCGGTGGGCGGCGGGCTGCGAACTCGCCGTCCGGCTGGCCCTCAGTCATGTCGTGGCGCCCACGGTCCCCTCGATCGGGGGGTGGCGGGCGGAGGGTCAGTGCGCCGAGCCGGACAGCTGGAGCCCGATCACGCCGACGATGACCAGGCTGATCGAGATGATCTTGAGCGTGGAGACCACGTCACCGAGGAAGATCATCCCGTAGATCGCCGTCCCGGCCGCCCCGATCCCGGTCCACACCGCGTACGCGGGACCCACGTCGAGCTTCCGCAGGGCGAGCGTCAGGAGGCCGAAGCTGCCCAGGGCGAAGGCCGCGAACGCGACCGTCGGCCACAGCCGGGTGAATCCGTGCGAGAGCTTCAGGCAGACCGCGAACCCCGTCTCCAGAAAGCCCGCCACCACCACCAGCAGCCACGCCATCGTCAGTGCCTCCCACGCCGTCGGTGACTGCTTCGTCGCACTTGGTGCGATTATGCACTTACCGGCCGTGGTCGTCCGTAAACGTGAACGGCGCGGCCGCTCGCAAACGCGGGCGGCTCGGCGGTACCGCCCGGGCAGGGCGGCACAGGGGCTCAGTCGCCCTCGCGCCGCTCCCGGGTCGCGAGCAGCCGGCGCAGCGAGACGAGCCGCGCCGGATCGGCGTGCCCCTCCGCCACCCACGCGTCGAGCGCGCAGTCCTGCTCGTCGTGGCTGCACGCGCGCGGGCAGTTCTCCGTACCCGGGACGAGGTCGGGGAAGGCGAGGATGACCCGGGACGGGTCGACGTGGTGCAGACCGAAGGAGCGGACGCCCGGGGTGTCGATGACCCAGCCGCCCTCCTTGTCGTTGAGCGGCAGGGCGAGCGCGGAGGTGGTGGTGTGCCGGCCGCGGCCCGTGACCGCGTTGACGACACCGGTGGTCCGCCGCCGCTCCGGCGGGACCAGGGCGTTGACCAGAGTCGTCTTGCCGACACCGGAATGCCCGACGAACGCGGTGGTCCGGCCCTTGAGGTGCTCGTGGACCCGCTCGGCGGCGACCCCGTCCACGAACTCGTCGCGCGTGGTCACCACATACGGCACACCGAGCGCCCCGTACATGCCGAGGAGGTCGTCCGGCGGCGCCAGGTCCGACTTGGTGAGGACCAGCAGCGGGGTGAGGCCCCCGTCGTACGCGGCGACCAGACAGCGGTCGATCAGACGCGGGCGCGGCTCGGGGTCGGCGAGGGCGGTGACGATCGCCAGCTGGTCGGCGTTGGCGACGACCACCCGCTCGTACGGGTCGTCGTCGTCGGCCGTGCGGCGCAGCACCGAGCTGCGCTCGCCGATCCGCACGATCCGGGCGAGCGTGTCCTTCTCGCCGGACAGGTCGCCGACGAGCGAGACGCGGTCGCCGACCACGGCGGCCTTGCGGCCCAGCTCGCGCGCCTTCATCGCGGTCACCGCCCGGTCGTCGACCAGGACGGTCAGCCGGCCGCGGTCGACGGTGAGGACCATGCCCTCGACGGCGTCCTCGTGCTTCGGGCGGATCGTGGTGCGGGGACGGGTGCCCTTGCGGTTGGGCCGCTGGCGGATGTCGTCCTCGTCGGTGTGCTTGCCGTAACGCCGCATGGTTCAGGCCCCGAGCATTTCGGTCCACATCCTCGGGAAGTCGGGCAAGGTCTTCGCCGTCGTGGCCACGTCCTCGATCTCCACGCCCTCGACCGCGAGGCCGATGATCGCGCCCGCCGTCGCCATGCGGTGGTCGTGGTACGTGTGGAAGACGCCGCCGTGCAGCGGGCGCGGGCGGATGTGGAGACCGTCCTCGGTCTCGGTCACGTCGCCGCCCAGCTCGTTGATCTCCTTGGTGAGCGCCGCCAGCCGGTCCGTCTCGTGCAGCCGGAGATGGGCCACCCCGCGCAGGGTCGACGGGGAGTCCGCGAGGGCCGCGACCGCCGCGATGCCGGGCGTCAGCTCGCCGACCTCGCCGAGGTCCACGTCGATGCCGTGGATCCGGCCCGTGCCGGTGAAGGTCAGGCCCGCGTCGGTCAGCTCGCAGGAACCACCCATCTCGGTGAAGATCTCCCGCAGCGCGTCACCGGGCTGGGTGGTCCGCACCGGCCAGTCCGGGACCGTCACACGGCCGCCGGTGATCAGGGCCGCCGCCAGGAACGGCTGCGCGTTCGACAGGTCGGGCTCGACGACCAGGTCCCGGCCGCGCAGCGCGGAGGGGGCCACCCGCCACACGTTCGGGGCGCCGCCGTGCTCCGGCTCGTCGACCTGGGCGCCGACCGCGCGCAGCATGTCGACCGTCATCCGGATGTGCGGCAGCGAGGGCAGCCGCGACCCCACGTGCCGTACCTCGACGCCCTGGTTGAAGCGGGGCGCGGACAGCAGCAGGGCGCTCACGAACTGGGAGGACGAGGAGGCGTCGATCTCGACCGGGCCGCCGTCCAGGCCACCGGCGCCGTGCACCGTCAGGGGGAGTGCGCCGCGGCCCTCGTCGTCGATGCGGGCGCCGAGCGCGCGCAGTGCGTCGATCACGCCGTGCAGCGGGCGCTCGTGGGAGCGGGGGTCGCCGTCGAAGCGCACCGGGCCGTCGGCGAGCGCCGCGACCGGGGGCAGGAAGCGCATGACCGTGCCGGCGTTGCCGACGTCGACGGTCGCGGGGCCGCGCAGCGGGGAGGGGATGATCCGCCAGGCCTCGCCGGATCCGTCGGGGCCCACGCCCTCCTCGATCCGCACGCCGAGGGTGCGGAGCGCCTCGGCCATCAGGAGGGTGTCGCGGGAGCGGAGCGGGCGGCGCAGCCAGCCCGGCTCGGACGCCAGCGCGGCGAGGACCAGGGCGCGGTTGGTGACCGACTTCGATCCGGGCACGGTGACGGTCGCGTCGACGGCGCCGCGGGCGTACGGGGCGGGCCAGAGGTCGGTGGGCGGGTCGATGTGCGCGGAGGTGGCTGCGGTCATGGACTCACTGTACGGGGGAGTCAGAAGCCCAGGAGCCAGCGCCCGCCGCCGATCAGGGCGGAGATCGAGACCGCGTGGAAGAAGACCAGCCACACCCCGGCGGGCACGTGGGTGAGCCGCGAGAGCTGGTCCGCGTCCGAGTCGGGGGCGCCGCCGTGGCGCCGCTTCGCCTGGAGCTCGAAGGCCGGCCGGACGCCGCCGACGAGCAGGAACCAGACCGCCGCGCAGGCGAAGGCGCCCTGGACCTCGGGGCCGGCCAGCAGGGAGACGACGAGGAAGGCGGCGCTCGTCAGGAGGACGGTGAGGACGCCGTACGCGTTGCGGACCATCACGAGCAGCGCGAGGAGCAGGACGGTGGCGATCCACAGGAGCAGGGTGACGTGGCGGGTGCCGAGCAGGGCGGCGCCGCCGAGGCCGAGCAACGGGGCCGCGGGGTAGCCGGCGGCCAGGGTGAGGATCACGCCGAGGCCCGTCGGGCGGCCCCGGCTCACGGTCAGTCCGCTGGTGTCGGAGTGCAGCCGGATCGCTTCGAGCCGCCGGCCGGTGGCCAGGGCGACGAGTCCGTGACCGCCCTCGTGGGCGATGGTGATCGCGTTGCGGGCGGGCAGCCAGAGGGTGCGGAAGACGACCAGGGCCAGCGCGCACGCGGCGGTGGCGTAGACGATCCACTCGTCCGGGGCCTGCTGGGTGCCGAGGATCTCTGTCATTTCTCGGACGGCTCCTCGGTCGGGTTCGGGATCGTGGCAGTGTGGCACGTATGTGCGGAAGGTATGCAGCGAGTCGGCGGCCGGAGGATCTGGTCGGACTCTTCGGTGTGGAGAAGTGGGAGCCGGAGGAGACTCTGGCCCCGGACTGGAACGTGGCCCCCACCAAGGAGGTCTGGGCCGTTCTGGAGCGTCCCCTGAAAGACGCAGAATCCCGGCGTCCGGTTCGCCAGCTGCGTGCGCTGAAATGGGGCCTCGTCCCGTCCTGGTCCAAGTCCCCGGAGGGCGCCGCCCGGATGATCAACGCGCGCGCCGAGACCCTGGAAGAGAAGCCCTCCTTCAAGCGGGCCTTCTCGACCCGCCGGTGCATCCTGCCCGCCGACGGCTACTACGAGTGGGTGACCGGGTCGGGGGAGCGGGACCTTGAGGTCGAGGGGAAGAAGAAGCGGCCCCGCAAGCAGCCGTACTTCGTGACCCCGGCGGACGGCTCGGTCTTCGCGATGGCGGGCCTGTACGAGTTCTGGCGCGACCGGACCCTGCCCGACGGCGACCCCCTGGCGTGGTGGGTGACCTGCTCGGTGATCACCACCGAGGCGGAGGCCGGGCCGCTGGGCGTGGCCCCGGCCGAGGGCCCGCACTCGCTCGCCGACATCCACCCCCGGATGCCGCTGATGCTCACCGAGGACCGTTGGGACGCCTGGCTCGACCCGGCCACCACACAGCCCGAGGAGCTGCGCGGGCTGCTCGCCCCGCCGCCGGAGGGCCTGATGCGGGCCTACCCGGTGGCGACCACGGTCAGCAACGTCCGCAACAACGGGCCCGAGCTCCTCACGGAGCTGGAGGGCCCGGAGGTCGGCACGCTCTTCTGAGGCCGCCTTCCCCGGCCGCCATGTCCGGGACCGTCTTCGGAGGCTGCCGCTTCCGAAGCCCCGCCGTTTCCGAGGCCGTCTCGGAGGCCGCCCCGCCGTTTCCGAGGCCGTCTCGGAGCCCGCCCCGCCGTCTCCGAGGCCGCCCCGCGCGCCGGCCGACGGCAGGATGGGAGCGTGACCGACGTGACACAGTACGAGACCGTTTCCACCGACGCCGGGGAAGCCCGCGTCGCCTGGCACGAAGGGCCCCGAGGCACGCGGCCGTGGGCCGTCCTCGCCCTCGGCCACGGCGCCGGCGGCGGCATCGAGGCCCGCGACCTCCAGGCCCTGGCCGCCGCGCTGCCCGCCCGGGGCGTGACCGTAGCCCTCGTCGAGCAGCCCTGGCGGGTGGCGGGCAAGAAGGTCGCACCCGCCCCCAAGACCCTGGACACCGGCTGGCGGGGCCTCTGGCCCGCCCTCGCCCGGCCCGGACTCCCGGTGATCGCGGGCGGCCGCAGCGCCGGCGCCCGGGTCGCCTGCCGCACCGGACGCGAGCTCGGCGCGCTCGCCGTCCTCGCGCTGAGCTTCCCCCTGCACCCGCCGGGCAGGCCGGAGAAGTCCCGGGCCGACGAGCTCCTCGGCAGCGACCTGCCGACGCTCGTCGTCCAGGGCGGCAACGACCCCTTCGGACGGCCCGCGGAGTTCCCGGAAGGCCCGCACCGCCTCGTCGAGATCCCGTACGGGGACCACGGCTTCGCCCTGCCCAGACGGGCGCCGCTCGGGCAGGACGAGGCGATGGTGCTCCTGGCGGACGGAGTCGCCGAATGGATCCTCTCCCTCCGCTGACGGACCGGGAATGTCGAGCGGGGGGCCACTGTTGTTCCGGGCGTCGGTGTGAGAGCAAGAAGAGGGAGTCCGTCGCATGGGTTCGACCATCTGCCCGGAGCGCGCGCAGGCCGCTGACCTCGACTGGACAGTGCTGCCCGCGCCCAAGGGAGCCCTGATTCGGGCGGCGGGCGGAGCGGTTCCTCGTCTATCCTCCGAAACGAGCGGGTCCGCCCCCGGGCTCGCCGCCGCGCTGGAGGAGGTGGGTCCGGTCACTGGGACCGACACAGGGACCGACGACGGCCCCGAGGAGACGACCGAGGAGCGCAACGCGCGCTTCGAGCGGGACGCCCTCGGCTACCTCGACCAGATGTACTCCGCCGCACTGCGCATGACGCGCAACCCCGCGGACGCGGAGGACCTGGTGCAGGAGACCTACGCCAAGGCGTACGGATCCTTCCACCAGTTCCGCGAGGGTACGAACCTCAAGGCCTGGCTGTACCGCATCCTCACGAACACCTTCATCAACTCGTACCGCAAGAAGCAGCGCGAGCCCCAGCGCAGCGCCGCCGAGGAGATCGAGGACTGGCAGCTCGCGCGCGCCGAGTCGCACATGTCGACCGGCCTGCGCTCCGCCGAGTCGCAGGCGCTCGACCACCTCCCGGACTCCGACGTGAAGGAAGCCCTCCAGGCGATTCCCGAGGAGTTCCGCATCGCCGTCTATCTCGCGGATGTCGAGGGCTTTGCGTACAAGGAGATCGCGGACATCATGGGGACACCCATCGGTACGGTGATGTCCCGACTGCACCGGGGTCGCCGCCAGCTGCGCGGCATGCTCGAGGACTACGCCCGCGACCGCGGGCTGGTACCCGCGGGCGCCGGAGAGTCGTCGAACGATCTGAAAGGCTCGGGCTCATGAGCTGCGGAGAGCCGCACGAGACGGATTGCTCGGAAGTCCTGGATCATCTGTACGAGTTCCTCGACAACGAGATGCCCGACAGTGACTGCACCAAGTTCGAGGTGCACTTCGAGGAGTGCTCCCCCTGCCTGGAGAAGTACGGCCTGGAGCAGGCAGTGAAGAAGCTCGTCAAGCGCTGCTGCGGCAGTGACGACGTCCCCACCGACCTGCGGTCCAAGGTCATGGGCCGGATCGACCTGATCCGCTCCGGGCACCTGGTGCCCGAGCAGGAGATCGCGCCGATCGTGCCGACGACACCGGCGACCCAGGAGTAACTCCCCCTTCCGCAGAGGGGAAAGGAGGCTGCCGCGACGCGATCGCGGCGGCCTCCTTCGTATATCAGCTTGTATCACCCGATGGTGCGAATCCGCTCCACCCCGCCGTCACGGGCCGTTCAACTCGCTACCGTGACGGGGATGATGGGCGTGAAGGTCATTCCGCGCGCGGCCCGCGTGTACATCGGCTGCGCCCTGCTGGGCGCCGGGGCCTCCGCCCTGCCCGCCCTGCACCCCGGCGCGGCCACCCCCTGGGCCACGGTCGCGCTCCTCGCCGCCCTGTACGCGCTCTGCGAACTGCCCGCCCGCTGCCGCCTCATCGGCCGCGCGCTCGGAGGCTCCGTCCCCATGGGCACCGGCTCCTTCTTCCCCGTCCTCCTCGCCGCCGCCCTCCTCCTGCCGCCCGCCGCCGCCGCGCTCACCGCCCTGCCCGGCAGCCTCCTCGCCCGCGTCGACGAACCCCCGGCCGCCCCCCGCCGCGCCTGGCGGGCAGCCGCCACCGCCCTCGCCACCTGGGCCGCCGCCCAGGTGGCCCGGGCCCTCGGCTGCGCCCAGGCCCTCGGACACGGCCACGACGCCCCCGACTTCCCGTACGCGCTGCTGCCCGCCGGCGGCGCCGCGCTCACCTTCTGCCTGGCCCTGACCGCCCTCGACGGCGGCATCCGCGCGACGGCCGACGGGCTGCCCCCGCGCGCCGCCTGGCGCGGCCTCCTCGGCCGCGCGCTCGCCCCGCACGCCGTGCACGGGCTCGCCGGACTGATGATGGCCGTCCTCTGGCGCAGCACGTACGGACCCGTGTCGGCCCTCTTCGTACTCCTCCCGATGTACATCTCGTGCTGGGTCTTCGCCCAGTACCACCGCGAGCGCGCCGCCCACCAGGCCACCATCCGCGCCCTCGTCCAGGCCGTCGACATCAAGGACCGCTACACCCGCGGCCACAGCGAACGCGTCGGCCACGCCTCCGTCCTGATCGCCCGCGAACTGGGCATGGCGGAGGAGCGGCTCGACGTCGTGCGGTTCGCCGGCATCCTCCACGACGTCGGCAAACTGGGCGTCCCCACCAGGGTCCTCCGCAAGGACGGCCCCCTCACCCCCGAGGAACGCCGGATCATCGAACTGCACCCGGAGTACGGGCACGAGATGGTCCGCGGCATCGGCTTCCTCGGCGAGGCACGGGCCGCGATCCTCCACCACCACGAACGCATGGACGGCAGCGGCTACCCGTACGGGCTGCACGGCGACGAGATCCCCGAGTTCGCCCGGGTGGTGGCCGTCGCCGACGCCTTCGACGCCATGACCTCCACCCGCTCCTACAGCCGGGCCCGCCCGGTGCCGACCGCCGTCGCCGAACTGGAACGGTGCGCCGGCAGCCAGTTCGACGCCCGGATGGTCGCCGCCCTCGTCCGCGCCCTGGACCGGCACGGCTGGCAGCCCGCCGTCACCGCCGACGAGACCGCACCGGCCGGCCCGGCCGACGGGAACGTGCCGCCGCCCCGCGACACCCGGGCCGCCCGGCGACCGGAAGCGCCGAAGGCCGCACGGCGACCGGAAGCATCGAAGGCCGCCCGGCAACCCAGAGAACCGGAGTCCCCGCGGGAACCGAGACCACCACGGGCCCCGCGGCAACCGGAAGCACCCGGGACCAGGCCCAAGGAGCGTGCATGAGGCCCGGCGCCGTCACCGTCGGCGCCGTGTACGGGGCCGCACTCCTGCTCAGCCTCGCCGGATTCGCCTCCACCCTCTGGTACGGCGTCGACGAACCCGGCAACGCCCTCGCCTTCGGCACCCTCATCGTCCTCGGCGAGCTCGCCCGCTGGGGCACCGCACCCGGCACGGGCGCACACCCCGTGCACGAAGCGCCCGGAGGGAGAGAGCCCGCGCCGCTCGCCGCCGCCGGGGCCCTCGCCTACGCCCTGCTCGGAGCGAGCGCCGGAACCGCCACCACCCACGGCGTCCTCCAGATCGTCGCCGTCGTCGTCGCCGCCGGCCTCGCCGGGATCGTCCCCCACATCGCCCGCGGCCGCGGGCCCGGCCTCGACGACCTCGCCCGCCGCGTCCTCACCGTCGGCTTCGCCGCGCTCTGCTTCCAGCCCCTCTACAACTCCGGGGCCGTCGTCGACCACCTCGGCCAGGGCCCGGCGTACGCCCTCTTCCTCGTCCTGCTCCTCCTCCTGACCGCCCTCTGCGACGCGGTCCTCGCCGCCCTCGTGCTCCGCGCCCGCACCGGATTCCCGTACGGCCCCCTCCTCCGCGACGAACTGCGCGCCCTCCTCGGCATCGGCTCCGCCGTCGGCGCCACCGGCACCGTCATGGCACTCGGCGTGGCCGCCGCCGGACTCTGGGCGCTGCCCGTGCTCGCCGTACCGCTGCTGCTCACCCAGGTCTCCTTCCGGCGGTACGCCGCCGTGCGCACGGTCAACCGGCAGACCATCGCCTCCCTCGCCCGCGCCACCGAGATCGCCGGCTGCACCCCGCACGGGCACGCCCACCGCGTCGCCGCCCTCAGCGCCGCCGTCGGACGGGAGCTGGGCCTCTCCGGCGCCGAGCTGGCCGTCCTCGAGCACGCGGCGCTCATGCACGACATCGGCCAGCTCTCCCTCGTCGACCCCGTCGCCGGCGGAGCCACCGCCCTCCTGCCCGCCGAGGAGCAGCGCCGGATCGCCCTCCTCGGCGGCGAGGTCGTCCGCAGGACCGGTGTCCCCGAGGCCGTCGCCGTCGTCGTGGAGCGCCAGGCCGACCCGTACCGCGAGCAGCCGCTGCCCGCCCGGATCGTCCGCACCGTGAACGCCTACGACGACCTCGCGGGCGGCGAGGGCGCGGGCGCCGCCCTCGACGCCCTGGAACGGCTCAGGCTCGGCACCGCCCGCGACCATCACCCGGATGTCGTCGAATGCCTGGCCAGGGTCCTGGCGCGGGGCGGAGCCGCTGGGGTGACCTCCGTCGCCACTGGGTAACCCATGGGTAATGAGCGCGCGTCCGACCGGGCATGGTTGGATGCGAACAAGAGGGTGAAGCGACCGGCAGGCGGGAATCGTGAAGATCTTCGGGAAGGTACGGCATCGGCCCTCCGCCTCATGGCGGCAGGCCACCGACCGCGCGTTCACGCTGATCGGCGACGGCCGGTACGAGGACGCGGGCGCACTCCTGACGCGCGCGGCGGATCTGGAGCCCTGGCTCTCGGAGTCCTGGTTCAACCTGGCGCTGCTGCACAAGTTCCGGCACGACTGGGAGCAGGCGCGCGCCGCCGGGCTCCGTGCCGTCGCCCTGCTCGACAAGGAGAGCGGCGCCCCCGACTGGTGGAACGTGGGCATCGCCGCGACCGCCCTCCAGGACTGGCCGCTGGCCCGCCGCGCCTGGCAGGCCTACGGACTGAAGGTCCCCGGCGCCGCCGCGGGCACCGGTGAGCCCGCCGGGATGGAGCTGGGCAGCGCCGCCGTCCGGCTGTCGCCCGAGGGCGAGGCCGAGGTCGTGTGGGGCCGCCGGCTCGACCCCGCCCGGATCGAGGTCCTCTCCATTCCGCTGCCGTCCTCCGGACGCCGCTGGGGCGAGGTCGTCCTCCACGACGGCGTCCCGAACGGCGAGCGCACCACCACCGCCGGCCCCTCCTACCCGGTCTTCGACGAGATCGAGCTGTGGGCCCCCTCACCCGTTCCCACCTGGGTGGTGCTCCTGGAGGCCGCCACCGAGGCCGACCGGGACGCCCTGGAGCAGCTCGCCGCGGAAGCGGGCTTCGCCGCGGAGGACTGGTCGTCCTCCGTGCGGCTGCTCTGTCGCGCCTGCTCCGAGTCGACCATGCCGAGCGCCGAGGGCGAGGGCGAGCACTCCGACCCGCACGACCACAGCGAGCCGGGCCACCCCGGGCCGCTCGGGCACCGCTCGCCCGGCGAGCTGTGGGTCCCGGAGCGGGAGTGCGGCATCGCGGCCCCGGCCGGCCTGGTCCGCGGGCTCCTCGACGGCTGGGTGGCGGACAGTCCCGACAGCCGTGAGTGGCGCGATCTCGAAGAGGTCTGCTGAGCGTTCCCTGCCGGGCCCGTAGGCTGTCTTCCGACGGAATCGGGTTTTCAGGAAGGCGCGGCCGGACATGGCGCAGCAGGAGACGGACGAGCAGACGCAGATCAACGACGGGTTCGTCGTGGACACGGAGAACTGCGAGGAGCGGGAGCTCGCTCACCGTGAGCGCGGCACGGCCCGCCCGATCACGGTGGTCGGCAACCCGGTGCTCCACAAGGAGTGCAAGGACGTCACCGAGTTCGACGACTCGCTCGCGGCGCTCATCGACGACATGTTCGCCAGCCAGAAGGCCGCCGAGGGCGTGGGCCTCGCCGCCAACCAGATCGGCGTGGACCTCAAGGTCTTCGTCTACGACTGCCCCGACGACGAGGGCGCCCGGCACACCGGTGTCGTGGTCAACCCGGTCCTCCAGGAGCTCCCGGCCGAGCTGCGCGTCCTCGACGAGTCCAACGAGGGCTGCCTCTCCGTGCCGACCGCCTACGCCGAGCTGGCCCGCCCCGACTACGCGGAGGTCCACGGCCAGGACGCCCAGGGCAACCCGATCAAGGTGCGCGGCACGGGCTACTTCGCCCGCTGCCTCCAGCACGAGACGGACCACCTGTACGGCTACCTGTACATCGACCGCCTCTCCAAGCGGGACCGCAAGGACGCCCTGCGCCAGATGGAAGAGGGCACCCCGCGCTACGAGACGGTGCCGAACGCCTGATCGCCGGTACGCGTACGAGGAGGGCCCCGCACTCACCCGAGTGCGGGGCCCTTCTGCGTGCGGCGGAGTCCTAGAAGTCCTCGTCCAGGTCCACCGAGCCCTCGACCGCCACCTGGTAGGCGGACGGGCGGCGCTCGAAGAAGTTGGTGAGTTCCTGGACGCCCTGGAGCTCCATGAAGGAGAAGGGGTTGCCGGAGCCGTACACCGGCGGGAGGCCGAGGCGTACGAGGCGCTGGTCGGCGACGCACTGGAGGTACTCGCGCATCGACTCGGTGTTCATGCCGGGAAGGCCGTCACCGCAGAGGTCGCGGCCGAACTGCAGCTCCGCCTCGACGGCTTCCTTGATCATGTCGGTGATCTGGCGGCCGAGTTCGTCGTCGAAGAGATCCGGCTCCTCCTCCCGCACGGTGTCGACGAACGCGAAGGCGGCGTCCATGTGACAACTCTCGTCGCGGAAGACCCAGTTCGTGCCGGTCGCGAGGCCGTGCAGCAGGCCGCGGGACCGGAACCAGTACACGTACGCGAAGGCGCCGTAGAAGAACAGGCCCTCGATGCACGCGGCGAAGCAGATCAGGTTCAGCAGGAAGCGGCGGCGGTCGGCGGCCGTCTCCAGGCGCTCGATCTTCTCGACCGAGTCCATCCACTTGAAGCAGAACTGCGCCTTCTCGCGGATGGAGGGGATCTCCTCGACCGCGTCGAACGCGGCCGCGCGGTCGTCCGGGTCGGGCAGGTAGGTGTCGAGCAGCGTCAGGTAGAACTGGACGTGCACGGCCTCCTCGAACAGCTGGCGCGACAGGTACAGGCGCGCCTCCGGGGAGTTGATGTGCTTGTAGAGCGTCAGGACCAGGTTGTTCGAGACGATCGAGTCGCCCGTCGCGAAGAACGCGACCAGTCGGCCGATCATGTGCTGCTCGGCCGGGGTCAGCTTGGCGAGGTCGGCGACGTCCGAGTGGAGGTCGACCTCCTCCACGGTCCAGGTGTTCTTGATCGCGTCGCGGTAGCGCTCGTAGAAGTCCGGGTAGCGCATCGGACGGAGGGTCAGCTCGAAGCCCGGGTCGAGGAGGTTCTTCTTCTCGTTGGTGCTCATTACTGGCAGGCCTCGCAGGACTCGGGGTTCTCAAGGGAGCAGGCGAGGGCGTCCGCGTCGGGGGTCGCCTGCTGGACGGGGATGGTGGCGGCGGTGGGCGCCGCGGCCTGGGCGGCGCGGGCGATCCGGGTCGCCGGACGGGAGCGCAGGTAGTACGTGGTCTTCAGACCCTGCTTCCAGGCGTACGCGTACATCGACGACAGCTTGCCGATCGTCGGCGTCTCCAGGAACAGGTTCAGCGACTGCGACTGGTCGAGGAACGGGGTCCGGGCGGCGGCCATGTCGATCAGGCCGCGCTGCGGGATCTCCCACGCCGTGCGGTACAGCTCGCGGACCTCGGCCGGGACCCAGGTGAAGCCGGCCACCGAGCCGTTGGACTCGCGCAGCGCCTCACGGGTCTGCGCGTCCCACACGCCGAGCTCCTTCAGCTCGTCGACCAGGTACGAGTTGACCTGGAGGAACTCGCCCGAGAGCGTCTCGCGCTTGAACAGGTTGGAGACCTGCGGCTCGATGCACTCGTACACGCCGGCGATCGAGGCGATCGTCGCGGTCGGAGCGATGGCGAGGAGGAGGCTGTTGCGCATGCCGACGGCGGCGATCCGCTCGCGCAGCGCGGCCCAGCGCTCCGGCCAGTTCAGCTCGACCTCGTAGTGGTCCGGGTGGAGCACACCGCGGGCGGCGCGGGTCTTGTCCCAGGCGGGGACCGGACCGCTGCGCTCGGCGAGGTCGGCGGAGGCCTCGTACGCGGCGAGCATGATGCGCTCGGCGATACGGGTGGACAGCGCGCGCGCCTCGGCGGAGTCGAACGGCAGCTTCAGCTGGAAGAAGACGTCCTGGAGGCCCATCGCGCCCAGGCCGACCGGGCGCCAGCGGGCGTTGGAGCGGCCCGCCTGCTCGGTCGGGTAGAAGTTGATGTCGACGACCCGGTCGAGGAAGGTGACGGCCGTGCGGACGGTGGAGTCGAGGCGCTCCCAGTCGATGTCGCCGTCGACGACGAAGGCGCCGAGGTTGACCGAGCCCAGGTTGCAGACCGCGGTCTCGCCGTCGTCGGTGACCTCCAGGATCTCCGTGCAGAGGTTGGAGGAGTGGACGGTGTGGCCGGGCTCGGCGGTCTGGTTGGCCGTCCGGTTCGAGGCGTCCTTGAAGGTCATCCAGCCGTTGCCGGTCTGGGCCAGGGTCCGCATCATGCGGCCGTACAGGTCGCGGGCCGGCATCGTCTTGCGGGCCAGGCCCGCGGCCTCGGCCTTGTGGTAGGCGGCGTCGAACTCCGCGCCCCACAGGTCGACGAGCTCGGGCACGTCCGAGGGGGAGAACAGCGACCAGTCGGCGTCGGCGTTGACGCGGCGCATGAACTCGTCGGGGATCCAGTGCGCCAGGTTCAGGTTGTGCGTACGGCGCTGGTCCTCGCCCGTGTTGTCGCGGAGCTCCAGGAACTCCTCGATGTCCGCGTGCCAGGTCTCCAGGTAGACGGCGGCGGCGCCCTTGCGGCGGCCGCCCTGGTTCACGGCGGCGACGGAGGCGTCGAGGGTCTTCAGGAACGGCACGATGCCGTTGGAGTGCCCGTTGGTGCCGCGGATCAGCGAACCGCGGGCGCGGATGCGGGAGTAGGAGAGGCCGATGCCGCCCGCGTGCTTCGAGAGGCGCGCGACCTGGTGGTAGCGGTCGTAGATGGAGTCCAGCTCGTCCTGCGGGGAGTCCAGGAGGTAGCAGGAGGACATCTGCGGGTGGCGGGTGCCGGAGTTGAAGAGCGTGGGGGAGGACGGCAGGTAGTCGAGCCGGCTCATCAGGCGGTAGAGGGCGGTGACCTCGTCGAGCGCGCGGACGCTGTCGTCCTCGGCGAGGCCGCAGGCCACACGGAGCATGAAGTGCTGCGGGGTCTCGACCACCTTGCGGGTGATCGGGTGGCGCAGCAGGTAGCGCGAGTAGAGGGTGCGCAGACCGAAGTAGCCGAAGCGGTCGTCGGCGGTCGCGTCGATCGTCGCGTCGAGCCGGTCCGCGTGCAGCGCGACGAACTCGGCGGTGCGGTCGGCGATCAGGCCCTCGCGGTGACCGACGGCGACGGAGGCCGAGAAGGAGAAGGAGCCCTGGCCGGCGGCCTCGTCGGCGATCGTGATCGTCAGGAGCCGGGCGGCGAGCCGGGAGTACGCCGGGTCCTCGGCGATCAGACCGGCGGCCGACTCGGTGGCCAGCTCGCGCAGTTCCGCCTCGTCCGCCACTGCGCTGCGGCCGCGCAGTGCGGCGGCGGCGACCTTGCCGGGGTCGGTGTCGGGGAGATCGGCGGTGAGGTCGGTCAGGGTCCGCAGCAGCACGGTCCCGGGGCCGTCGCTCTCGACCGCGGAAGCCTCGGCGGAAGCCGGATCGGCGGGCGCGATGGTCACGTGGGGGCTCTCCCTCGCTCGGCTCGGGGCCGCGGCGGGGGATGGCGGGCATGCGGGCATCCGTAACGCCGGACGCGACGCTTCCACCGGCCCACTCCGCGAGGCCCGGACGTCGTTGGCACCCGGAACGGACGGACCGGATGCGCTGGCGGCAGGTCCTCGGACTCACCTCGCCCGAATACGTCGTATCCGTACGAAGCACACCGTTGCGGGACAGTTCCGGATTCGCGCCGGATTCCCCTGCGTCGACAGCGAGGATGAGCATACATGTGGGGGGCGCCGCTTGCGGAACCCCCCACATGTTGTGTCGCCCCCCCCGGCTCAGAACTCCAAGGAGTAGGTGCGCAGGCGGTGGTCGGGGAGGGGCTCCCAGTCCCGGTCCGGGGTGCGGACGAAGCCCAGACGCTCGTAGATCCGGTGCGCGGAGACCATCGTGGCGTCCGTGGACAGCACGATGCGCCGGCACCCGGGGAGGGCCCGTGCGCGGTCGATACAGGCCCGTACGAGGGCCTCTCCGACGCCCCGGCCGCGGGCCTCCCGGGAGACCACGAGCATCCGGAACTCGGCCTCGCCCTCGACGGCGATGTCCGCCCACGGGGTCGAGCCGGTGGCGAAGGTCACCCCGCCGAGCAGTCGCCCGTCGCCGTCCTCGGCGACGAGCACCTCGCTCTCGCGCGCCCGCCGGGCGGTGTCCCGGAGCACGTGCAGATACGAGTCCTCCGCCCCGTACTTCAGCAGCCCGTCGTTCAGATAGGTCCCCGCGGTGAGTTCACCGAGCGCCTCGTGGTCCTCGGGCCGTACCGCCCTGATCGTGAAGTCCATGAGGGCAGTGTGCCTCCGGCGGCCCGGAGGCCCCCAGCGGGTCTCAGCCGCCGGCCCCCACCGAGTTGTCGGGTGCGCCGTCGCCCACCGGCGGCAGGTCGCCGCGTCCGACGGGCCGCCCGCCGCCCGTCTGCTCCGGCAGGACGGCGTCGAGGTCGGCGGCGTCGGCGCGGTGGGTGCGCTCGGCGGCGCCCCGGAGTGCCTTCCGGTCCACCGTGAGCGGGGCGGCGACCTCGACGCGCAGCCCGTTCTCGGTGCGTACGTACGCGTGCTGCCCGGGGGAGCGGAGGTACCAGCGGTCTCCGTCCCGGACGCAGCCGTCGGACCCGGCGCTGTCCGCCGCGGCGCACTCCTTCTCCGAGAAGGGGCGGCGCTCGGCGGAGACGGTCAGGCGGACGCCGTCCTTCCGCAGGTAGGAGACCTGGAAGCCGTCGTCGCCGACGACCCCCGACGCCATCCGGGAGGCTTCGAAGCCCTCGGCCTCGGTGACGTACACATGGTCCTTGTCGGTCTGTGCCCAGCGGGCACGGGCGTCCAGCTCGGCCGCGTCGGGCGTCGGGGGGCCGCCCGCCGTCTCGGTGCCGCAACCGGTGACGGCGAGGGCGAGGGTGAAGGGGAGCAGGGCGAGCGGGGCGAGGAGTGGTCGGGTGCGCATGTCCCGCATCCTCGCCCGGGGACGGCGAAGGCCGCCATGCCTCCGGGTGGGGCAGGGCGGCCTTCGTCAGGTCCGGCGCCGGATCAGTGGGTCTCGGCGCCGACCTTCGGGAGCTTCGGGTCGACACCGCGGTCGCCCGCGTCGGCCGTGTAGTCCTCCGGGGAGGTCTCGTCGATGCCCTCGGGGGCCTTCACGGCCTTGAGGACGAAGGTCAGGACGACCGTGACGAGGACGTTGAGGAGGAAGGCGGTGAGACCGATGTAGCCGATCTCGCCGATGCCCGGGATCTCCGCGGAGGAGCCGCCGAAGTGCTTCTGGGTGGGGCTGGCGACCCCGTAGGCGGCGACCGTGCCGTAGATCATGCCGACGGCCCAGCCGGCGAGCAGCGCCCAGCGGTGGAACCAGCGGGTGAAGAGACCGCCGACGAGGGCCGGGAAGGTCTGCAGGATCCAGATGCCGCCGAGCAGCTGGAAGTTGATCGCGACCGTCTTGTCCATGGTGAGGACGAAGGCGAGCGCGCCGACCTTCACGAGCAGCGAGACCAGCTTGGAGACCTTGGTCTCCTGGGCCGGGGTGGCGTCCGGTTTGATGAAGTCCTTGTAGATGTTGCGGGTGAAGAGGTTGGCCGCGGCGATCGACATGATCGCGGCGGGTACGAGCGCGCCGATGCCGATCGCGGCGAACGCGACGCCCGCGAACCAGTCCGGGAACATCGTCTCGAACAGCTGCGGGATGGCGAGCTGGCCGTTCTTCACCTGGATCCCGGCGGCGATCGCCATGAAGCCGAGCAGCGCGAGCAGGCCCAGCATCAGCGAGTACAGCGGCAGGATCGTGGTGTTGCGGCGGATGACCTCACGGCTCCGGGACGACAGCGTCGCCGTGATGGAGTGCGGGTACATGAACAGCGCGAGCGCCGAGCCGAGCGCCAGCGTCGCGTACGTCCACTGGCCGGCCTCACCGGGGACGAGCGAGCCGCGCGGCTTGCCGGTCGCCGGGTTGGTCTGCGCGTACGCCTCGCCCGCCTTGGCGAAGATCTCGTCGAAGCCGCCCAGCTTGATCGGGATGTAGATGATCGCCACCGCGATGACGATGTAGATCAGGGTGTCCTTGACGAAGGCGATGAGCGCGGGGGCGCGCAGGCCCGAGGAGTACGTGTACGCCGCGAGGACACCGAAGGCGATGAGCAGCGGCAGGTCCTTGATGAACCAGTGGGTGTTCTCGCCGCCGCCGACGCCCATCACGTCCAGGACGGCCTGGATGCCGACGAGCTGGAGCGCGATGTACGGCATGGTGGCGAGGATGCCGGTGACCGCCACCGCGAGGGAGAGGCCCTTGGAACCGAAGCGGCCGCGCACGAAGTCCGAGGTGGTGACGTACCCGTGCTTGTGCGAGACCGACCAGAGGCGCGGCAGGAAGGTGAAGATCAGCGGGTAGACCAGGATCGTGTACGGCACGGCGAAGAAGCCTGCCGCGCCCGCCGCGTAGATGGCCGCCGGGACGGCGACGAAGGTGTACGCGGTGTAGAGGTCGCCGCCGAGCAGGAACCAGGTCACCCAGGTGCCGAACGACCGGCCGCCCAGGCCCCATTCGTCGAGGCTGTTCTCGTTCTCGGCCCTCCGCCAGCGCGAGGCGAGGAATCCCATGACCGTGACGGCCAGGAAGAAGAAGATGAAGACGGCGAGTGCGACGCCGTTCACGCCGTCCTTCATCGCTCGTCACCCCCCTTGCGGGCACGCTGGTCCAGCTGCCACAGCTTGTAGGCGACCATGGTGAGCGCGGTGGAGATCAGCACCCAGAGCATCTGGTACCAGTAGAAGAACGGGATGCCGGCGAAGAGCGGTTCGGCCTTCGCGTACGAACTCACCCAGAGCATCGCCACGAACGGCGCGAACAGACAGAGCGCGATCGCCACTCTCAGGGGTGTGATGGTGGGTTGTTTCCCTTGTGTCGCTTCTGGCATGGCGATTCCGGTCCCCTCACTGATCACCTCGGTAATGGTGGGGAAATCTAGGGGACGGTTCCGCTCCATGGAACCCCCGTCCGCATAACGGATGGAGTACGTCGGTCGCGGTCGTGGGAGCGGTCCCCCGGCGCGGAGTTCAGAGCCAGCCCTCCTTGGCGGCCCGCACCCCCGCCTCGAACCGGCTGCGCGCACCGAGCCTGTTCATCAGTTCCGAGCTCATCCTGCGTACGGTCCGCAGCGAGATCCCGAGGCGGCGGGCGGCGATGTCGTCCGTGCAGCCGATTCCGAGCAGCATGAGCAACTCCCTTTCCTGCGGCGAGAGATCGTGTTCGTCGCGGCGAGGGCTCTCGCCGAACGGCGTGCCCGCGTCCCACAGCCGGTCGAAGAGCACCACGAGCGCGTGCACCAGGCCGGGGCTGCGGACCTCCAGGGCGCCCGCGCGTCCGTCCTCCGGGTCGACGGGGACGAGCGCGGCCTCCCGGTCGACGATCACCATGAGCATCGGCACCACGGGCACGGTCCGCGCCTCGCCGCCGAGGTCGCAGTACCAGCGCACGTATTCGACGGTCGGTGGGTCGTTGCGAAAGCTCTCCTGGTAGATCGACCGGATCTTCACGCCGCGTTCCAGGGCGAGTTGGTCGAGCGGCTGGCTCGCGTCCATGGTGTCGGGGAGCTGCGCGCCGCCCGGGAGCAGGGAGAGGCACTCGGTGCGGGCGTTCGCGGCCAGGTCCTCCAGGCGTTCCCGGACGTTGTCGAGTCCGGTGATGCGGTCCACCAGGTCGTGCCGGACGCCCGGTTCCGAGTGGTCCGCGTACGAGGCGAGGATGCCGGCGACGGCCCGTCCCGCCCGCTCGACCTGGCGTTTCCGCTTGCTCAGCTCGGCCTCGGCGCGGGAGAGCAGGAAGGAGAAGCCGACGTCCGGGTTGAAGGGTTCGACCTCGCCCGAGGAGTCGTCCATGAGGACGAGCTTGAGGTCCGCGAGGCAGGCCAGCGCCTCGCGGACCTCGAGCTCGGGGCGGCCCAGATGGGCCGCCATCTCCGTCACGTCGTACTCGGGCCGCTCCAGGAGTAAACGGTAGACGGCCTCCGTCGACTCCTTTATGCCGAGCGCCTCCAGCATCCCCGTCTCCCCCTCGTCGCGTTCCGTGCCGCGACCGCCCCGCAGTCGTGATCGCGGTCGTCGATGCTAAGCGGGAGAACCCGTCTAGGTCTAGACCAATTCGAAGGATGTCCGGGGTGTGGGACGGGCGGGGGAGCCGGGCAGGGCACGCCGGCGGCCCGCCGAGGCGTCGAGCAGCGCCGCCATCGCGAACCCCGAGACGAGCAGCGCCAGTTCGACCTGCGGCCCGATCCCTGCCGCGAGCACCGCGAGCGCGCCCGCCCCGGCCGCGAGCAGCCCCGCCCACGAGGGGCCGCCCGCCGCCGACGCCACCGAGCGGTCGAGCGACACGCAGAAGGCGAAGGCGCCGACGACGAGGGGGACCCAGCCGGTGACGGCCCCGGTGCCGGGCGGGCCCCACTGCCACAGGACGGTGAGCGCACCCGCCGAGGCGACGGAGGCGAGGACGGCACGGAACACGGCGCGGGCCGCCGTGCCCGCCGTGGTGAGAGCGGCGAGGGCGAGGAAGGCGGCGAGGGCGGCCGCCGGCACCGCGAACGGGAGGAGACCGTAGACACCGTCCACGAGATCGCGGTCGACCACGCCCGAGCCGCCGACCGGGGCGAGGGCTGTCCCTGCCGAGCCGCCGACCGGCGCCGGGGCTGTCTCTGCCGTGGCGCCGGCCTGCGCGAGGGCTGCCCCTTCCGACAGCGCCGACCGCAGAGCCGTCACCGTCGCCGCGCCCGCCGCCGTCATCGGCTCCTCCTCCGGTACGACCACGACCACGGCCGAACCGTCGCGGTGCCACTCGGCCGCCGCCGGCGCCGCCGCGAGCAGCACCCCCGGGACCCGGGCCGCCCGTGCGGCCACGGCCTCCGCGTCCGCACCCTCGGGGACCAGGACCTCCAGCGGGTTCAGGACCCCCGACGGCACCCCGGCCGCCGTGAGCCGGTCGAGGCCGTCGCGGGCCGGTCCGCTCGCCACCAGGGCGTGCGCCTCCGGATTGCCCACTCGTAGCTGCGTGGCCGCGCCGGCGAGCAGGACGAGGAGGGTGAGGCCGACCGCCGCCGGGACCCGGCCGGGCCGCCTCGGCCGTGTCGCCCGAGCCGTCCGAGGCGTCCGAGCCGGCCGAGCCGCCCGAGCCGGCAGCCGAGCCGTCCGAGCCGTCCGAGCCGTCCGAGCCGCCCGAGCCGTCCGAGGCGACCGCGTCGCCACCGAGCGGAGTACCGGCGCCAGGCTGAGGGCCGCCGCCGTGCCCACCACCCACACCGCCAGCCCCGCGACCCCGACCGAACGCAGGAACGCCGCCGGGAAGAGCGCCAGGACCGCGCAGGCCGCCGCCCCCGCCGCACCGGCCGCCGTCGCGGACCGGGCGCCGGTCTCCGGGGGCTGCGCCCAGCGGTGCACCGCGAGCACCAGGGCCGTGACCGGCACCAGGTAGACCACGATGAAGCTGATCTCGGTGAACCCGGCGACCGCCTCCACCAGGACCAGCGCCCCCACCGAGGTCACCCCGGCGAGCAGCAGCGGCGCCAGGACCCCGAGCGGCGAGCGGAACGCCACGACCAGCAGCACGAGCAGTCCGAGCGCACAGGCCGCCTTCACCGCGAGGGCCGCCGCGCCCGGCCCCGCCACCGCGCTGTCGTGCTGGAGCGGGAGCACGCCCGTCACCTCGACCCGGGCCTCCGGCAGCGCCGACCGCAGCCCCGTGCGCAAGGTGCCCGCCGCCTCCTCGACGGCCGCGAGCCCCGCAAGGTCCGGCTTCCCCGCGCCCGGGTAGACCAGCGCGTACACCGTGCGGCCGTCCGCGCCGAGGAAGCCCTCGTCGCCCGTGCCCGCGTACGAGACCGTCCGCGCGCCGGGGCCCGCCGCCCGCCGGACGGCGTCCGCGAACGACCCGGCCGCGCCGCCCGGGTCGCGTACGTCCGTCGCCACCGGCCAGGTCGCGACCGCGACCAGCGGAGCGACGGCGGCACCGTTCCCGTACCGCTCCTGGATCGCCTGGTTCGCGCGGTGTCCCGGCCCGCCGGACGCGGTGAAGGACTGGTCCAGGCGGCCGAGCCCGGCCACCGCCGCCGCGCCGCCGAGCAGCAGCACGAGCAGCCACACCACGCCGACGGCCACCCGGTGGCGGAGCGCGAGATCCTGGATTCGTACGGCCGGTTCAGTCGACATCGTCGAGGCGCTTCCTCAGCTCGTCGTCCAGCCGCAGCCCCACCGCGCCGAGCGTCTCGTCCAGCTGCGCCGTCGAACTCGCCCCGATCACCGGGAGTACGGGCAGCTCACCGCCCAACGCCCAGGCGAGGACGACCTGGTTGGCGGTCACGCCCAGTTCCGCCGCGACCTCCGCGAGCACCTTGAGGCGCCGCTCCGAACCCTCGTGCCGGTACTGCTCCGGCACCTCCTTGCCCGCATCGGTGTACGCCCCCGTCAGCTGCGTCGTGTACGCCGTGAACGTCAGCTCCGGGCGCGTGCCCAGATAGTCGAGCAGCTCCTCCGAAGCATGCGGGTTCACCCCGAACTCCGCGCCGGGACGCGGCCGCAGATAGGTGTACCGCTGCTGCACGGCCGCGTAGTCCGGCACCCCGGCGGCGACCGCCGCGCCCCGCGACTCCTCGATCCGCCAGGCCGCGAAGTTGGAGCAGCCGGCCCGGCCGATCTTCCCCGTGTCCTCCAGCTCGCCGAAGGCGCCCATGGTCTCGGCGACCGGCGTCCGCCGGTCGTCGATGTGCGCGTAGTAGAGATCGATCCGGTCCGTGCCCAGGTTCCGCAGGCTCTCCTCCACCTGTCGGTGCAGCACCGGGGCCGAGAGCCCCTCCGCGCACTCCGGCCAGGCCGAACCGGGCGGGTCCGGCAGCGCGCCGACCTTGGTGGCGAGCACCATCTCGTCCCGGACGCCCCGGCTGCGCAGCCAGCGGCCGATCAGCAGCTCGCTCTCGGCGCCGGTCGCGCCCGGCTCCCAGAAGGCGTAGGTGTTGGCGGTGTCGATGAAGGTGCCGCCGGCCTCGTGGAAGCGGTCGAGGACGGCGAAGGCGGCGGCCTCGTCGATCCGGGTGCCGAACGGCAGCGTGCCCAGGCACAGGGTGCTCACGCGGGGGCCCTCGGGGCCGCCCAGGTTGGTGTACTCCATCAGTTCTTCCCTCTTTCTCGCGGGTGGGCTTCTCGCAGGTGGGGGGTGGTCACGGTCAGTTCCTGGACCAGGTGGTCCGACAGGCCCTCGGCGTCGCTGAAGCGGTACGAGCCGACCCGGGCGCCGCCGCCGGTGAACGCCCAGTCGATCCGCCAGAGCCGCAGTCGCGCACGGGCGTTCCAACTGGCGGGACAGAGCGAGCCGCAGGCCCCGATCGCGTCGCGCAGCGCGCCGGGCGCCCCGCGCCGCCCGCGCGGCGGGCGCATCCGGCGGATGTCCCCGATGGCCGCGCTCGTGTTGAAGTCGCCGCTCACCAGGAGCGGGTGGGGGTTGCCGCGCAGGTCGTCGACGAGCGCCGTGTACTCCCGGTCGCGGGCGGCGGCCCGGCGCCGCATGTCCCGGAGGAAGGCCGGGCGCAGCGGGTTCATCACGGTCAGCTGCACGGGGATGTGCACGTTGTACGTGGACAGGACGCCGTCGCCGACCCGCAGGTCGACCCGGAGCGAGCAGGCGCCGACCGGCACGGGCGGGCCGGCGAGCGGGAACCGGGACAGCGTCACGGAGTTGTTGTCCACGGCCAGGTGGTGTCCGGGGAACGCGGCCCGGATCCGCTCCTCGTCGTCGATGTCCCAGACCTCGCCGCCCTCGAAGCCGTTCAGGTACTCCTGGAGGACGTAGACGTCCGCCGTGAGGGAGCGCAGGAAGGCGTAGAAGCGTTCGGGGTCGCCGCCCTGGTTCCAGTGCTGAGTGTTCCAGGAGACCAGCCGCAGTCCCTCCGCAGGTTCCGAACGGCGGCGCAGCGCACGCGGGTTGAGCCCGTTCTGCGTCCAGCCCGCGAGCAGGCAGCCCGCGGCGACCGCCCCCGCCGCCCCGCGGCCGGTGACGGCGGCGGCCGCGAGCAGGGCGAGCGGGACGGCGGCGAAGGCGAGCGGCGGCAGCAGGGAGACCGCGAGCCAGGGCCACCAGCGTCCGTTGAGCGCGAGGTGCAGGGCGAGGAACACCGCCCAGACCAGGGCGCAGGACAGCAGCACGTCGGTCACCCGTTCCCCGGCAGGGACACCCACAGGTCCTGCACCGCGTGGTCGGAGAGCTTCTCGGGTCGGTTGAACTCGTAGCGCTCGGCCTTCGCCCCGTTGCCCGTGAACGCCCAGTCGGTCCGCCAGAACGGCTTCCAGCCGCCCTCCTCCCAGCTCGTGGGGTACGGGTCGGTGCTCACCTCCGCCGCGTCGGCGAGGCGGTCCCGCAGCGGGTCGAGGTCGGACATCGCCGCCGTCGCGTTGAAGTCACCGGCCACCACGACCGGGTTGCGGTTGGCCGCGAGGTCGGCCTCCAGGCCGGCGTACTGCGCCTTGCGCGGGGCGAACCGTTCCCGCATGTGGCGGTAGAAGGCGGCGGAGAGCAGCCCGTCCGGCATGCTGTTCCACACCGGCATGTGCACGTTGTAGAACGACACCGTCCGGCCCCCGACCCGCACGTCCGTCCGCAGCACCTTGTTCTCCCGGTACTCCGCCTGCCAGTCCGCGCCCGGCGGCAGGCCGCCGGCCGGGCCCACGGCCGGCTGCCGCAGGATCGGGAAGCGGGAGAGCGTCACCAGCTCGCCCCGGACGGCGACCTCGTAGCCGGGGAACTCCCGGCGCAGCCGCGCCAGGTCGTCGATGGGCAGCTTTCCCTTACGGTCGGCGGTCACGTGCTGGTACTCGTGCAGCAGATAGACGTCGGCGTCCTTCGCCCTCAGGAAGGCGTAGAAGTGGTCCTGGGTGCCGAGGAGCTGGTTCCACGAGTTGGTGTTCCAGGCGAAGACCCGCACGGAGTCGGGGCCGGGCCCCGGCTCCGCCCGCCACAGCGCCGCCGGGTCGAAGCCCGACTGACCGAAGCCCGCGACCAGGGCGAGCACGGCGGCCGCGAGGCTCCGCCACCGGGCGGCGCCCCGGGCGAGCGGGGCGCACACGGCGAGCAGCAGCGGGACCAGGGCGAAGGCGGCCGGCGGGACGATGCCGACCAGATGCCCGAGCCAGATCCGGCCGTCCGCCGCCCACTCGACGAGGAGGAGGACGAGCCAGGCGAGGGCCGCGCCGAGGACGAGACGGTTCAGGCGCCGCCGGGCCGGGCCGACCCGTACGGCCGCGTCCGGGTCCTCCGCCCGGTCCTCCGCCCGGGCGAGCGTGTCAGCCACGGGAAGCCCCCGCGGCCACCCCGGACGTCGCCGCCGGAAGGTCCGGACGGGGCTGCGGGTCGTACAGGTGCCGGAACCGCTTCGAGCACAGCCACTGCACGCCCGCGACCCCGATCGCCGCGAACACCGTCAGGTTCACGAGGAAGTTGACGGCCACGAAGTACCCGAGGAACAGCCGCCCCCGGTGCCGCCGCACCTCCCGGTACATGTCCAGATCGCCCCAGACGCCGAGGACGAACAGGGCGAGCGGCAGCAGCGCCCACACCGCTCCCCAGAGCGGCGGCGCGGCGAGCGCGGCCACCGTCAGGGGCGCGGCGAGGCTGGCCCCGGCGCGCGGGCCGGTGACGAAGCCGCCCTGGAGGTGCCGTCTGCCGAGGATGAGCGGGACGGCGAGCCGGGCGCGTGCGAAGACCTTGTCGAGGACGATCCGCACGGTGTCGTCGTGGTCGTGCCGGCCGCGGACCTCCAGGGAGCTGAGCACCGTGTACCGCTCGGAGATGCGGCGCCCGTAGTCCTGGTCCTCGGTGTGCCGCAGGATCGGGTTGAACGGTCCGACCTCGTCGAAGACCCGTCGGGGGATCGCGAGGATGGCGGTGTGGACGGTGTCGATGACCCCCTCGGACTTCAGCAGCAGGTAGTACTGCTGGAGCGAGCGGTACTCCTCGATCAGGCTGTCGCGGATGAGCGGCTCGGGTTCGTAGGTGCCGCAGATCGCCCCGTACCCCTGTCCGGAGGCGAGCAGTTCGACGGACCTGGCGACGGCGTCGGGGTGCATGGCGACGTCGGAGTCGAGGAAGACCAGGATCTCGCCCGAGGACAGTTCGGCGCCGAGGTTGCGGGCGACCGCGACCCCGCTGTTGACGCCGGTGGAGACCACCCGGGCGCCGGCCGCGGCGGCGATCGCGGCGGAGTCGTCGGTGGAGCAGTCGTCGACGACGAGGACCTCGACGTTCGGGTACGTCTGGGCGAGGGCGGCCTCGACGCACAGGCCGATCGAGCGGCCGTAGTTGTAGTTGGGGACGATGACGGAGACCAGCGGAACGGACATGATCGGGTTCTCCTAGAAAAGGACCTTGGCGAGCGAGAGGGCCCCCTGTCGCCACGGTTCGACACTCGTGACGCCCTCGCCCTTCTTCGCGGGGCGGGCGCCGGCGGGGAGCGCGGCGGTGGCGAGCCGCTGCTCGCGCCACCAGGCGAAGGTGCGCAGGATCGCGTCCTGGTTGGAGTGCTTCGGCCGGAAGCCGAGGACGTCCCTGGCCTTCTCGGTGGAGACGAAGCTGTCGTCGAGGAGCTTGTGCAGCAGGCGTCCGTAGACCGGGGAGAGCCCGGAGCGCTGGAGCAGGCTGAGTGCGGCGAGCGCCGGCCTCGCGGGCATCGACCGGACCCTCTTGCCGTGCCCGGCGGCGTCCAGGACGGCCTGGAAGTCCTCCCGTATCGTGCCGAACGAGGTGGCCCCCAGGTTGAAGGTGTCGTCGGCCGTCCCGGCCGGCGCGTCCATCGCGGTCACGACCGCGTCGACCAGGTCGTCCACGTCGAACATCTGGATGCGGACGTCGCCCCGGCCCAGGACCGGGAAGTTCCGGCCCTCCTCGGCCCACTCGAAGAGCATCGCGAACAGCCCCATCCGGCCCGGCCCGAGGAAGGTCTTGGGCCGCAGGACCGGCACGCACATCTCCCGGCCGCGGAAGCGCTCGGCGACCTCCTCGGCTTCCGCCTTGGCGGCGCTGTACGTGTCGACCGGCTCGCGCGGATACTCCTCGGGCGTGGGCACCACCTTCGGCAGGCCGTACACGGCGGTCGAGGAGATGTGCACGACCCGGGGCACGGCGTTCGCCTCGGCGGCCGTGAGGACCGCCTCGGTCCCGCCGACGATCACCGAGCGGATCATGTCGGCCGGGTAGCTGGGCAGGGCGGCGGCGCAGTGCACCACCACGTCCGCGTCGGCCGTGACCCGCTTCATCGTCACCGCGTCCCGGACGTCCGAGACGGTGTGCGTCAGGTTCTCGTGCTCCGTACGCGGGGCCCGCAGGTCCACACAGTGCACCTGCCGGCCGTCTTCGAGCAGCCGGTCGATCAGGGTCGAACCGAGCATGCCGGCGCCGCCGGTCACCACGATGCGCTCTACCACAGCGACGACACCTTCTCCTTGACGAAACGGGTGAGCAGACGGGGCAGACCCTGGGCGAGGGTCTTGTCGAGGGAGTCCAGGAAGAACTCGACCTCGTGCGGCTCGGCGACCAGCGAGGGGGCGACCATCAGCGGGTTGTCGCCGTTGAGCGTGTAGTACGTGTAGATGCCGTGGTCCCGGTAGAGGGCGTTGACCACCGACGAGGTGATGAGCTTGGTGCGGAAGCGCGGGTCCTTCGTCATCGCGCCCGGCACCAGCTTCGTCACCAGCTCCAGGACCTTCGGGCCCTTGTGCAGGAAGACCCCGTGGAGCGCGCCGTGGCCGCGGACCTCGGCCACCACGTCCGGGTACTCCTTGGCGATCCGCTCCAGGCCGGGGGCGAGGATCCGCTCGATGTCCCGGGCGCGGGCCGGATAGTCGTCCTCGACGGCCACGTTGACGGCCTCGATGGCGGTGACCGCCTCCTCGCCGAAGCCGTAGTAGGTGGTGGACGTCGACTGGAGGAGGGCGTCCGTGAGGTTGTCGTAGGCCTTGCGGAAGACCGGCTCGCGGGCCACGAAGGCGGAGATGGAGGACTTGCCGCCGCCGAAGGACTTCGAGGTCGTCAGGATGTCGGGGACCAGACCCTCGTACCGCATGAAGTGGAAGAGGGTGCCCGTCTTGCCCCAGCCGGTGTAGATCTCGTCGAAGAGCAGCACGATGTTCTCGGCCGTGCACAACTCCCGCAGCCCGCGCAGGAACTCCTCCGAGCACTCGTTCATCGTCGACGCCGACAACGGTTCGATGAGGATCGCGTACACGTCCGACTCGCCCTTGTCGGTACGGAGTCCGGCGACGAGCTTCCGGACCGAGTCCAGGTCCCCGTACCGGAAGATCTCCACGCCGGAGATGCCGGGGAACTGGAACCCGGACTGGTTCTGGCCGGTCAGGCTGCCCGAGCCGAGCAGCTTGCCGTGGAAGGAGATGTCGGCCCGCAGCACCCGGGAGCGCCGGCCGCCGTGGTACTTGTACGCCAGCTTGACCGCGCCCTCGACCGCCTCCGCACCGGAGTTGGGGAAGAACGACATGTTCAGGTCGCCGGGCAGCAGCTCCGCGAGGTTGTGGCCCAGGGCCGCGACGTACGGCGAGAAGTAGGTCTTGTGGACCTCCATGCTCTTCCGCTCCTGGAAGCGCTGCCGGGCGGCGAGGATCCGGGGGTGGTTGTGGCCGTGGTTGAGGACGCCGACGCCCCCGGTGAAGTCGAGCACGCGGCGGCCGTCGCGCTGGGTGATCCAGACGCCCTCGGCGCTCTCGACGAGCTCCTGGCCGAAGCCGAAGGAGGTCATCAGGGAGACCTGGCTCTTGTTGACGTGGTCCTTGTACAGGCCGTGGACCTGCTTCGTCGTCAGCGACTCGCAGTCGTCGACGGAGTACAGCGGGGGCATGGTCAGTCCTTCGCGGGGATCGGGTGGGTGGGGGGAGCGGAACGACGGGGGAGGGTCAGGAGCAGGGCGGCGCCTCCGACGAGGACCTCGCTGAGGGTGCAGACCACCCGGCTGGCGACGGCGACGGCGGTCGCCTCCTGCCAGGGCAGTACGGCGGTCAGCGCCAGGAGCAGCAGGGCCTCGCGGGCACCCCAGCCGTCCGGCAGCACCACCACGAGGCTGGCGGCGGCGGTGGCCAGGGCGAAGCCGCCCACGCAGACCGGCAGCGCGGTCAGCGGCGGGGCGCCGAGCATCACGGCGAGGGCCCACAGGTGCAGCCCGCCGACCGCCCAGGAGGCGGTGGCCGAGGCGAGGGCCCGCCGCATGCCCCGGTCGCTCGCCCGGGTGGTGGGCGTCGGCCGGCGGGCGAGCCGGGCGGCGGACGCCGCCAGGTGGTGCAGCAGTCCGGGCCGCAGGGCCCAGGCGACGGTGACCGCGCCCGGCAGGACCAGCCACCAGGCCTCGGCGCCGATCGTCCAGGGCGCGGCGAGCGGTCCGACGGCGAGGCCGGTGAGGACGGCAACGATCAGGTTCAGCAGGAAGACGGCGAGCACGACCGGCGCGGGCACGCCCGCCGCACCGCCCATCCGCAGCTGGGCGAGGACGCCCCAGACGGCCCCCGGCACGTACTTGCCGAGGTAGGAGGTGAAGTAGATCCGGGTCGCGGTCCGGCCCGGCACCCCGGGGCCCAGGTCGGTGAGGAGGGTCCGCCAGGTGGCCATGGAGAGCAGGACGGCGAGGGCGTTGGCGAGCAGGGCCGCGAGGAGGTACGGGACGGAGTCGGGTCGCAGGACGAGGGCGGCGAGCTCGCCGGCCCGGCCGTACAGGGCGAAGCCGATGCCGGTGACGACGGCGACCGGGAAGAGGACGGGGAGGGCGCGGCGGAGGCGGCCGCGCGGGGCGGGGGGAGCGTCGGCCGCGGCGGACTGCGCGGCGGGGGCGGTGTCGGACGGGGCGTCGGCCGTGGTGTCGGGGGGCGTGGCCGTCGGCGCGGTGGTCGTCGCCCTCATGACCCGAGGTGACTCAGCGGCCACGCGCCGGCAAGCAGCGCCGACCAGAGCAGTGCGTTGGAGACGGTCATCCGGTCGCTGAACAGCGCCCGCGAGGGATTGCCGCCACCCGCGTCGACCACGAGCAGCTGCAGATAGCGGGCGAGGCCGAAGAGTGCGAACGGGGCCGTGACCACCGCGACCAGCGGTCCGTGCGGGCCGAAGACCGGGCTGTCCTGCACCTGCAGGACGTAACTGACCGCCGTGAGCACCGCGGTGAAGGCGAGCAGCTGGTCGAGGAAGCCGAGGGTGTAGCCGCGCAGCGCGGGCCGGTGCAGCACCCCGCCGACCGCCATCTCGTGGCGCCGCTTGCCCAGGATCAGGAGCAGGCAGAGGGAGAAGACACAGAGGGTGAGCCAGCTCGGCACGGGGTTGCCCGAGGCCAGGCAGCCCTGGGCGAGCCGCAGGACGAAACCGAGGGCGACGATGAAGACGTCGAGCAGCGGGACGTGCTTGAGCCCCTTGCTGTACGCGGCGTTCAGCGCGACGTACGCGGCGACCGGCCACCAGTCGACGAGCGAGGCCGTCCCGGTGAACACCGTGAGACCGACCGTCGCCGCGAGGAGGACGGCGAGGGCGGCGGCGAAGGAGACGGCGGTCGCGACGCCGATCCGGCCGGCGGCGATCGGCCGGTGCCGCTTCTCCGGGTGGCGGCGGTCCCGGTCCCGGTCCCCGAGGTCGTTGACGAGGTAGATCAGCGCGGACGCGAGGGTGAAGACACCGATCGCGGCGAGCGCCCCGCCGAGCGCGGCACCGTCGAGGTGGGGCGCGCCGAGCAGGCCGAGGGGGACGACGACCAGGTTCTTCGTCCACTGGTGGGGCCGGACGAGGGAGGTGAGGTCGGCGAGCCGACTGGGAGGGCGGGAGGCCGGCGGGCGGGCCGTCGGCGCCTCTCGGCCGGTGAGCGTGGGCGTGGCCATGAACGGACTCCTGGGGGGAGGGGCGTACGGGGGTGGGCGGCGGTCATCCGGTGACGGTGGAGGCGGCGGCTTCGGGGCGGTCCGCCGGGCGGGCCTTTCCGCGGCGGCGCACGCTGGGCCCGAAGTCCGGTTCGGTGAGCCAGCGGACGGTGCCCCGGGCCGCGCCGAGCACGATCGCCTGGTGCAGCACGAAGTGGACGGCGGTGAAGTAGAGGAGGAAGCCGGGACCGCGGGTCCGCAGCGCGAACCGGCTCAGGCCCGGATCGGCACAGGCGAAGACCAGCGCGAGGAGGGCGGGGACGAGCAGCAGCCACGGGGTGAGCAGACCGAGCAGGAGGGTGGGGAGGGTGAGCGCGGCGGCGAGGACGCCGAGCGGCCGGTTGGCGGTGAGGCCGCCCTCCCGCAGCTGCCCGAGCGCGGCGATGAGCAGCTGGGAACGCCGGTACTGCTCACGGAGCATCGCCCCGAGCCGGTCGACGTCGTCGTGCCGGCCGCGGATCGCCTCCGTCATCACGATCCGGTGGGTACGGACGAGCCGGCCGCTGTACTCCACGTCCTCCGAGTCCCGGAGGTTCTCGTCGAAGGGCCCGGTGGCCTCGAAGACCTCCTTGCGGATCGCGCCGAGGGCGAAGAACGCGGTGCGGACCTCGCCGACGGCGCGGCGGCGCCAGAAGTGGGCGTGCAGGGCGTGGTAGCGCTCCACGGGCCCGTCGTCGAAGAGCGGTTCGGGGTCGAGCACCCCGTGGACACAGCCGAGACCGGGATCGTCCCTGAGCAGGTCGGCGGCGTTCGCGAGGGCCTCGGGGTGGAGGGCCGTGTCCGAGTCGAGGAAGAAGAGGATCTCGCCGCGGGCGGCGGCGGCCCCGAGGTTCCGGGCGGCGGAGACCCCGCTGTTGTGGGGGTTGGCGATCAGGACGACGTCGAACTCCCGGGCGATGTCCCGGGACCTGTCGGTGCTCGCGTCGTCGACGACGATGACGTCGAGCGGGGCGTGGGTCTGGGCGAAGACCGAGGTCAGGCAGGCGTGGAGGGTCTTCTCGTAGTTGTAGTTGGGGATGACGACGGACACGCTGGGACGAGCCCTGGACATGGGGGTTCCTTGGGAGGGCGGTCGGGGGATTTCGGCGTGTGGGGCGCTTCAGAGCAGCCGGAAGTCCGCGATGCGGTGGCGGGAGAGTTCGGGGGAGTGGCCGAGGAGGCGCCGGCAGAGCAGCAGCGCGTGGCCGACGGCTTCGATCTCGTCGGGGCCCCGGATGTAGAGGGCCAGGCGGATCGTCCGGTCGAGAACCAGCGCCCGTGCGGACTCGAAACGGTCCTGCGGACGGGCGACGCGGTGCAGCGTCTCGACGAGGAGTGCGGCGGACGGGGCCGGTGGGGGGTCGGTGTCCGGGGCGGGGTCGTCGTCCGATGCCCTCATCGAGATGCCGACGAGGTAGATGACGATCAGCCCCAGGAGAAGCCGTTGTCGCTGTCGTCGGTCTGCGCGGTCGCGGTCGCCGCCGTGGTCGCAGTCGCAGTCGCTACCGGTACGCCGTCGGCGGCCGGGGCTCCCGCGGACGCCGGCTGTGCCGCCAGGACGAGGGTCAGCGCGGCCGTGGCGGGGACGAGCAGGGCGAGGACGGGGCGGACCTGAACGCGGGCGAAAGCGGCGAAACGGGCGCTGCTGGGCATGGCGGAACTGCCTTCCTGGCGATATGGACGAGGAGTGTCGGGGGCGGGTCTCCCGGTGCCGCTCCCGGGCTCTTCCGGGCGGCTCCGACACGTCCAAGACTGGCCCGCCGGGGGCGCCCTGTCACCGGAGAACGGCTGGCGCCAAGTGCGTGGCCGTTAGGAGCCAGTCCGTGCGTACGGCCGCCGCGCGCCGCTGATCTGGGGCTTTCCGGGAGGCGTCACGTTCCTGCCAGGCGGAAGGTGCCGGGTGGCCGTCACCTCCTCGTAGGGGCCCGGAAGCCCTCTGTGGAACCCGGCGCCCGCCGTGCGGCCCGCAACCCCCGTCGTGCGGGGCCGGAAGCCCTCCCGTACGGGCGCGGAAGACCTCCGTACCGCCTTCGGAAACGCCGAACGGCCGCACCCGGTGGGTGCGGCCGTTCGTGTCGTACGGAGTCGGTGTCGTCGCTCAGCCGTTGGGGCGCTTGAGGCGCGCCACGAACTTGTAACGGTCGCCGCGGTAGACCGACCGCACCCACTCGACCGGCTCGCCCTCGGCGTCCAGCGAGTGGCGGGAGAGCATCAGCATCGGCAGGCCCACGTCCGTACCGAGCAGGCCGGCCTCGCGCGGGGTGGCGAGGGAGGTCTCGATGGTCTCCTCGGCCTCGGCGAGGTGCACGTCGTACACCTCGGCGAGGGCGGTGTACAACGAGGTGTACTTCACAAGCGAACGACGCAGCGCGGGGAACCGCTTTGCGGAGAGATGGGTGGTTTCGATCGCCATCGGCTCGCCGCTCGCGAGGCGCAGGCGCTCGATGCGGAGCACCCGTCCGCCGGCCGAGATGTCGAGCAGCCCGGCGAGCGTGTCGTCGGCGGTGACATAGCCGATGTCGAGGAGCTGCGAGGTGGGCTCCAGGCCCTGGGCGCGCATGTCCTCGGTGTACGAGGTGAGTTGCAGCGCCTGGGAGACCTTGGGCTTGGCCACGAAGGTGCCCTTGCCCTGGATGCGCTCCAGACGGCCCTCGACGACCAGCTCCTGGAGGGCCTGGCGCACGGTGGTGCGCGAGGTGTCGAACTCGGCGGCGAGTGTGCGCTCGGGGGGGACCGGTGTGCCGGGCGGCAGGGTCTCCGTCATGTCGAGCAAATGCCGCTTCAGTCGGTAGTACTTGGGCACGCGCGCGGTACGGGTGGGTGTCCCGCCCTCCGACTCCGTGCTGCCCGCGTCCGTGGCCATTGCCTGCCTTCCCGACTCCTGTGCTGCTGCCGTCACCGGCTCCTCCGTCTGTCGCGGCTCACATGGTGGCACGGACCGGTCACGGGTCGTCGCCCTCCCTCAGGTGTCGGTCCGATAACGGACGCGACTGCCCTTCTTATACACCCTTGACACCCCTAAAGGTCTAGGCCAAGCTCCGGGTACTGGTCTAAACCATTAAAGACCAGGTCCCAGCCCCACGAGCACTACCTGACGTATGTCTTCGCGCGGTGGGCAGGGGTTGCAGGCATCCCTGAGGAGGGTGGCGTGAAGCGCAAGCTCATCGCGGCGATCGGCGTCGCAGGCATGATGGTCTCTATCGCTGCGTGCGGTTCCGACAGTGACAAGGGTAAGGACGGCGCAAAGCCGGCCGGGGGCGACAAGACTCTGACCGTCTGGGTCATGGACGGTTCCGCGCCGGACGCGTGGATGGCCGAGGTGAACAAGGCCTTCGAGGCCAAGCACCCGGGCGTCAAGGTCAAGGTCGAGAAGCAGATCTGGAACGGCATCCAGGAGAAGGTCACCACCGCGCTCTCCGAGGACACCCCGCCGGACGTCCTGGAGCTCGGCAACACGCAGACCGCGGGCTACGCCGTGACGGGCGGCCTCGCCGACCTGTCCGGTGACAAGGCCACGCTGGGCTACGACGCCTGGAACAAGGGCATGGTCGCCTCCAACGAGCTGGACGGCAAGCTCTACTCGGCCCCGTGGTACGCCGCCAACCGTGTCGTCGTCTACGACAAGGCCGCCTTCAAGAAGGCCGGTGTCACCCCGCCGAAGACCCGCGCCGAGTGGATCGACGGTCTGAAGAAGCTCAAGGCGTCCGACCCGAAGTCGCAGGCGATCTACCTGCCGGGTCAGTCCTGGTACGTCCTCGCCGGTCTCATCTGGGACGAGGGCAGCGACCTCGCGGTCAAGGACGGCGACAAGTGGAAGGGCAACCTGTCCTCCCCCGAGGCCGTCAACGCCATGAACTTCTACAAGGAGCTGGCGTCCTACTCCACCGCTCCGAAGGACAAGGACGAGGCGACCCCGCAGCAGTCCACCGACGTCGTCCCCAAGGGCGGCGTGGCGTCCTGGATCGGTCTCGGCTGGGAGGCCGGCGGCGCGATCGACGCCATGAAGAAGGCCGGCAAGACCGCCGACTTCGGTTACTTCCCGATCCCGGGCAAGACGGCCGACAAGCCGGGCTCCGTCTTCCTCGGCGGCTCGAACCTCGCCATCGCCGAGCGCTCCCAGAACAAGGACCTCGCGAAGGAGTGGCTGGCGCTCGCCGCCGGCAAGGAGTACATGACGAAGTACGCCACCGCCACCGAGGGTGCGCTGCTTCCGAACACCGACGCCGCGCAGTTCAAGCCGGCCGCCGGCTCCTTCGCCGAGGCGATGGCCGCGTCCTCCGCCTCCGGCAAGGTCACCCCGGTCACCCCGGGCTGGGCGAACGTCGAGACCGCCCCGAACCCGATCAAGGACTTCATGACGAAGGTCCTGAAGGGTGAGGACGCCAAGACCGCCGGCGAGGCCGCCGACAAGGTCATCAACGAGCGCATCAACCAGCAGTAATCCGCAGCACCAGCAGCACCAGCAGTAATCCGTAGCCCGGTGGTGCGGCCGGTCACGCACCGGCCGCACCATCGGCGCTTCACGAGTGATCAGCGGCCCGCTCCCCCGGGCCGCGCCCCGGTGGGCGCGGGAGCCCCAGAACCGCGAGGAATAAGACCATGACCGTGGACTCCCAGGGGACGGCGACCGCCGATCCTCAGGACGCGCCCGGGAGGGCGGCAGGGAAGTCTCAGACTCCGCCACCCCCTTCGGGCCCGAAGGAAGTCCTTAAGCCTTCGCGCGGCAGACGTTCCCTGCCCAGCGGGTGGCTGCCGTACCTGCTCGTCGCGCCGGCCCTGCTGTCCATGGCGGTGCTGCTGCTCTACCCGCTGATCCGCAATGTGATCCTCTCCTTCCAGGAGCTCAACCGGAAGGAGTTCATCACCCGCGAGACCGTCTGGACCGGCTTCGACAACTACACCGAGCTCCTCGGCGACCCGGACTTCTGGACCGTCGTCGTCCGAAGCGTCGTCTTCACGGCCGTCAACGTCGCGCTCATCATGGCGATCGGCACGGGCATAGGCCTGCTGCTCAACCGCCTGGGCAAGAAGATGCGCCTGGTCCTGTCGCTGGCCCTGATGTTCGCCTGGGCCATGCCGATCGTCGCCTCCGTCACGGTCTTCCGCTGGCTCTTCGACGAGCAGTTCGGCGTCGTGAACTGGCTGATGCGCACGCTCGGCTTCGACGGCTACGAGCAGCACAACTGGTTCGAGACCGGGTTCTCCACCCTCGTCATCATCATGATCCTGCTCGTCTGGGGCTCCATCCCGTTCGTCGCCCTCAACATGTACGCCGCCCTGACCACCATCGGGTCCGAGCTGTACGAGGCCGCGAAGATGGACGGCGCCAGCGGCTGGCGCACCTTCTGGGCCGTGGTCTTCCCGAACCTGAAGTCCTTCTTCATGATCACGACGTTCCTGGAGATCATCTGGATCTTCAAGGCGTTCGCCCAGGTCTACGCCATGAACCTGGGTGGCCCCGACCGCGGCTCCGAGACGCTCCCCGTCTTCGCCTACATCGAGGGCGTCGGCCAGTTCCACTACGGTGTCGCCGCCGCCATCTCCATCCTGACGATCGTGATGCTCATCGCGGTCATGTCCTTCTACTTCCGCCTGATCCTGAAGGAGGAGGAGGAGCTGTGAGCGCCACCACCGAGACTCCGCAGAAGCTGCGCACCAGGAAGCCGCTCACGGTCGGCGTGGTCGCCAAGAACCTGACCGCCCTCGTGCTCGCGGTCGTGTTCGTCTTCCCCGTGTACTGGATGTTCTCGTCCTCGCTGAAGCCGCAGCACGAGATCATGACGAAGGATCCCGTCTTCGTCTTCACCCCGACGTTCGAGAACTACACGACCGCCACCGGCGTCGACCTGTTCTGGACGTACGTGACCAACAGCCTCATGGTCACGATCGGTGCCGTGGTGCTCGCCCTGCTCGTCGCCCTGGCCGCGAGCTTCGCGATCGCCCGGATGAAGTTCAAGGGGCGCAAGGGCATCGTCCTCATCGTCATGATGGCGCAGATGGCCCCCTGGGAGGTCATGGTCATCGCGATGTACATGATCTCCCGTGAGAACGACATGCTGAACAGCATTCCGATGCTCACGCTCATCTACTTCGTGATGGTCCTCCCCTTCACGATCTGGACCCTGCGCGGCTTCATCGCCGCCGTCCCGGTCGAGCTGGAGGAGGCCGCGCAGATCGACGGCTGCACCCGTGGTCAGGCGTTCCGCAAGGTGATCTTCCCGCTGCTCGCCCCCGGCCTGATGTCGACCTCGCTCTTCGGCTTCATCACCGCCTGGAACGAGTTCGCCATGATCCTCATGCTGAACAAGGAGAAGGAGTCGCAGACCCTGACGCTCTGGCTGACCCAGTTCCAGACCGCGTTCGGCAGCGACTGGGGCGCCACCATGGCCGCCTCCACGCTCTTCTCGCTCCCCGTGCTCGTCGTCTTCCTCTTCCTCCAGCGCAAGGCCGTCGGCGGCATGACCGCCGGCGCGGTGAAGGGATAAGGGCTCCCCATGACCACACTCGTACACGGCACGGACACCCTGACCCGTGACGCGCTCACGGTGCTCCAGCCCGGGTTCGTCGGCACCACCGCGCCCGACTGGCTGCTCCGCCGCATCGGCGAGGGCCTGTCGTCCGTGGGCCTGTTCGGCCGGAACATCGTCAGTCCCGAGCAGCTGACCGCGCTCACCGCGCAGCTCAGGGCCGAGCGGGACGACGTCCTCGTCGCCATCGACGAGGAGGGTGGCGACGTCACCCGCCTGGAGGTCAAGCAGGGCTCCTCGTTCCCCGGCAACTACGCCCTGGGCAGCGTCGACGACGTCGAGCTCACCCGGGCCGTGGCCCGTGAACTCGGCCGCCGGCTCGCGGCCTGCGGAGTCGACCTCAACTGGGCGCCGTCCGCCGACGTCAACTCCAACGCCGAGAACCCGGTCATCGGCGTCCGGTCCTTCGGGCCTGACCCGGACCTGGTCGCCCGGCACACCGTGGCGTACGTCGACGGCCTCCAGGGCGTCGGGGTCGCGGCCTGCACCAAGCACTTCCCCGGACACGGCGACACGAACGTGGACTCCCACGACGCGCTGCCCCGGATCGATGTGGACCTCGCCACACTGCACGCCCGTGAGCTGGTGCCTTTCCGCGCGGCCGTCGCCGCGGGTACCAAAGCCGTCATGAGCGCGCATATCCTTCTCTCCGCGCTCGACCCCCACCGTCCGGCCACCCTGAGCCCGCAGATCCTCACCGGTCTGCTGCGCCAGGAGCTGGGCTTCGAGGGGCTGATCGTCACCGACGGCATGGAGATGCAGGCCGTCGCGGCGACGTACGGCATCGAGCGCGGATCCGTCCTCGCCATCGCCGCGGGCGCCGACGCCATCTGCGTCGGCGGCGGGCTGTGCGACGAGGACACCGTGCTGCAGCTGCGCGACGCGCTCGTCACTGCGGTGCGGACCGGTGAACTGCCCGAGGAGCGGCTGGCCGACGCCGCGGCGCGCGTGCGCGCCCTGGCGGCCTGGACCCAGGCGCACCGGGCCAGGGGGGCTGAATCGGTGTCGGGCGCGGCAGTGCAGGAGGGGACCGCGCCCGGCACCGACATCGGACTCGTCGCCGCCCGCCGGGCCCTGAAGGTGACCCGGGGGGAGCGGCCGTACACCCCGATGAGCGGCGCTCCCTACGTGGCCTCCTTCACCCCCGTCGCGAACTTCGCGGTCGGCGACGAGACCCCCTGGGGCATCGCCGCCGAGCTGGAGCGGCTGCTGCCCGGCACGGAGACCGGTTCCTACGCCGACTCCTCCGTGGACGCCCTCCTCGCCGCCGCGGGGGAGCGGAGGATCGTGGCGGTCGTCCGCGACCTCCACCGGCACGTGTGGATGACCGAGGCCCTGGACGCCCTGGTCGCGGCCCGCCCCGACACCGTCGTGGTCGAGATGGGCCTCAACGAGGCGGAGCCCCGCGGGGCCCTGCACATCGCCACGCACGGCGCGGCCCGGGTCTGCGGCCGTGCGGCCGCCGAGGCCGTCGTCGGAACCGGCACCTGACAGGACGTACGCGAAGGGGCCCGGCACCTGAACAGGTGCCGGGCCCCTTCGTCGCGCACGGGGATTCCGGGCGGCTCAGATGCCCTGCCAGGCGGGCTTGTTCGCGAAGGTGTGACGGAAGTAGTCCGCGAGCTTCAGCTTGGAGGCGGCGGCCTCGTCCACCACGACCGTGGCGTGCGGGTGGAGCTGCAGCGCGGAGGCCGGCACGAGCGCCGCCACCGGGCCCTCGACGGTCTGCGCCACGGCCTCGGCCTTGCCCTCGCCGGTGGCGAGCAGCACCAGGTGACGGGCCTCCAGGATGGTGCCGATGCCCTGGGTGATGACGTGGTGCGGCACCTGCTCGATGTCGTTGTCGAAGAAGCGGGCGTTGTCCACACGGGTCTGCTCGGTGAGCGTCTTGATCCGGGTGCGGGAGGCGAGCGAGGAGCACGGCTCGTTGAAGCCGATGTGCCCGTCGGTGCCGATGCCGAGGATCTGCAGGTCCACGCCACCGGCCTCGGAGAGCGCCGTGTCGTACGCCTCGCAGGCCGCCAGGACGTCCGCGGCGGAGCCGTCGGGGCCCATGAAGGCCTCCTGGGAGAGCCCGAGCGGCTCGACGACCTGGCGGAGCACGGTGGAGCGGTACGACTCGGGGTGGCCCGAGGGCAGTCCCACGTACTCGTCCAGCTGGGCGATCCGGGCGCGCGAGGCGTCCACGGAACCGGCCTTGACCTGGGCGATCAGGGCGTCGTAGATGGGCAGCGGAGTCGAACCGGTGGCCACGCCGAGCAGCGCGTCGGGCTTGCGGCGCAGGAGGTCGGCGATGCCGTCCGCGATGAGCTCGCCGCCCGCCTTGGCGTCCTTGACGATGACAACTTCCACGCTGTGCCTGCCGATCTGGTGAGGGGCTGGTGAGGAGCCATGTGGTATAGACCAATCAAAGCCAAATCTAGCAGAGGAGGGGCCTTCCCCTCATGCCGTTCCGCCCCCCGGACGCCCCCACCGCCTCCATCGTCGGCCGCCCCTGACCCACCAGCCACTCGAACCCCCCGGGCCCCGCAGATCAGGCCAGGGAGCCCCCGTCCAGGGCATCGCCTCGGGGGGAGCGGCATCGGGCGGGAAGGGGGCGGCAGGGGGAGCGGGGTCGGAGGCGAGGGGTCCGCACTCGCTGCCGACCGGCCCCGGAGACACCCGCGGGCCGCGGCGCCCGGCGGGACCCTCAGCCCGCCCGGCACCGCAGCCCGGAGTTTTGCTCCGGCCGGGGGTGTGCGGTCCCTCGGCCGTGTGGGAGGTCTCGACGCAGTCAGGGCAGAGAGCGTCGGGTACCTCGTTCCATCCTCCTGTGCGGGGAGGATGGAGGTCTATCGCATTCATTGTGGACTAGACCATTCTTGTCTGTCCATCCACAGGAACGCGGTCCTTCCTGGCCCATCGTCCAGCACGGAGCCCCGGAGGTCCAGGTTCACCGCCCCTTTATTCCGCGGGTACGCTCGCATCGTGCCCTCCATGAACGACCTCGTGCGCCAGCACACCGCCCTGAGCGACTCGGACCTCGAGTGGCTCCACCTGCTGGTGTCGGAGTGGCAGCTGCTCTCCGACCTGTCCTTCGCCGACCTCGTCCTCTGGGTCCCGACCCTCGACGGCACGCGGTACGTCTCCGTCGCGCAGATGCGGCCGAACACCGGCCCCACCTCCTACCAGGACGACATGATCGGCCATCTCGTGCCGCGCGGCCGCCGCCCGCTGCTCGACGCCGCGCTCGACGAGGGCAGGATCGTCCGCGAGGGCGACCCGGAGTGGCGCGAGGAGGTCCCGGTCCGGGTCGAGTCCATCCCCGTCCGCCGCGAGGGCCGCGTCCTCGGCGTCATCGCCCGCAACACCAACCTGCTGACCGTCCGCACCCCCTCCCGCCTGGAGCTCACCTACCTCCAGTCGGCCTCCGACCTCGCCCAGATGATCGCGGCCGGGACCTTCCCCTTCCCCGGTGAGCAGGTCGACATGGACTCCTCGCCCCGCGCCGGCGACGGACTCGTCCGCCTCGACGCCGAGGGCATCGTCCAGTACGCCTCGCCCAACGCCCTCTCCGCGTACCACCGCCTCGGCCTCGCCGCCGACCTCGTCGGCCAGCACCTCGGCCAGATCACCGCCGAACTCGCCCCCTCCCGCGGACCGGTGGACGAAGCCCTGGTCACGCTGGCCTCCGGCTACGCGCCGCGCGAGTTCGAGGTCGAGGGGAACGGCGGTGTGATCCAGCTCCGGGCCATCCCGCTCAAGCCGAAGGGCACCCGCATCGGTTCGCTCGTCCTGCTCCGGGACGTCACCGAACTGCGTCGTCGCGAGCGCGAGTTGATCACCAAGGACGCCACCATCCGGGAGATCCACCACCGGGTGAAGAACAACCTCCAGACGGTGGCCGCCCTGTTGCGCCTCCAGGCCCGCCGGATGGACTCCGAGGGCGGCCGCGAGGCGCTCAACGAGGCCGTGCGGCGCGTCGGTTCGATCGCGATCGTCCATGAGACGCTGTCCCAGAACCTGGACGAGCGGGTGGAGTTCGACGAGATCGCCGACCGCGTGATCGCGATGGTCGCCGAGATCTCCCCGGGCCGGGTGACCTGCCGGCGCAACGGCCGCTTCGGCATTCTCGACGCCGAGGTCGCGACCCCGCTCTCGATGGTCCTCACCGAAATCCTCCAGAACGCCCTGGAGCACGCCTTCGCCCCGGGCGACGAGGGCGCCGTCGAGGTCACCGCAGTACGGGGCGAGCCCAGGCCCGACGCCCGGCTCCTGATCACGATCCAGGACGACGGCCGTGGTCTGCCCGAGGGATTCGACCCGCAGCGGGCCGGCAACCTCGGTCTGCAGATCGTACGGACCCTGGTGGAAGGGGAGTTGGGAGGATCCTTCGACATGCTTCCGGGCGCCGGACGCGGTACGAAGGTGGTCCTCGACATCCCCGTGCAGCCGCAGAAGTAACCGCCGAAGAGGTAACCGCCGAAGGAACAACCGCCGCAGAAGCACCGGCCGCAGAAGTGACGGCCGGGAAACGGCGGCAGTGGAAGCGGCGGCCCTGAAAGTCCACGGCCGCGGAATCGACGGTCTCGGAAGCAGTCGGCGCGTACACAGCAGCGAGCCCCGGACCGAGGAGATCGGTCCGGGGCTCGAATGCTGTGGGTTACTACTGCGCGCTGCGACTCGAGGGCGGTGATTGCATACGCGATGTATGCGCCGCTGGCCTCAGGCTGTCGGCGGGGTGTCAGGCGGTAGCGTTACGCGCCCGGTTGCGAGCGGCACGGCGCTTCATCGCGCGGCGCTCGTCCTCGCTGAGGCCACCCCAGACGCCGGAGTCCTGGCCGGACTCGAGCGCCCACTGCAGGCACTGCTCCATGACGGGGCAGCGGCGGCAGACGGCCTTGGCTTCCTCGATCTGCAGCAGCGCAGGACCGGTGTTGCCGATGGGGAAGAACAGCTCGGGGTCTTCCTCACGACAAACGGCGTTGTGACGCCAGTCCATGGCTGCTACCTCTCTAGGGTGTTACAAGCTGGTTGCTTGTGAATGTGAACGCTTTCACGAATCCCCCCGCAAGGGAAGGGCCGACTGCCAGGTGAACTGGTGTGGTCCTAAGACTGAGGAGGGGTTCTGGCTCTCAGTGGAGGCCGGTGTTGCGGGCCGTCCCGATCGCCAAGAAGAGACTCCCAAACCCCGGCAACGGATACAACCCCTTCCGGAAAGTTTTTTTTGATTCCTCGGTGTCGGCTAGGTCACAGCCGTACTTCTAAGGGGTGGATGCGCGCCTAAACGTTCGAGTGAAAGGACTTTGGGCCCTTCCACTCACACAATCACACGCAGTGCACGGCGTACGCCTGTGAACGTCACGCTCGTACGCAGTCCCAGGTGGTCTCCGTCCATCTGCAGGGGGAGCGGAACCTTGGAATGCAAGGTGAAGTCGGTCAGGTCGTGCAGAGTCGTCGCGTGCTTGCCGCGGGGCCCTCGTTCCGGGGTCGAGGTGAGCAGCTGGGTGGCGTACCGGGCCACCGCCGGGGTGGAGAGACGGCGCAGTCCGAGGACGTCGAGCGCGGTTTCGAAGGAGGCCTCCGGGGACGCGTACACCGGGCGATTGCCCAGGTAGGTCCAGGGGGAGGTGTTGCAGATTATGGAGAGGACCAGGTCCTCGACCGGCTCGGCGCCGGGGCGCTCCAGGGTGATCGTGCCGTGCCGGCGGTTCGGCTCCTCCAGGAACTGGCGCGCCACCTGGCGCAGATAAAGGGCGTGGGTGGATCTCTTCCCGCGCTCCCGCTGCTGTTCGACCCGGCCGATGACGCTCGCGTCGAAACCGAGACCGGCGCAGAAGGTGAACCAGCGGGACGGGACGGATTCGTCCTCCGTACCAGGCGTTCCCGAGGCGAGGCCGAGGCTCACTGTGCGTGTCCGCCGTTCACGCAACGCGTCGAGCAGGGCGCCGGTCGCCTCCACGGCGTCGTTCGGCAGTCCGAGGGCGCGGGCGAACACATTCGTCGATCCGCCGGGGACGACCGCGAGGCTCGGGAGGCGGTCGGGGTCGGGCCCGCCGTGCAGCAGCCCGTTGACGACCTCGTTCACCGTGCCGTCGCCGCCGAGGGCCACGACCAGGTCGACGGTGCCGGAGTCCGCGGCCCGTCGGGCGAGGTCCCGCGCGTGCCCGCGGTACTCGGTGGTGACCGCCTCCAGCTTCATCTCGCTCGCGAGCGCGTGGATGAGCACGTCACGGGTGCGGGCACTGGTGGTGGTGGCTGCCGGGTTGACCACGAGAAGTGCGCGCATGAGCGCCAGGGTACCTACCCGGCGGTACCGGGCCCAGTCCAGCCCGAACCCTGGACGTATCCGCCCGGCCTCGGGCAAGCGCGACCGCCCGGCTCCGCCGACGTGAGCGCGCGCCGGCCCGCCCGCACCCGCCCGGGCTCGCACGGGCGCGCGGGCCCGGTCTCACCCCGGCTCGCACGGCCCCACCCCGTTCGCATGCGCTCGCTGCCGCCCCGGCCCGCCCGCCCTCGTACGGGCTCGCCCCGGCCCGCCCGGGCTCCGTCGGGCCGGGCGGCCCCCGCTACCCTGCCCTGTATGAGCAGTCCCGCTGAGAGCAGCACGGAGCAGACCCCCCGCCCCGCCCGACTCGCCGCCGCGGCGGCCGTGGCCGGTGTCGAGGCCCTCGGCCTCTTCGTCGGGGGTGTCTACATGCTGGTGAACGCACTGACCGGGACGTCCGATGACCTCACCGGCGCCGCGACGGGCGCCGTGACGCTCGTCGCACTCGGGCTCATCCCGCTCGCAGCCGCCCGTGGCCTGTGGATGCGCCGTTCCTGGAGCCGCGGTCCGGCGGTGATCACCCAGATCCTGGCCCTGCCGGTCGCCTGGCAGCTGCTCCAGGCGAACAGCGTGATGATCCCGGCCGGCGTCGTCCTCGGCGTCCTGGCCGTCACCGGGCTCGTCCTCCTGGTGAACCCGGCCACGACCGAGGCGCTCGGCATCCGGCGCCCCGGTCAGGAGAGCTGACGGGGGTCGCTCCGGGCTACTCCTCCACCAGGAGCTTCTCCCGCAGCTGCGCGAGCGTCCGGGCGAGCAGCCGGGAGACGTGCATCTGCGAGATGCCGACCTCCTGCGCGATCTGCGACTGGGTCATGTTCCCGAAGAAGCGCAGCAGCAGGATCCGCTTCTCCCGGGGCGGCAGGTCCTCGAGCAGCGGCTTGAGCGACTCGCGGTACTCGACCCCCTCCAGGGCCTCGTCCTCCGCGCCGAGGGTGTCCGCCACCGCGGGCGACTCGTCGTCCGTGTCGGGGACGTCCAGGGAGAGCGTCGAGTAGGCGTTCGCCGACTCCAGACCCTCCAGGACCTCCTCCTCCGAGATCCCGAGCCGCTCGGCCAGCTCGTGCACGGTCGGCGAGCGGCCGTGCTGCTGGGAGAGCTCCGCCGTCGCCGTGGTCAGCGAGAGCCGCAGCTCCTGGAGCCGGCGCGGCACCCGGACCGCCCAGCCCTTGTCGCGGAAGTGGCGCTTGATCTCGCCGACGACCGTCGGGGTCGCGTACGTCGAGAACTCGACGCCGCGCTCCGGGTCGAACCGGTCCACCGACTTGATCAGGCCGATGGTCGCGACCTGCGTCAGGTCGTCCAGCGGCTCGCCGCGGTTGCGGAAGCGCCGGGCCAGGTGCTCGACCAGCGGCAGGTGCATCCGCACCAGCTGGTTGCGCAGCTCGGCCTTCTCCGGGGAACCCTCCGGCAGCTCACGCAGTGTGACGAAGAGCGCGCGGGCGCCGCTCCGGTCGTGCGGGTGCGGGGCGACGTCGGGGACGTCGTCGGGCTCGTCCCCGTCCTCCGCCTTCTCCGCTTCCGCGACCGGCTCCGCCACCGGCTCCCCGATCGCCTCCGCGACCGTCCCGGCGACGCCCTCGGTGGCCGTCTCCGCGGTCGCCGCCGCGGTCCCGCCCGCCTCGGAGGAGCCCTCCGCACGCGCGGGGCCCCGGGGGGCTTCGGAGACGCCTGGTGTCTCGGGAACCTCGTGGTGCTGCTCGTGCTCGCTCATCTGGTCCGCCTGCTCCGTAGCGACCTCATACGGCCGTGCCTGCTGCTCAGGGATGCCGGCCGTCGCGTCCCCGCGCCTCACGCCGGGCCTGGCCCCGCGCCGCGCTGTTTGTACAGGCTGATCGAGACCGTACGGTCCTCGGCCACCGACGATTCCACCTTCCCGGCCAGTGCCGACAGCACCGTCCAGGCGAACGTGTCCCGCTCGGGCGCCCGGCCGTCGGTGGTCGGGGCGGAGACGGTCACGTCGAGGGAGTCGTCGACCAGCCGGAAGACACAGCTGAGGACGGATCCCGGCACGGCCTGCTGGAGCAGGATGGCGCAGGCCTCGTCGACCGCGATCCGCAAGTCCTCGATCTCGTCGAGGGTGAAGTCCAAGCGCGCCGCGAGGCCGGCCGTGGCCGTACGCAGCACGGACAGATAGGCACCCGCAGCGGGCAGCCGGACTTCCACGAAGTCCTGGGTCCCGGGCTCGCCTGCGATCTGGGACACCCTCACCTCCAAGGTGGCACAAGCTCATTCGGGGCTCGGGGGGAGAGGCCCCCGAACCGGGCGGTACGCAGGGGGCTGCGCAGTCCGCCGTGACGCTATCGCGATCCGTCCCGTCGTGTCGCCGTGAACCCCTGCCCCCACCGGCCCCCCGGTCGCCGGTCGTCACCCATGGTAGGCCCATGGATGCGGACGGTGGGTAGGGGTCTGCGGGGGCCGGTGGCGAGCGACCGGCGGAGGGGTGACGTACCCAACCGTGGGCCGGGTGAATCGTCGAACGGCCGAATCGCCGGACGGTCGGACCATCGGACCGGCCGGGGATTCAGACGATCGACCCGTCCACGAAGCACCAGCGCCAGGCCTCGCCCGGCTCGAAGGTCCGCATCACCGGGTGCCCCGTCGTGGAGAAGTGCCCCGTCGCGTGCTGCCCCGCCGACGAGTCGCAGCAGCCCACGTGCCCGCAGGTCAGACAGAGCCGCAGCTGGACCGGATGCGTACCGTCCGCCAGGCACTCCGGGCAGGTGTCGGCCAGCGGCGCCGGTTCGGGGCGCGGCATTTCGGCAACGTGCGGGCACTCGCTCATGATGGCCAGGTTACGTTGCGGGACGAGACGGGGACGGGCATGGATGCTCTACAGCTGGTGGCACTCGTGGCGGCGAGCGCGGCGATCGCGGGGCTCGCCCGCAGGACCCCGGTGCCCGCACCGCTCCTCCTGGTCGCCGTCGGTCTCGCCGCCGCCTACGTGCCCGGAGTTCCGGACTACACCCTCGACCCGCACATCGTGCTGCCGCTGATCCTGCCCCCGCTCCTCTACACGGCGGCCGTCGACTCCTCGTACCTCGACCTGCGGGCCAACATCCGGCCCGTCGCGCTGCTTTCCGTCGGATACGTCCTCTTCGCCACCGTGGCCGTGGGCTGGCTCGCGTACGTCCTCGTGCCCGATCTGCCGCTCACCGCCGCCCTGGTGCTCGGCGCGGTCGTCGCCCCGCCGGACGCGGTCGCCGCGACCGCCATCGCCCGCAAGCTCGGCCTGCCGAACCGGATCACCACGATCCTCCAGGGCGAGTCCCTGGTGAACGACGCCACCGCCATCACCGCCTACAAGGTCGCCCTCGCGGCGGCCGTCGGCGAGGGCCTGAGCTGGGCCGGAGGCCTCGGGGAGTTCGCGCTCGCGGCCCTCGGCGGCATCGGGGTCGGCCTGGTCCTCATGGTCCCCATCCACTGGCTGCGCCGGGGACTCGGCGACTCCCTCCTGCAGAACACGCTCTCCCTCCTCATCCCCTTCGTCGCCTACGCGGCGGCCGAGGAGGTCCACGCCTCCGGTGTCCTCGCCGTCGTCGTGGTCGGCCTCTTCCTGGGCCACCGCGCCTGGCAGGTCGACTTCGCGACCCGCCTCCAGGAGGAGGCCGTCTGGAAGATGGTCGCCTTCGTCCTGGAATCAGCCGTCTTCGCCCTGATCGGCCTTCAGCTGCCGTACGTCGTCGAGGGGCTGGGGCAGTACGGGATCGCCGAGGCGGCCTGGTACGCGGTCGGGGTCTTCGTCGCGGTGGTCGTGGTCCGGTTCGTCTGGGTCTATCCCGCGACCTTCCTGCCCCGGCTCTCCGCCCGGGTCCGGGAACGGGAGCCGGGGGTGGACTGGAGGGCCCCGCTCGTCGTCGGCTGGGCCGGTATGCGCGGGGTGGTCTCGCTCGCCATCGCCTTCTCCATCCCCGTGGTCACCGACGGCGTGGAGTTCCCGGCCCGCAACCTCGTCCTCTTCCTCACCTTCACCACCGTCATCGGCACCCTGGTGGTGCAGGGCCTCACCCTGCCGCCCCTCATCCGCTTCCTGAAGCTCCCGGGGAAGGACCGGTACGCCGAGACCCTGGCCGAGGCGCAGGCCCAGAGCGAGGCCTCGCAGGCCGCGGAGGAGCGCCTCGACGCGCTGCTCGCCGACGAGCGCAACGCCCTGCCGAAACCCCTGGCCGACCGGCTCCGCACGGTCCTGGAGCGGCGCCGCAACGCGGTCTGGGAGCGGCTCGGTGCCGTCAACGAGGTCACAGGGGAGACCGCGGACGACACCTACCGGCGGCTGTCGCGCGAGATGATCGACGCCGAACGGGAGGTCTTCGTGCGGCTGCGCGACGCCCGGCGGATCGACGACGAGATGATGCGGACGCTGCTCCGCCGGCTCGACCTGGAGGAGGCGGCCGCCTACCGGGAGGAGTCCGCGGGCTGAGCCCCGCCGTCCGCCCGGAGCGTCTCCGGGGCGCCCGTGACGACCGCCACGAGCCGGGTGCCCGCCGGGAACGCGCCCTCCTCCGCCAGGGTCGTGAGACCGAGCAGCATTTTGGCCACATACAGTCGCTCGATGGCGAGTCCGTGCCGCGCCTCGAAGTCGCGTGCGAACGCGTCGAGAGCCGCCGGCACGCGCGCGTAGCCCCCGCAGTGGAAACGCTCGTCCAGGGTCCAGTCGCCGCGCGGGCCGCCGAACGCCGCCTCCTGGAGGGCGCGTACCTCCCCGCCCAGGAAACCGCCCTTGAGGACCGGGAAGCCCAGCGCCCTCGCCCCCGGGGTCAGGCCGGCCGCGAGACCCGCCAGGGTGCCGCCCGTGCCGCAGGCGACGGCGACCGTGTCCGCCACCCCGGCGAGCTCCCTGCCCAGCTCCACGCATCCCTGGACGGCGAGCGCGTTGCTGCCGCCCTCCGGGACCACGTACGCGCCCGCGGGGGCCTGTTCCAGGAGCAGCGCGCGCGTGGCCGGGTCGTTCTTCGCGCGGTACGTGGCCCGGTCCACGAACCTGAGCCGCATCCCGTCCGCCGCGCACCGCGCGAGCGAGGGGTTGAGCGGCCGCCCGGCCAGTTCGTCGCCGCGCACGATCCCGACCGTGGGGAAGCCGAGCAGCCGTCCCGCCGCCGCCACCGCGCGCAGATGGTTGGAGTACGCGCCGCCGAAGGTCAGCACGGGACGGCCGCCCGCCGCCTCCAGGTTGAGCGCGAGCTTGCGCCACTTGTTGCCCGGCAGATCGGGATGGATGAGGTCATCGCGCTTGAGCGCCAGCGTGAGCCCGTGCCGGGTGAGGCGCTCGTCCTCCACCGGCTCCAGGGGCGAGGGGAGCCGGGGCCGCAGGCGGGAGAGGTCGAACGCGTTCACCCGGCCATTGTCCGGGTGCCGGGCCGTGGCCCGCGCGCTCCCCGGGGTCAGCGCAGGTGGTCGGCGATCCGCTCGCGCATCGAGGCCATCGTGAAGCCGCGCGGGTCCACCTTCCCCGGCTGCCACTCCCGGTGCCCGATGACCGAGCGCTGCGTCCAGCCGTGCACCCGGCACAGGGCGGCCGACGCCTTCGCGATGGCCTCCAGCTGGACCTTCGGCCACGGGTCCACGCCGTCGCCGAGGTTCTCGCACTCGAAGCCGTAGAAGTACCGGTTGCCGTCCGTGGTGGCCTCGTCGTCCCGTGGCAGGCCCTGCTCGGCGATGACCGCCCTGAGGACCTCGTCGTCGCCGAGGCCCGCGTGGTTCGCGCGGCCGTAGCCGACGAGGTGGACGGTGCCGTCCTTGGCGATCACGCCGTGGCAGAGCGGCCCGGGCAGGCCCTCGTAGCCGTCCCGGCAGATCCGGACGGTCTGGGCGGTGCCGCGGGTCACGGTGTGGTGGATCATCACGCCGTGCACGGGCCCCCAGGGGCCCTTGTGGTTGCGGTTGTGGGTGGACCATTCGCCGACCTGGACGACCGCGAGGCCTGCGCCGCGCAGCGCGCTGAGGAACCTGCTCGCAGACATGGGGGTGGACATGACCGACTCCCTTCGGAGGACGGGTGGGGGCTTCCGGAACGCCGGAGTCCGCCATACCGGAGGTTCCGGATTACCGGATTCCGTGACTCCGCCGCCATCCGTTCGGGCGGCGTGCGAGCCGATCCGGACAGGGCCGCGTGGGGTGGGTGGGACTCGGCTGTTCGGATGGAAATCACGTGACATGCCCCGAAGATCGTCGAACAGTCCCACTCGAATGTGTAATGGCGCCGACACGCTGCGTGCTGAAAGGCTTCGTCTCGCAACTCAGTCATACGAGAGGGAGTTCCATGTCCGTTGGTTCGGTTGGCGACGAGGTCCGCGTCGCGGAGCAGCAGGCGCCGCAGCAGAGTCTCGGCACCGCTGCCGCGCGGAACCTCGCCACGACCACCAAGTCGGCGCCGCAGATGCAGGAGATCACCTCACGGTGGCTGCTGCGGGCGCTGCCCTGGGTCCAGGTGCAGGGTGGTACGTACCGGGTGAACCGGAGGCTCAGCTACTCCGTGGGTGACGGCCGGGTCACCTTCGTCCAGACCGGAGAGCGCGTCGCGGTCATCCCCGCCGAACTCGGCGAGCTCCCCGTCCTGCGCGGCTACGAGGACGAGGAGGCCCTGACCGAGCTCGCGGCCCGCTGCCGCCAGCGGGAGTACGCGGCCGGCGAGGTCGTCGCCGTCGCCGGCGAGCCGACCGACCGGGTCCACCTCCTCGCACACGGCAGGATCGAGCAGGTCGGCGAGGGGCCGTACGGCGACGAGGCCGTCCTCGGAGTCCTCGCCGACGGCGCCTACTTCGGCGACAACGCCCTCGTCGACCCGGAGGCCACCTGGGAGTGGTCCGCCCGCGCCGCCACCGCCTGTACGGTCCTGGAGCTCACCCGCGACGACGTACGGAACCTCGCGGAGCGGGCCGGCTCGCTCGCCGCCCACCTCGCGAGCGTGGCCGCCCTGCCCCACCAGCGGACCAACAAGTACGGCGAGGCCGAGATCGACCTCTCCGCGGGTCACGTCGGCGAGGCCGTCGTCCCGCACACGTACGTCGACTACGACGCCTCGCCCCGCGAGTACGAGCTGAGCGTCGCCCAGACCGTGCTGAAGGTGCACAGCCGCGTCGCCGACCTCTACAACCAGCCGATGAACCAGACCGAGCAGCAGCTGCGGCTCACGGTCGAGGCGCTTCGCGAGCGCCAGGAGTACGAGCTGGTCAACAACAAGGAGTTCGGCCTCCTCGCCAACTGCGACTACGGGCAGCGCCTCCAGCCCCACGACGGTGCCCCCAGCCCCGACGACATGGACGAGCTGCTCTCCCGCCGCCGGGGATCCAAGCTGTTCCTCGCCCACCCGCGCGCCATCGCCGCCTTCGGCCGCGAGCTCAACAAGCGCGGTCTGGTGCCCGAGACGATCGACATCAACGGCAACCGCATCCCGACCTGGCGCGGTGTGCCGATCTACCCGTGCAACAAGATCCCGGTCTCGGACGCCCGGACCACCTCGATCATCTGCATGCGCACGGGCGAGGCCGACCAGGGCGTGATCGGTCTGCACCAGACCGGCATCCCCGACGAGATCGAGCCGAGCCTCTCCGTCCGCTTCATGGGCATCGACGAGCAGGCGATCATCTCCTACCTGGTCACGGCCTACTACTCGGCGGCGATCCTCGTCCCGGACGCCCTCGGTGTCCTGGAGAACGTCGAGGTCAGCCGCTGGCGTTGAGCCGGCGAAGCCCGGGGGCGGGGACCGAACCGTCCCGCCCCCGGGCGCTCCCGGCTCGGCGCCGCGCAGCATCGCCACGGAGGAGACGAAGGAAGTGACCTTGACCATTGCCGGCGGGGACGCCGTCACCGACGGTCAGGGGGCCGTGCGGCTCCTGGACCGGACGCGGACGGCCGTCCATCCCCAACTGCGCTCGACCGTCGAGACCCTGCCCGGTTCGATGCGGCGGGTCGCGATGTACCACTTCGGCTGGGAGCACGCCGACGGCACCCCGGCCACGGAGCAGCCGGGCAAGGCCATCCGGCCGGCCCTGGTCCTCGCGGCGGCCCGCGCGCTCGGAGCCGACGAGGGACCGGCGGTGAGGGCCGCGGCCGCGGTGGAGCTCGCGCACAACTTCACCCTGCTCCACGACGACATCGTCGACGAGGACGTGACCCGGCGGCACCGGCCCACCGCCTGGACGGTCTTCGGCGTCCCGGACGCGCTGATCGCCGGCGACGCGATGAGCGCGCTCGCCCTGCGCATGCTCGCGGAGGACCCGCACCCCGCCTCGGCGGGCGCGTCCGCGCGGCTCGCCGCCTGCATCATCGAGCTCTGCGCGGGACAGCAGGCGGACTGCGCCTTCGAGCAGCGGGCGCCGCGTGAGGTCTCGCTCGACGAGTGCCTGGCCATGGCCACCGCCAAGACCGGTGCGCTGCTCGGCGCCTCCTGTGCCATCGGCGCGCTCTACGCGGGCGCGGGGGAGGAGGAGGTCGCGGCGATGGACGCCTTCGGCCGGGAGGCGGGCCTCGCCTTCCAGCTGATCGACGACCTCATCGGGATCTGGGGCGACCCGGACCGTACGGGCAAGCCTGCCGGGGCCGATCTGGTCGCCCACAAGAAGTCGCTGCCGGTGGTGGCGGCGCTCGCCTCGGGGACGACGGCGGGCGACGAGCTGGCCGAGCTGTACGCCCGTCCGGTCCTCGACGCCGTGGCGGTACGGGCGGCCGCGGACGCGGTCGAGCGGGCCGGTGGGCGCGACTGGGCGCAGGACCAGGCGGCCGAGCGGATGGGCCGGGCCGTCGAGCATCTGGCCCAGGCGGTCCCGGACCTGACTGCGGCGGGGGACATGCTGGCGCTCGCGGAGTTCGTCACGCGACGCACGCGCTGAGCTCCCTGGGGTCCGTCACGCCTCGGGGACGATCCGGTGGACCACGGTCTCGATCAGGTCGTCCAGGTCCCGGTCGCCGTGCAGGTCCGGAACCGTGAAGTGGTCGAGCAGCAGCCCGGTGAGGGCGAAAGCGAGCAGCCGGACGGTGTCCGCGTCCCCGGGCAGCCCGGCGTCCAGATGCACCCGGATGTTCGCGTCCAGGTCGCCCCGGAGCACCTCGGTGAGCCGGGTCCGCAGTTCGGGGCGGCGCACCGCTTCGAGTCGGAGCTCGAACAGCCCGAGGTAGCAGGTGCGCTCGGCGGCGAGCCGCCCGGCGACCTGGCGCATGAGGTCGAGGACCAGGGCTCGGCTCGGTGTCGGCAGCATGGCGGCCTCGACGACTCCGGGCTCGGGGGTCAGCCGGACGAAGATCCGGTCGGCGACCTCGGAGAGCACCTGGTCCCGGTCGCGGAAGTAGTTGGACGAGGTGCCCGTGGGGACCCCGGCGCGGGCGTCGACCGCACGGAAGGTCAGCCCGCGGGCACCCTCGTCCGCCAGCACCTGGATGGCGGCGTCGAGCAGCGCCGTACGTCGTTCGGGGTTTCTCGCCATGTCGTCTGTTGCTCCTTCTTCGCTCCGAGGGCTTGCGCAACCACTACAGATGGAGCACTATAACCGTCGTGGTTGCGCATCGCGGCCACGATCCGACGGGAAGAGGACCGGTTTGCGCAAGCTCACGTACTTCATCGCCTGCACCATCGACGGCTTCATCGGTGATCCCAAGGGCGATGCCACCTCCATGCTCGGGTTCCTCGACGCCGAGTTCCTGGAGTTCCTGACCGGCGAGTACCCGGAGACCATCTCGGCGCAGGGCCGGGAGATGCTCGGGGTCGACGCCGGGAACAAGCGGTTCGACACCGTCGTCCAGGGGCTGGGCTCGTACCGGCTGGCCCTGGACATGGGCGTCACCAGCCCGTACGGCCACCTGCGGGAGTTCGTCGCCACCCGCTCGCTGGCCGAGTCGCCCGACGCCGACGTGGAGCTGATCACCGACGACCTCGTCGGCCGCGTCCGCGAGCTCAAGGCGGAGGACAGCCCTCTGGACGTCTGGCTCTGCGGCGGCTCCACGATCGCCGGCGAGCTCATCGAGGAGATCGACGAGCTGGTCATCAAGACCTATCCGCAGGTGTACGGCTCCGGCATGCCGATGTTCGGCGCCGACTTCGAGCCCCGCGACTTCGAGCTGAACGACCTGCGCGTCTTCGGCAACGGCGCGTTCGTCCGCACGTACACCAGGAAGCGGTGACGGCGGCAGGCGCTCCCGTGCGAACCGTCCTACCCTGGTTGCATGGGTGACGAGGCGTCTCACACGACGCGGGACCCCAGGGCCGAGCACGGATGCCCGGCCTGCGGGCAGCCGCGAGCGATGACGGCCACCCGGCACAAGGTCCTCGGGGCCTGGGTGCCGGAGTGGGAGGTGCAGCCCTGCCGCAATCCGGACTGCGCGCTCCGCGAGGGCGTGGAGGCGGACCTGGCCGCGACCGTGGACATGCCGTCCGACGTGGCCGCGGGCACGCGTCCCGCCGCGGGTGCGGAAGCCGCGAGCCCGCACGTGACCGGCAAGAACGGCGAGATCGGGAGAAGTCAGGCCACGGGGTGACCGGACGCGCGCCGGAGCCGGTCGTACGGCTACAGTCCGCGCATGTCATCGGAGTCGACGGAAGTCTGGACCGGCTGGTACCGGGACCGCAACGGCGCGGAAGCGATCGTGATCACGGCCGACGGGCGGCATGTCGCCACCCGTATCAGGGGGATCGAGTACACGGGCGAGGGCTTCGCCGCGCTCAGCGCGGCGGCAGAGGGCGGGCAGGCCCTCACCGCCTGCGTCCTGGAGTGGGACCTGCCGCTCCCCGTCGTCCTGGACGGCGCCTCCCAGCAGGCCACGCTGAGCTGCCTGCTGACCCTCGGGGAGCGCGCGGACCTCAGTCTGACGCTGCACTACGGTGGCGCCGCCTTCGAGTCGTGCGTCGCCGGAGGTGACTTCGACGGGGCGCTCGAACGGGTCAGGCGCCAACTGCCGACCGGCGCGGATTTCGGCCGCCGACTGCTTCAGGCGGCCTGAGAGCACGAGTACCGGAACGGAGAACGAGGACGGCGGCGCCCCGGGGAGGGGGCGCCGCCGCTTCTCGTTTCCCGCGTGCTCAGCGTTCGCGCGCGTGCTCGGCGTTCGCGCGGGCTCAGCTCTTGAACGCGGAGGCGAGGCCGTTGCGCCACAACTGGTCGACGCGGGACCGCTCCTGGGCGTTCGGCTGGGCGTTCTGGCAGGACGTGCCGGGGCCGCCGCCCGACATCAGCTCACTGCACGGACCGCTGTAGTGGTCCGGCAGACCGAGGACGTGCCCCGTCTCGTGGGCGGTCACACGGGTGGAGTTGTACTGCTGGTTCTGCCGGTAGTCGAGGAAGATGTAGCCGCTGCCGTGACCGTCGGTGCTCGCGTACGAGCCACGGGAGTCGTTGCCCTCGTAGTAGCGGAAGTCCGGGTTGCTGCCCTCGACGAGCCGGACGTTCGCCACCGAGCTGTTCCATATCTGCGCCGAGCGGGAGATCTGGCTGCGGAAGCTCGGCGCGTTGGCGGCGTTGTAGACCACGGTGACGGCGGCCGCGCCGGGAGCGGCGGCACGCTTCTTCGCCACCGACTTCACGACGGCGTCGAAGAAGGCCTGGTTCGCCTTCGCCTCCTCGGCCGAACCGGCGTACGCCACAGCGGTGTTGCCGGCCGCCGGGACGCCCGTGGGGGCGCTCGCGGCCACGGCCGGGGCCGCGCCGAGGGAGGCGGCGAGACCGAGACCGAGGGCGGTGGCCAGGACAGAGGTGAGGACCTTGGGGTGACGCATGGGGGGCTCCTCCTGTAGGGGATGGGGGAGAGTCTCGGGGGAGCCGGGGCCCGTGGGGATGATGTCAACCGGCGATAGCATCACCGCATCACCTGGTCGAAACACCCCCAACTCCCTTGAAATCAAAGGTGATTGAAGGGTTCCGGGTATCTGGTGCGAGCCAGGGAGCCGCCCTACCCTCGGGGCATGGAGCTGGAGGTGAGACACCTGCGCGCGCTCTGCGCCATCGCGGACACGGGCAGCCTGCACAAGGCGGCCCGCCAACTGGGCATGAGCCAGCCGTCGTTGACCACCCAGCTGCGCCGCATCGAGAACTCCCTGGGCGCCGAGCTCTTCTCCCGCGGCCGCACCGGCTGCCGCCCCACCCCGCTCGGCCGCTCCCTGCTCAGCCGGGCCCGCCCGCTCGTCGCCGACATGGCGGCGCTCGTCACCGAGACCCGGGCCGCCGCCGCGCGCACCGACGGACTCGGGCTCCGTGTCGGCTCCACGGCCAGCCGGGCGCTTCCCGGCTGGCTGCGCCGGCTCCGCCAGCAGCTGCCCGGCACCGACATCGGCCTGCGGATGGACGTCTCGGCGAACGCGCTGCTCCGGAGCGTCGCCGCCGGACAGCTCGACGTGGCCTTCGTGCACGAGGTGGAGGGCTGCCCGTTACGGGTCCCCGAGGGCCTCAAGGGGCGGGTCCTGGTCGCCCGGGAACCGCAGTTCGTCTCCATGGCCCGCGACCATCCGGCTGCCGCCCGGCCCGTGGTGGACCTCGCCGATCTCGCCGGAGACCACTGGATGGTCGACCCGACCGTCGACGGCGAATGGGACGGTCTGCGCCGGGTCCTGGACGCCGCCGGCATCGACCCGCCGCTGCTGCACGGCGACTACCACACGGCCGCCTCCCTGATCGTCCTCGGCGAGGCCGTCGCCCCCTGCCAGCCGACCTCCGTCCCGCGCGAGGACATGGCCGTCCGCCCCCTGCGCGGCGACCCGCTCGCCGTCCGCCTCCTGCTGTACGCGCGCCCCGGGGCGCCCCTGGACACGCTGTACGCGGAACTCGCTGCGGCCTACCGCGAGGTGGCCCTGAGGGCGGCCCCGTACCGCGAGTGGCTGCGACGGCAGGGGACGACGGTGGCGCTGTCGGTGGGACCGTGCATGATGACGGCATGAGCGAACAGCCGACGCGGGCACGGGTCCGACACGCACGCCCCGAGGACCTGCCGCGCGTCGTGGAGCTCATCACCGAGCACGCGGCGTACGAGAAGGCGGCGCCCCCGGCCCCCGGTCTCGAGGACCGGCTCGCCGGCCTCCTCTTCGGCACCGAACCGGCCCGCCTCCGCTGCCTGGTCGCCGCCCTCCCCGACGGCACCCTCGCGGGCTACGCGAGCTGCGCCCCGGAGCTCTCCACCTGGGACGGCACGGAGTACCTCCACATGGACTGCCTCTACCTCACGGAGGCCTCCCGGGGCCACGGCCTCGGCCCGCTCCTGATGGCCGCGGTCCGCGCGGAGGCGAGCCGGCTCGGACTCGCGGAGATCCAGTGGCAGACCCCCGCGTGGAACGAGAGCGCGATCCGCTTCTACGACCGGCTGGGCGCCACGTCGAAGGAGAAGCACCGCTACAGCCTCCGCACGGAGGCGTAGGCGGGCCCGCGGGGAGTCGCGGGGGAACTCGTCGCGGGGCCGCGGCTCAGCGCTGGGGCGGCGGCCAGGGCCCCGCGAGCAGCCGTTCGGCCTCGGCGACGATCGCCGCCGCGAGATGCTCGCGCGAGCCCGCCCGGACGGCCGCCCAGTCGTTGTGGGCGTCGGTCGCCTCGAAGAGCGGCCGGAGCGCCCGCGGCCGGGCCAGGCCGCCCCAGCCCTCGTACGTGACGAGGTCACCCCCGGCACCGGGGTCGAGGCTCCCGTTCACGATCAGCCGCAGCCACCAGCGCACGAGCTCCCAGCGGGCGGCCTCCCAGGGGAGGCCGGAGTCGTCCGCGGGCAGGGTGTCGACGAGCCGCAGCTCGCCGAGAACCTGCTCGAAGAGCCCGCCGGCGCGTTCGTGCTCCGACCGGGTCAGGCCGGCGAGCAGCGGAAGCGACTCCGACTCGACGTCGAGCAGGAGTGCGGTGAGGCCGGCCTCGATCAACTGCTCCGGCGAGGGCCGCCGGCCGACGAGCCGCTCGACGGCCAGCATCCGGAGGCACTCGACGGCCTCCTGCGGGGTGACGGCGTAGGGGGCGTACGGAGTGGGCCCGGTGACGTCGATGCCGGGTCCGCCCTCGACGAAGTACGACCAGAAGTCGACGGTGGCGTGGGCGGTGAGGCTGCTCGCCCGCCCGGTGAACTCGTGCCGGACGTAGTCGGCGAGGTCGTTCCCGTAGAGGATGACGTCGGTCTGGTACACGGACAGCACGGGGTGCCCCCACGTGCCCGGAATGCCGGGCAGGTAGCGGTGGCCGTAGACGGGGACCAGCGGAGGAACGCCCGCCGACTCGGCCCGCGCGAGCTTCAGGGCCTCGGAGACCTCCGCGGGCCGGGGGCTCCAGGCCGGATGCCAGAAGCCGTTGTGCTCCACGTCGAAGAGCAGGCCCTCGACCGGTCGGGCGAGCCGAGCGGTCAGGTCGTCGGGGTCACCGTCGCGCCAGTCGGGCCAGTGGGGCGATCCGAGGGGCAGCCCGGCGGCGAGGAACACCCGATGGTCCGCCGCGAACCGGAACCCGAACCGTGCCTCGACGGCGTCGAGTTCCGCCTCGCCGAGCCCGGGCCCGATGTCGGCCGGGAGCAGACGGAGAAGGACCCGGGCGTCCTCGGGGGTCAGCTGTGAGGGCAAGGAGGACGAAGCAGGCGAAGCAGACGAAGCAGACGGGGCGGACGGGGCGGACGGGGAAGAGGGGGCGGACGGGTCGTGCGGGGTCATGCCGGGAAGCCTGGTGACGGGCCAGGGCCCTGGCGCTGCAGGCGCCGGCGGGAGGGGCGGTAGGCGCTACTCCGCGACGTCCTGCGGGTACCAGCGCAGTTCGACCGTGTTGCCGTCCGGGTCCCTGACGTAGACCGACTGCGCCGAACCGCGGGCGCCCCAGCGGGGCACGGGGCCCTCGACGACGTCGAACGTCCCGGAATCGAGGACCTCCTGCCAGTCGAGGGGGTCCACGACGAGGCAGATGTGATCGACGTTGGACTCGCCGCGCGGGCGCGAGAACAGGTCTATGACGGTGCTCCCGTCGATCCGCACGGACGGGAACGACACCTTTCCGGCGCGCCATTCCTCGACCCGCTCGCCCGCGAGTCCCAGGGGCCCGGTGTAGAAGGCGAGCGCCCTCTCGACATCGGTCACGTTGAGCACCAGGTGATCGAAAGCCTTGACGCGCATGGAGCGTCACCCTTCTGTCGGTACGTCGGTATTGAGCCGGGAAAGTCCGAAGGGGTGCGACCGCCAGGCGGTCGCACCCCTTCGGACGGGAAAGAGAAGGTCAGGCCTTCTTCGTCTCCCAGAAAATGCGGTCGATCTCGGCGATGAGCTCCAGCGCCTTCTCGCCCGTCTTCGGGTCCGTCGACGCCTTGGCGGCCGAGAGGGCCTTCAGGGTGTCGTTGACCAGCTGGTTGAGCTCGGGGTACTTCTCGAAGTGCGGGGCCTTGAAGTAGTCGCTCCAGAGCACCGAGACGTGGTGCTTGGCGAGCTCCGCGCGCTGCTCCTTGATGACCGTGGCGCGGGCGCGGAAGTGCGCGTCCTCGTTCGCCTGGTACTTCTCCTGGACAGCCTTGACCGACTCGGCCTCGATGCGGGCCTGGGCCGGGTCGTACACGCCGCACGGGAGGTCGCAGTGGGCGCTGACCTTCACCTTGGGGGCAAACAGGCGGGAGAGCATTGAGCCGTCCTTCCTCGTGATCGTCTTCTCAGGTGGGACATTACTCGGTGAGAAGGGCGATTTCGCGGGCGCCCCCTGGGGCTTAGGTCAAAAGTCCAGGGTCGGCATGGGACTCGTGTACGAGTGAACGAGCAGATGTGTGGGTGGATGCGGGTGTGGACCGGCGGGCGGAGCGGGATGTGCCGATGAGGGAATCGGGGCGGGAGCGAGTGGCGGAGGCCGGGGCTCCGTTCGGGATCGCCGAGGTGACGGGGGTGTCCATGGTGCCCACGCTGCTCCATGGGGACCAGCTGCTCGTGCACTACGGCGGACGTCTGCGGCCGGGGTGCGTGGCCGTCGTGCGGCACCCGCTCCAGCAGGATCTGCTCATCGTGAAGCGGCTGATCGAGCGACGTGACGGCGGCTGGTGGGTGCTCGGCGACAACCCGGACGCCGAGGGCGACAGCCGGGTCTTCGGGGCCGTACCGCCCGAGCTGGTTCTCGGGCGGGTACGGGCGCGCTACCGGCCGGTGACGCCGGGGCGTCAGCGGTCGCTGGGGGTGACGCTCTCCTGGCTGTTCTCGGCGGTGAGGCCGGTCCGGTCCGACCGGTCGGCCTCCAGGCGCTTGCGGGCCCGGTAGGCGGCCACGTTGGCGCGGGTCGCGCAGCGGTCCGAGCAGTAGCGCCGGGAGCGGTTGGTGGACGTGTCCAGGTAGGCGTTGCGGCAGGGCGGTGCCTGGCACAGGCCGAGGCGGTCCGCGCCGAACTCCGTCAGGTGGAAGGCGAGGCCCATCGCCGCGATCGCCGCGTACCCCGCGGTCGCGTTCGACGGGTGGTCCGCGAGATGCATGTGCCACCGCGGCCGGCCGTCCTCGTCGAGGATGTCGTGGCCGGAGATCTGCGGGCTGACCGGGAACTCCAGGAGCAGTGAGTTCAGCAGGTCCACGGCTCCCGTGTGGTCGCCCTCGTCGGCCGCGGTGAAGACCGCCCGCAGCCGGGCCCGTACCGCGCGGAACCGGGTCACGTCGGAGTCGGTGGCCCGGCGGGCCATCTGGGTGGCGGCGCCGAAGAGCTCGCGGATGACCTCGACGGAGGTCAGCGCGTCCTTGTTGCGGGCCGGCTCCTCGGTGTTGACCAGACGCACGGCGTAATCCGAGTAATAGGCCAGTTCCACTTGTAGTCCTTACTCCGGCGGGCTAGTGTCTCGGTCGGAAGGGGTAACAACTGTTTCCCCTTTGAGGGTATTACGAAGAGGGGGAGGAACGGCGATGACCGGAACCGACTGGGCGGCCTGGCAGCAGAGCTGGGACCGTCAGCAGGAGTGGTACATGCCGGACCGTGAGGAGCGCTTCCGGGTGATGCTCGACATGGTCGAGGCCTTGGTGGGACCGAAGCCCCGCGTCCTCGACCTCGCGTGCGGTACGGGAAGTATCACGGATCGGCTCCTCAAGAGGTTCCCGGAGGCGACCAGTACCGGTGTCGACCTCGACCCGGCGCTCCTCGCCATCGCCGCGGGCCACTTCGCCGGCGACGAGCGCGTCACCTTCGTGACCGCCGACCTCAAGGACCCCGACTGGGCCGCCGGGCTGCCCCACGACTCGTACGACGCCGTCCTCACCGCCACCGCGCTCCACTGGCTCCACAGCGAGCCCCTGACGGCCCTCTACGGCCGGATCGCGGGCCTCGTCCGCGCCGACGGCGTCTTCATGAACGCCGACCACATGATCGACACGACCACCCCTCGGATCAACGCCGCCGACCGCGCCCAGCGCCACGCCGTGATGGACCGCGCCAGGACCGGCGGAGCCCTGGACTGGGCCGAGTGGTGGGCCCTCGCCGCGAAGGACCCCGTCCTCGCCGGGCCCACCGCCCGCCGCTTCGAGATCTACGGCGAGCACGCCGACGGCGACATGCCCTCCCCGCGCTGGCACGCCGACACCCTCCTCGCCGCCGGATTCGGTGAGGCCAGGGCCGTCTGGGCGTCGCCCTCCGACACCCTGCTCCTCGCCGTGAAGTAGTCGGCGCGGACACGGGAAGGGGGGGGGGGGGGGTTCCCCCCCCCCCCCCCCCCCCCCCCACCCCCCCCCGGCGGCTTCGGCTTCCCGCACCCTCTACAAGAAAGACCTTTTTCTGTCTTTTTTTTGGTTTTC
>NZ_JBVHZJ010000019.1:97323-130039 GCF_055574655.1 Streptomyces sp. NPDC029956 | reverse complement strand
TCAACTAATCTGGCGTTGATTTTTGGCACGCTGTTGAGTTCTCAAGGAACGGACGCTTCCTTTGTACTCACCCTCTCGGGCTTTCCTCCGGGCTTCCCTTCGGTCTTGCGTTTCCGACTCTATCAGATCTTTCCGATCCGATTTCCTCGGTGCTTTCCGGTCCCATTCGCTTTCGCTCCGGGCCCTTCCGGCGGTTCCGACTCTATCAGAACCTTTCGGCGTCTGATTCCCAGTCAGCGGGGTTTGTCTTTCCGGCTGTTGGGCCGTTCCGACGTCTCAAACTCTAGCGGATTTCCCCGGCGGCTCATAATCGAGTCTTTCGAAATGAATTTCGGCATGCCGAAATTCATCCCGGTGGGGAGATCGTGCGGAGTAGAGGTGCCGCTCTCAGCGGCGGAGGTGGTTGTCGAAGAACCGTTCCGGCTCTGTGACAACTCGGAGAACACTACGCATCCGGGAGGGGAGTGTCAACCCCCCTCGGATGGCCGCACGCGGGCCCCGCAGGAGCTCAGTCGAGGTCCGTCAGGCGGCCGCCGGCATCGGGCTGGGTGAGCTCCACGCGACGGAGGAGACGGATGAGGATCTCGCCGAGCACTCCCCGCTCGTCCGAGGTGAGGTCCTGGAGGAGCTCCTCCTCGAAGTCCGTGGCCATGCGCATGGCCTCCAGCCACTTCGAGCGGCCCTCGTCGGTGAGCTCGACGATCACGCGGACGCGGTTGTTCTCGTCGCGGTCGCGGGTGACCAGGCCTTCTCCCGCCATGCGGTCGATGCGGTGGGTCATCGCGGCCGGGGTGAGGCCCAGCCGCTTGGCGAGCTCGCCCGGACCCAGCCGGTAGGGCTCGCCGGCGAGGACCAGGGTCTTGAGGACCTCCCACTCGGCGTTGCTGATGCCGAGGTCGGCGAGCTGGCGTCCGTACGCCACGTTCATCCGCCGGTTCAGCCGGCCGAGGGCGGAGACGACCTTCTCGACCTGAGGGTCGAGGTCGCGGAACTCGCGCTGATAGGCGGCGATCTGCTCGTCGAGGCTCGGCTCCTGCGGAGCCTGCGGGCCGGACCGCTCGGGGTTGTCGGACATGGAGGCGAGTATCCCACGGGTCTCGTTGGCGTTGAAGTCCTTCGGTGTGTACTGTTAAGCCTCGAACTTTAGTGTTGAAGTCTTCAAGGTTCAGGGGTACACCTCTGAACCTGCGACCGAAGTGGGTGAGTGTGACCAAGGCGAGGGGCGCAGCGATGCGCCGTATTCAGGCAGGCAGCGCGCTGAGCGCGTTCGGACTCGGCTTCACCGTGCCGTACCTCTATGTGTACGTGGCGCAGGTGCGGGATCTGGGCGCGGCCACGGCGGGCATCGTCCTGGCCGTCTTCGCCATGGCCGCACTGGTGGTGCTGCCCTTCAGCGGGCGGACCATCGACCGGCGCGGACCGGTGCCGGTCCTCCTCGTCGCCTCGGTCGTCGCGGCCGTGGGTGCGGTGGCGATGGGCTTCGCGTCCAGCGTGCCCGCGGCTGTGGGGGCCGCGGCGCTGCTCGGTGCCGGTACGGCCGTGCTCCAGCCGGCGCTCGCCACGATGATCGTCTGGTGCTCGACGCCCGTCGGGCGCACCCGGGCGTTCGCGATGCAGTTCTTCCTGCAGAACCTGGGTCTCGGTGTCGGTGGTCTGATCGGCGGTCTGCTGGTCGACACGAGCCGGCCGGGCAGCTTCATCCTGCTGTTCTCGATCGAGGCGGCGATGTTCCTCGTCCTGGGGGCGATCGTCGGGACCGTGCGGATGCCCGGCTCCCCGGCGTTCCAGGGCGCCCGTCCTTCCGAGGGCGGCAAGGGGGGCATCCGTGCGCTGCTCGGGCACAAGGCCATGGTGCAGCTGTGCGTCCTCGGCTTCGTCCTCTTCTTCGCCTGCTACGGACAGTTCGAGTCGGGTCTCGCCGCCTATGGCACCGAGGCCGCCGGCATCCAGCCCTCGACGCTCGGTATGGCGCTGGCCGCCAACACCGCGGTGATCGTGGCCGCCCAGTTCCTGGTGCTGAAGTTCGTCGAGCGCCGCAAGCGGACCCGGGTGATCGCGGCCGTCGGTCTGATCTGGACCGTGGCCTGGCTGATCGCCGGGTACGCGGGCCTCGGGCACGGCAGCCAGGCCATGGCGACGGCTGCCTTCGTCTCCACGTACGCCCTCTTCGGGCTCGGTGAGGCGATGCTGTCGCCGACCGTGGCGCCGCTGGTCGCCGACCTGGCGCCGGAGTCGATGGTCGGGCAGTACAACTCGGCCTTCGCCCTGGTCAAGCAGCTGGCGCTGGCCGTCGGGCCGGCCGTCGGCGGGCCCATGGGAGCCGCGCTGCACGGTCCGTACATCGTGACGTTCGTGCTCTTCTCGCTCGGCATCACGTTCCTCGCGGTGCGGCTGGGCAAGCAGCTGACCCCGGAGCAGAACCAGCCGTCGCTCGCCGTGAAGCCGTCGCTGGTCGTGGCCCAGCACATGCCTGAGAAGGAGACCGCGGCCGCCTGACCTCCGGCTTAGTGGTCGGGCAGGGCGAACTCGCACCAGACCGCTTTGCCGCCGCCCGGTGTGCGGCGGCTGCCCCAGGACGAGGCGATCGTCGCGATGATCGAGATTCCGCGACCCGCCTCGTCCTCCGATTCCGCCCTGCGGCGGCGCGGCAGGTGATCGTCCCCGTCGGTGACCTCGATGATCAGGCGGCGGTCGGTGCGGCGCAGGCGCAGCCGCATGGGCGGGGTGCCGTGCTGGAGGGAGTTCGCCACCAGTTCGCTGGTGGCGAGGACGCCCAGGTCGCGCAGTTCGACCGGGAAGCGCCAGGACGACAGGACCCCGGAGGCGAAGGCACGCGCGCGGGGAGCGGCCTCGACGCCCCCCAGGAGTTCCAGGGCCGCGTTGTGGAAGAGCTCCGCGTCCGCCCCCTTGCGGGACGGGTGCTGGACGACCAGGACGGCCACGTCGTCGTCGTGCTCCGCGGTGACCCCCAGGGAGCGGAGCAGCCGGTCGCAGACGACCTGCGGGGTGCCGCTGGCGCCGGAGAGCGCGCGGGCCAGGGCGGCGACGCCCTCGTCGATGTCCTCGCGGCGGCGCTCGACCAGACCGTCGGTGTAGAGGACGGCGGTCGAGCCGGGCGGCAGGGCGATGGAGCCCGAGGCGTGCAGCCAGCCGCCCGTGCCGAGCGGTGGGCCCGTCGGATCCTCGGCGCGCCGGACGCTGCCGTCCTCGTCCCGGACGAGGATCGGGAGGTGGCCCGCGGAGGCGTAGACCAGCTTCCCCTCGCTGGGGTCGTGGATCGCGTACACACAGGTGGCGATCTGGCTGGCGTCGATCTCGGCGGCGAGGCCGTCGAGGAGCTGGAGCACCTCGTGCGGGGGCAGGTCCAGGCGCGCGTAGGCCCGGACGGCGGTGCGGAGCTGGCCCATGACGGCGGCGGCGCGCACCCCCCGGCCCATCACGTCGCCGATGACGAGCGCGGTGCGGCCGGCGCCGAGGGTGATCACGTCGTACCAGTCGCCGCCGACGGCCGCGTCGGTGCCGCCGGGCTGGTAGGTGGCGGCGATCCGCAGGTCGTCGGGCTGCTCCAGGTCCTGCGGGAGCAGCGAGCGCTGGAGGGTGACGGCGGTCTCGCGGTGGCGGCGCTCGCTGGCCCGCAGCCGCTCGGCGGCCTCCGCGTGGTCGGTGACGTCCGCGGCGTGGACGAGGACGCCACCGCCGTCGATGTGCGGGCTGTCCACGGGCAGGCACGTCACCGTGTACGAGCCGCCGTCGTGGGTGCGGCGGGACTTGACCGTTCGCGGCTTGCCGCTGCGCAGCACCTGGTCCATGAGGGGCAGCAGGCCGAGCTCCTCCGCCTCCGGGCAGGTGTCGGCGACGGGCACGCCCGCGGGGCGGGGGCCGAAGGCGGCGGCATAGGCGTCGTTGACGTACGCGATGCGGTGGTCCGGGCCGTACGCGAGGGCGACCAGGCCGGGGAGCCGGCCGAGGAGTTCCCGTACGGAGAAGTCCTCCAGGGCGGGTACGTCGGCGGGCTCGCCGGTCTCGGCAGCCTCGCGGGCGAGGTGCTCCAGCTGCTGCGCGTACTCACCGCGGGCGGCGGGCACGGAGCCTTCGGTCCCCCGCGCCGCGCGGCGCTGTGTACCGGGGAGCCGGGCGCTCCAACGGGTGAAGTTCACGGATCTCTATGCCTCGTGGTGTCGGTGCCGTGCAGAGTCACGCTGTGCAGGTGTGAGTCCACCTATGGTCACACGTCCAGTGTGGACGAGTGCACTGACAGTGATGTCAGGACGACGGCTTGTCGCCGTGGTCGGGTGGCGGAGCGGCGGCGAGTTCGAATTCGGCGCGGGGGTGTTCCAGCGACCCGAGGGAGACGATCTCCCGTTTGAACAGGCCGGACAGGGTCCATTCGGCGAGGACCCTGGCTTTGCGGTTGAAGGTGGGGACCCGGCTCAGGTGGTAGGCGCGGTGCATGAACCAGGCCGGATATCCCTTGAGTTTCCGTCCGTAGACGTGGGCGACGCCCTGGTGGAGGCCGAGGGAGGCGACGGAGCCGACGTACGCGTGCGCGTACTCCTTGAGCGGCTGCCCGCGCAGGGAGGCCGCGATGTTCTCGGCGAGGACCTTGGCCTGACGGACGGCGTGCTGGGCGTTGGGCGCGCACTCCTTGCCGGCTTCCTTCGAGGTCACGTCGGGGACGGCGGCGGCGTCACCGGCCGCCCAGGCGTGGTCGACGCCCTCGACGGCGAGCGCGGCCGTGCAGCGGAGCCGGCCGCGTTCGTTCAGCGGCAGGTCTGTCCTGGCGAGGACGGGGGCGGGCTTCACGCCCGCGGTCCAGACGACGGTGCGGGTGGGCAGCCGGGTGCCGTCGCTGAGGACCGCGATCCGGTCCTCGCAGGATTCGAGGCGGGTCTCCAGGCGTACGTCGATGTTCCGGCCGCGCAGCTCGCGGATGGCGTACCTGCCCATCTCCTCGCCCACCTCGGGCAGGATCCGGTCCGAGGCCTCGACGAGGACCCAGCGCAGGTCCTCCGGCTTGAGGTTGTGGTAGTACCGCGCCGTGTAGCGGGCCATGTCCTCCAGCTCGGCGAGCGCCTCCACGCCCGCGTAGCCCCCGCCGACGAAGACGAAGGTGAGGGCGGCGTCGCGGATCGCGGGGTCGCGGGTCGAGGAGGCGATGTCCATCTGCTCGATGACGTGGTTGCGCAGGCCGATGGCCTCCTCCACGGTCTTGAAGCCGATGCCGTGGTCGGCGAGGCCCGGGACCGGGAGGGTGCGGGAGACCGAGCCGGGCGCGATGACCAGTTCGTCGTACGTGAGGTCGACCGCGCCGGCGCCCTCCTCGACGGTCGCGAGGGTGGAGAGGGTCGCGGTCCGCTTGACGTGGTCGACGGAGAGGACCTCGCCGATGACGATCCGGCAGCGGTCGAGGACACGGCGGAGCGGCACGACGACGTGCCGCGGGGAGATCGAGCCGGCGGCGGCCTCGGGGAGGAACGGCTGGTACGTCATGTACGGCTCGGGGGTGACCACCACGATCTCGGCGTCGCCGGCTCTCAGCTCGGCCCTGAGCTGCCGCTGGAGGCGCAGCGCGGTGTACATGCCGACGTAGCCACCGCCGACCACGAGAATGCGCGCAGGTTCGGTCACTGTCCCATGACGCACCGCCGTCCGTGGTTTGTCCACAGCCCCGGCAAATTGTGTGACCGGAGGGGTACGGAGGCGCGGGGTGGCGCGCACGGGGGGTACGTGCTCAACGGCGCAGGTCAGGGTGTCCACGCCGGGTTCGGCGGGGGGTCGGAATCGGGAGTGATCCGCTCCTTGCTCCGATCGGGGGGCGCACCGTACGGAACTCCCCCTTCTGAATTGACCCGGACTCAACTATGTTCGTACTTCGTCGGGGTGTCGGATGGGAGCGCGTGGACCGAAGCGCTCATCCTCCGGAAACCCCGTTTTCAGGGCGGGGAGTCTCCGGGGGGAGACATCATGAGCGGGGGAACGCTTATGCATATGCAGGATTCACGATGGCAGACGGGCGCCGGGACGGCGACCGTGGACGACGGCCCGCACGCGGGCGTCGGCGGCTCCGAGCGCAACGGCGCACCGGTGTCCGGCAGGGCCGCGCCGCTGCGGGTGGACGCCCAGCGCAATCTGGAGCATGTCCTGCGCGCCGCGCGCGAGGTGTTCGGCGAGCTCGGTTACGGGGCTCCGATGGAGGACGTGGCACGCCGCGCCCGCGTCGGTGTCGGCACCGTCTACCGCCGCTTCCCGAGCAAGGACGTCCTGGTCAGGCGGATAGCCGAGGAGGAGACCTCCCGGCTGACCGAGCAGGCGAGGGCCGCGCTCGGCCAGGAGGACGAGCCGTGGTCGGCGCTCTCCCGGTTCCTGCGGACCTCGGTGGCCTCGGGCGCGGGCCGGCTCCTTCCGCCGCAGGTGCTGCGGGTGGGCGTCGACGACGTCACGGTACTGCCGCTCGGCGGCGACTCCCACGGCGCGGACGACGCGGCGCGGGTGCCGTACCAGCGGGGTGTCGGCGAGCAGACCGACGCGCGTGTGGTCGCGCCGAGGGCCGTACCCGCCGAGGAGAAGGACGACGCGGGCGCCGCGGAGCTCCTCGAGGTGGTCGGCCGGCTGGTCGACCGGGCGCGTGAGGCGGGTGAGCTGCGGACCGACGTGACCGTGGCCGACGTCCTCCTCGTCATCGCCACGGCCGCTCCGGCGCTGCCGGACGCGGTGCAGCAGGCGGCGGCCTCGACGCGTCTCCTCGACATCCTGATCGAGGGGCTGCGCTCCCGGTAGGGAGCGCCCTTCGTAGGAGCACAGCTCCGGGAGCCGGCTGCCGCGCCCCGGCGCGGGCCGGAGTCTTCGTGTGGTCCGGGCGGATCAACGAGCATGACACGAACGTGTGATCGGTTACGCCCGGATACACGAAGTCGCCCCGGATGAGTGGTAAGTGGACGCGGCGCTTCGGCGTGCCCGCGCGCTGTGGCAGGCTTGGCCGGTGTTCGGGTCCGAGCGTGCGTACGGGGGCTTCCGCGATGAGCGGTGACAGTCGGGACGAGCCGCTGGGCGGCCCCGCCGAGGCGGGGGGCCAGCCCTCCCGGCAGGTGCCGAGCCAGGGTGGACCGGGAGGCCTCCCCGGCGCGCCGGACACCACCGGGGCGGGTTCTTCGGGCGCGGGTCCGGCGAGTTCGAGTCCGACAAACACGAGTCCGACAAACACGGGTCCGGCAGGCACGGGTCCGGCAGGTGCCGTGGGCGCCGTCGATTCGCTCGACCCACTCGGATCGCTTCATTCGCCCGATTCGCCCGATTCGCTCGATTCGCTCGACGCGAGCGTGCCGCAGCAGCGTGAGGGAAAGACCTCCGGGTGGGGCGCCGGTTCCGGTACGGGCTCCGGGTTCGGCACGACCGGGGCAGGCACCGGGCCCGAGGACGACCACGAGCACGACACCGTCCTTCCGCCGCCCGTCGAACTGCCCCCCTCCGACCCCGAGCTCGTCCAGCTCATGCGGGACGGCGACGACTCCGCGTACGAGGAACTCTTCCGCAGACACTCCGACGCCGTGCGCCGGTACGCCAGGACCTGCTGCCGGGACGCCCACACCGCCGACGACCTGACCGCCGAGGTCTTCGCCCGCACGCTGCAGGCCGTCCGCGGCGGAGCCGGGCCCGAACAGGCCGTACGCGCCTATCTGATGACCACCGTCCGGCGCGTCGCCGCGAACTGGACGAAGACGCAGAAGCGGGAACACCTCGTCGAGGACTTCGCGGTGTTCGCGGCCGAGGCCGCCCGCTCCTCCGAGGTCTCCGACCAGGACACGCTCGACCTCGGCGCCGACGTCCTGGCCATGCACGAGGCCGAGCAGTCGCTCGCCATGCAGGCCTTCCGCTCGCTGCCCGAGCGCTGGCAGGCCGTGCTGTGGCACACCACCGTCGAGGAGGAGTCCCCCAGCGAGGTCGCACCGCTCTTCGGCCTGACCGCCAACGCCACGGCCGTCCTCGCCAGCCGCGCCCGCGAAGGCCTCAAGCAGGCCTACCTCCAGGCCCACGTCAGCCAGTCCCTGACGGCCGGCGGCGACTGCGCCCGATACGCCGACCGGCTCGGCGCCTACGCGCGCGGAGGCCTGCGGATGCGCGCCGAACGCGGACTGCGCAAGCACCTGGACGAGTGCGCCAAGTGCCGGCTCGCCGCCGGTGAGCTGGCCCATGTCAACGCCGGCATCCCCGCGCTGCTTCCGGTCGCCGTCATCGGCTGGTTCGCCGCCGGGTACTCGCTCAAGGCCGCCGGCGTCGTCGCCGGAGGCGCCGTCGGCGCGGGTGCGGCCGGTGCCGCGGCCGCCGCCACCGGGTCCTCCGGCGGAGCCGCCGCCGAGGGCCTCGGCGCGCCCGCCAAGGCCGGGATCGCAGCCGCCGTCGCCGTCGCCGCGGCAGCCGGGCTCGTCTGGGCCATGGCCGGGGATCCGCAGCCCGTGGCCGCGCCCAGACCCGCCCAGCCCGTCGTCACCCCCGTCGTACCGGCGGAACCCGCGCCGCCGCCGAAGCCGACGCCGACGCCCGTACCGCCGCCCCCGCCCGTGACGTCCGAGCCGCCGGCGCCCACGCCGACCCCCACGCCCCCTCCGGCGAAGCCCGCACCGAAGCCGACGCCCGCGAAGCCGACGCCCCCGCCGGCGACGCCGCCGCCGAAGCCCAGCCCCAAGCCGACCCCCACGCCCACGCCGACGCCCAGTCCCGAGAAGCCCTCGCCGAAGCCGGCGCCGCCGCCCGCCCCGCCGAGGGTCTACCAGGTCAACGAGCTGGACTACGGGATCTTCGGTGACGGCACGAAGCCCGAGGTCGCCCTCTCCGACAGCAGCTGGATGTGGCAGCGCGCCAACCTGTCCATCGGCGGCACCCCGTACGCGCACGGGGTGAGCGTCCACGCGCCCTCGTCCCTGCTGATCGACCTCAACCGGCAGTGCACGAGTTACGACGCGGTCGTCGGCGTCGACGACCTGAGCGCGCTGCTGGGCGTCGGCGGCGTGCGGTTCTCCGTGTACGGGGACGAGGAGCGGCTCTGGCGCTCCGACGTGGTCCGGGCCGGCGACCCGCCGGTCCCGGTGCACGTCGACATCTCCGGCCGCAGCACGATCCGGCTGGTGGTGGAGGAGCACACGCCGTTCGGGCGGGCCGCCGTCGCCGACTGGGCGCAGTCGCGGATCAGCTGCTCCTGAGGTTCCCGTCCGGCCCGGGCTCGTCCGGCCCGGGCCGGTCCGGTTCGGGCCTCGTGGTGACCGTCTCCGCGAGGGCCAGTACCTCGTCGACGTCGAGCCCCTTCCCTGCGGCGCGAGCGGCGGCGAGGCCCGACGGGCCGAGCGCCGCGACCGCCCGGGCGTTCACCGCCTCGACGTCCCGCAGGCCGGGGACCGAGCGGGGCAGCTCGGTCCGCCAGCCCTCGACGGCCGCCATGATCGTGACCGCCAGGGCGGGTTCGCCCGCCGAGGACAGGACGACGGCGAGCCCCTCCCCCAGGCCCGCGAGGAAGAATTCCGCGCACTGCGCGTCCCGCGCGCCGCGCAGCGCTTCGGTGGCCGTGGCGACGGCGGACGCCCGCCCCTCGCCCGCCTCGACGCGCGCGGACAGCCCCACGAACGCCGCCTCGAAGTGCGGTGGCGGCGCCCCGGTAGCGACCGTGCGGCCCGCCTCCTCCAGTTGGGCGCGGGCCTCCGCGATCTCGCCGCGGTACAGGGCGACGCCGGCCCGTAGGAAGCAGACGAACACGCCGGTGTCCCGCACGCGGTAGCGCTCCGCCTCCCGCGCGGCCTCGTCGAGGCCCTTCTCCGCGGCCTCCATGTCGCCGGTGTGGTAGGCGAGTTCGGCCAGGCGGGCGAGGAGGAACGGGGACTCGGCGTGTGCGCCGACCTCACGGGCCAACCGCAGGGCCTCCTCGTACGCCTCCCCGGCCTCCTCGCTGCGGCCGCGCAGCAAATGGGCCTCGCCCACCGCGCTCGCGATCTGGGCACCCATCCAGCGGTCGCCGACGCTCCGGGCGAGGAGGCGGAGCTCGGCCAGGTCCTCGTCGATGCCCGGCATGCCGCCGGGCATGTCGACGACCATGTGCGTACGGAACATGAGGCTGACGCCGACCTCCCAGTCGCCGCCGTGGCGGCGGCAGTTGGCGACCGCTTCGTCGAGAAGGTCACGGACCACGGCCGGTTCCTCGGTGAGGTACGCGGTGAACGGCCAGAGCAGGCCGGGGAAGCTGGCGCCCTCCGGGCCGGGCGGCTCGCCGAACGCGGTCCGTACGCGGCGGGCGAGCGCGATCGCCTCCGGGTCCTGGAAGTCCCGCAGCGTGCGGCTCTCGACCTCCAGGAAGAACTGCAGCATGCGCAGGCGCATCCGAGGCCAGTAGCGGGGGTCGTCGGGGTCGGCCGGGTCGTCGCCGAGTGCGACCGCGCGGTCGACCCAGGACAGGCCCTCGGGACGGTAGTTGCGCAGCCACCAGAACCAGCCCATGGCGAAGACCAGGCGGTGGGCGGCGGCCTCGTCGGATCGGGATCCCCCCTGCTCGGGCGAGGCGGAGGACCTGGGGGAGGTGACGACCGTGCGGTGCAGGGCGGCGCGGATGTTGTCCAGGTCGCGTTCGATCCGCTCGATCCACGGGAGCTGCTCGGCCGAGCGGAGCCTGGGTTCGGCGGTCTCGGCGAGGGCCGTGAAGTGGGCGGTGTGGGCGGCCTCGGCGGCGGCGAGGACCGCCGGGGTCTCGGCGGCACGCTCGGCCGCGTACTCGTGGATGGTCTCCAGGAGCCGGTAGCGCATCTCGCCGCCCTCGGTGGGGGTGGCGACGACGAGGGACTTGTCGACCAAGGCGCCGAGCGCGTCCGCCGCGCGCGGGGACAGTGCCTCGGCGGCGGCGAGGTCCCAGCCGCCGGCGAAGACCGAGACCTGGCGGAGCAGGGTGCGTTCCTCGGGGTCGAGCAGGTCCCAGGACCAGTCGACGACCGCACGGAGGGTCTGCTGGCGGGGCAGGACCGTGCGGGAGCCGGAGGTGAGGAGACGGAAACGGTCGTCGAGCCGGTCGGCGATCTGGCGCGGGGTGAGCAGCCGGAGGCGGGCGGCGGCCAGTTCGATGGCGAGGGGCAGGCCGTCGAGGCGGCGGCAGATCTCGTCGACGGCCGCGCCGCCGCCCTGGGTGAGGTCGACATCGGGACGTACGGCGCGGGCGCGCTCGGCGAAGAGGCGGTGCGCGGGGTCCGGTGGCAGGGGCTCGAGGGGTCTGACCGACTCCCCCGGGACGCCGAGGGGTTCGCGGCTGGTGGCGAGGATGCGGAGCTGCGGACAGTCGGTGAGGAGCGTCTCGGCGAGGGCGGCGGCCGCGTCGATCACGTGCTCGCAGTTGTCGAGGACGAGAAGGAAGGGGCGGCGGGCGAGGTGCTCGACGAGACGGGCCGTGGGGTCGTCCTGGAGCGTCACGCCCTCGCGGGTGATCAGGTTGACCTCGCGGAGCCGGAGCGCGGAGAGGACGGCGCCGGGGACGGCCTCGGGGTCGTCGAGCGGGGCGAGTTCGGCGATCCAGGCGGTGGTGGGGGAGGCGGGTGCGGGCTCGGTCCGTTGGAGGTTGGCCCCGGTGGGGCCCGGACTGGTGGGGGCTGAGGTCGTGGGGTTTGTAGCTGTGGCGGGTGTGCCGGCTGAGCCGGTGGCGGGGGCGACGGGGGCGAAGACCCGCAGGGCGGCCTCTTCGGCGAGCCTGGTCTTGCCGGAGCCGCCGGGGCCTGTGAGCGTGACGAGCCGGAAGCGGTCCAGATCGGCGTGGATCGCGGCCAGTTCGGGCTCCCGGCCGACGAAGGAGGTGAGGCGGGGGCGGATGTTGCCGGAGGCGGGGGTGGAGTCGGCCGGGGGCGTCGGGGGGCGCGCGTGGTCCGGCGGTGCGGTCGGCCGCGGGTCGGCAGCGGTCGGCGGATCCCACGCGGTGCCATGACGCACGGAGGCCGGGGCCGGGGCAGGGGCCGGGAGCGGGGGCGGACCCGCGAGGAGCTCCCGGTGGAGCGCGGCGAGTTCGGGGCCGGGGTCGGCGCCGAGGGCGTCCGCGAGGGTGCGGCGGGCCGACTCGAAGGCGGCGAGGGCGTCGGCGTGCCGGCCCTCGGCCCGCAGGGCGCGGATGAGCTGGGCGTGGAAGGCCTCGTCGTACGGGTACGTGGTGGTGAGCCCGGTCAGCTCCGGTACGAGTCCGTCGGTGGCGCCCCGGCGCAGATCCGCCTCGACGCGCTGCCGGAGCGCCGCGAGCCGCTGGGCCTCCAGGCGGACGCCCGCCGGGTCGGACAGATCGGCGAGGGCGGGCCCCCGGAACAGGCCGAGGGCTGCGCGGAGGAGGGCGGCGGCCTTCTCCGGTCCGCCGGCGTCGAGGTGCGCGCCCGCGTCCTGGACGTGGCGCTCGAAGACGTACAGGTCGATGTCCTCGCGGGCGGCGACGAGTCGGTAGCCGGGGCCTGGGGTGGAGGCGACGGCGTCGCTGCCGATGATCCGCCGGAGGCGGCCGACGAGGGCCTGGAGGGCGGCGGGGGCGTCCTGCGGCGGGGAGTCCCCGTACACGTCGTCGGCGAGCTCGGTGACGGATGCGGCACGTCCGCCGCGCAGCGCGAGCGCGGCGAGCAGCGCGCGCAGCCGGGCGCCGCCGACGGGGAGACGGCGGCCGAGGGGGTCGAGGGCCTCGGTGGTGCCGAGGATGAGATACCGCACCGGCTCATTGTGTCCGGCGGCCGTTGCGTACGCCTCGGGGTTTACCCCGGTGCGTCCTCGGGGTCCGGCTGTCGGAAGGCAGAGCCGTCCAGGTCGAAACCGAGGGGGTCAGGCAGTGCGACGACTGTCCCCGGCTTGTGGATGGACTTGTGCCCGTAGTCGTCCCCGGAGGGTGCGGAGCACACGACGGCTTCACCGGCCTCGCGGTCGATCAGCAGGTAGAGAGGGATGCCCCCGCGCGCGTAGGCCCGGATCTTCTGGACGCGGTCGCGGCGCGCGGTGGACCAGGAGGTCACCTCGGCGACGAGGAGAACGGGGCTCGCACCCTCGCGGTCGGGCATGCCGTCGGAGAACGCGTCCTCGGGAACCGGCAGCGGCATCGCCGTGCCGGACCTCCTGCGCTCGGTGCGACGCTCTCAGCTTAGGTCGGGCAGCCCGGCGGGGTCCGGCAGGCATTGACTCGAACGAGCGTGCTGTGACGTTTCGTCCGGGCCCTCGGCCCCTCACGCCGGCAGCGACCTCGTCGCCGGGATCAGGGGGCCCTGGACCGCGCGGTGGGCGCGGGGTTCCGTGGTGTTGGTCCAGCAGGAGCCCCGGCGGGACATGAGGCGGCGGAGCCAGAGTTCGGTGGAGACGAGGTCGGCGAGGCCGTCGAGGGGGACGGGCGCGCCGTCGGCCGCCGTGCGGAGGGCCTCGCGGACCACGCGTGCCTCGATCAGGCCCGCGTCGGCGAGCAGCGGGGCGTCGAAGAGGGCGATCAGGTGGGGGAGCGCCGCGCGCAGACCCGCGCGCGTGGCGCCGGCCGGGACCGCCGGGTGAGGGGCGCCCCAGCCTGGGGGGAGGTCGTGGATGCCGGCCCCGGACAGGACCGTGCGCAGGACGCCCGCGCGGGCGTCCGGCTGGACCCGGAGCGATTCCGGGAGGGCGCGGCAGGCCCGTACGACCTGGTTGTCGAGGAAGGGGGCGTGCAGGCGCTGGCCGCGGATCTCCGCGGCCTGTTCCAGGACCCGGTGGTCGGCCGCCGCACGCGCGAGCGCGGCACGCGCGCGTGCTTCGCCCGGTCGCTGGACGGAGGTCGGCAGTGTCGCAGCCCGGTTGAGGCGAACCGATACTTCGGCAAGCGCCTCCCCCGTCATCCAGCGCGCCGCGGGCCCGGGCCGGGACCAGGTGAGCGCCGAGAGGGACGCCTCCAGGGGACCGAAGCCGTCCTGAGCCGTACGGTTCGCCTCCAGGACCCGCTGGGCGGCCGCCTCCAGGCCCGTCCGGTACGGGGTACGGGCCAGCTTCCGTGCCGCCCGGTACACCGTCAGCGGCACCAGGAGCGAACCCGCCGACGGCCCCGAGGCCTTCGCGAGCGCCGTCACCGGACGCACCAGGGAGCGGCGTCTGCGGTCCATCAGGAGGTCCGCGAGGCGCGCCGGGTGCGCGTCCAGGACCTGCTTGGCGCCCATGCCGGTGAAGTGGTCGGCGCTGCCGCCCGCGAGCCGCCTCCGGTGCCGTTCGGCCGTCACGAGGGAGGGCCCCGGCTCGTCCGTGAGCGGCCCGTCCAGTGCGGCGTATGGGAGCGCCTCCTCGCCTCCCGCGACGACGACGTGGTGCAGCCGCGGGTCGGCCGCGATCGCCCCGGCCCGCTTCAGTTCGTCCTCCCGGTCCGAACCCGCGCGCGTGGCAAGGTCGTTGAAGGTGACGGCGAGCAGCCGTTCCCCCGCGCCCGTGCCCTGCCCGGTGATCGTGCCCGGCACCCCGGGGAGGCCAGCCGCGAGGAGCGCGAGCGTGCCGGAGGCGCTGCCGCCCGACAGGTCGGCGCCGATGCCGGGCGCCGGGCCCGCGCCCCGGGCCGCTCGCCGGTCGGCGGGCCCCATGCCGGGCACGGGGCCCGGGTCGGGCAGCGGGGCCTCGGGCGCGTGCCGCGGGGCGGTGAGCCGCGCGCGTACGGATTCGATCAGGGCGTCCCTGACCCCCTCGACGGCCTGCCGGGGGTCGGCCTCGGCCGCAGCGACCGCGAGCGAGGCGACCTGCTCGTACCCGGTGATCTCGCGCGCGCCCTCCCGCAGGATCAGCGCGTGGCCCGGCGGCACCCGTCGGACCCCTTCGTACGGGGTGGAGTCGCGCAGCGCCTCCGGGGTCTCCGGGCAGGCGAGCAGCGCCCCGAGATGGCCGATGTCGAGTTGGGCCTCGACCAGGTCGGCGAGGGGCAGGGCGGCGGTGGCGAAGGCGGTGCCGCCGGCCCACGGGGTGTGGAACACGGGCCTGGCGCCCGCGAGATCACCGGTGACGGTGACCCGGCGGCCGGCCTTGACGACCGCGGTGTAGCTGCCGGGCCAGGCCGTGAGGTGCCGCAACGCGCCCCCGCGAGCGGTGAGCAGGCCGATCCGCAGTTCCTCGTCGCTCGCGGCGCAACAGCCGAGGACGGCGAGACGGGTGTGGTCGTCGACGGCCACGACCCGCACCTCGTCGGGGCGCCAGTCGCCGACCGCCCACAGCGGGTCGGGGTCGCCCCAGAGGAGTTGTGCGCCGACGGGTTGCACCGTGCGCCCCTCGGTGGCGGCGGCGTGGCCGTAGCCGGGGTCCGAGCCGTAGCCGGCGTCCGAGCGGGAGCCGTGGCCGGTGTTCGAGGCCGACCCCGAGCCGTGGCCGGCGTTCGAACCTGAGACGTATCCGGCGCCGTACGAGCCGTACGAGCCGTACGAGCCGTTCGCGGCGCCCGCCCGGGCCCCGGCCGTCGTTGCGAAGCCCGCGGCGACGCTGCTCCAGCCCACCAGCCATCGCATCGGCGCCTCCACATCCGTTTCGGTGGGAGACATGCTGCCACGACAACGGCGCACGGGGCGGAGTCCGGGTGCACGCGCGCGAAAGCCGAATGCGCCCCTGGCATGGGCCAGTTGCACACCGGCGTCATTCGGCCAAATATCGCCCCTCTTCGGTGGGGGCGGGAAGCGTCCGGGGCGCCTGCCCACGCACACCGCTTCACACCGGCCACCGGCAGCCCGGGAGGCGCTCCCGCCTCCCGGTGCCGTCCGCCGCCCGCGGGGAATGGGGCGGCGGTATCCCCCAGCCCACTGGTCCGGGACACTTTCCCGGCCGAGCGGGCCGACCCACGCGCTACTCATGGAAGCGCTCCCCCGGCCACCCCGAGAGAGCGCACGGCCGGGCGCACGGCCACACGGCGGGAGCGCGAGCCGGTCCACCGAACGCGGCTGTCGGTCTTTCACACAACAATCTCGCCATACGGAACACCGCCCCTTAACGGTAGGGATGCGGCGAACTACGCTGTGTTTACGAATGCCGCACGCCTATGCCCGGCGTCGTGGCGGCCGTCTGGGTTGTCGAGGGGTGGCGTCATGTCCAGGGAGCAACGCGGGCCGAACGAAAAGCTCGGCACGGTTCTCGCCCTCGCGGGAATCAGCAACGCCGGGCTCGCCCGGCGCGTCAACGACCTCGGTGCGCAACGGGGCCTGACGCTTCGATACGACAAGACCTCCGTCGCCCGGTGGGTGTCGAAGGGCATGGTGCCGCAGGGCGCCGCACCGCATCTGATCGCCGCCGCGATCGGGCAGAAGCTCGGTCGGCCCGTGCCGCTGCACGAGATCGGGCTGGCCGACGCCGACCCCGCGCCCGAAGTGGGCCTCGCGTTCCCGCGCGACGTGGGCGAGGCGGTCCGCTCCGCGACCGACCTGTACCGGCTGGATCTCGCCGGGCGGCGGGCCGGCGGTGGCGGGATCTGGCAGTCGCTCGCCGGCTCCTTCGCGGTGAGCGCGTACGCGACGCCCGCGTCCCGCTGGCTGATAACCCCGGCCGACCCGTCGGTGGAGCGCGAGGCACCGCGCCCACCGGGGGCCGGGATCACGGGCGGGGGCGGGGGCGGGGGCGCCACGGGCGGCGCGAGCAGCTCGGCCGCCACCGAGCACGTGCGCGTGGGGCACAGCGACGTCGCCAAGCTCCGCGAGGCCGCCGAGGACGCACGCCGCTGGGACTCCAAGTACGGCGGCGGGGACTGGCGTTCGTCCATGGTCCCCGAGTGCTTACGCGTGGACGCGGCCCCGCTGCTGCTCGCCTCGTACTCCGACGAGGTCGGCCGGGCCCTCTTCGGCGCGACCGCCGAGCTCACCCGGCTCGCCGGCTGGATGGCCTTCGACACCGGGCAGCAGGAGGCCGCCCAGCGCTACTACATCCAGGCGCTGCGGCTCGCCCGCGCCGCCGCCGACGTGCCTCTCGGCGGCTACGTCCTCGCCTCGATGTCCCTCCAGGCCACCTATCGGGGCTTCGCAGACGAGGGCGTCGACCTCGCCCAGGCCGCGCTGGAGCGGAACCGGGGGCTGGCCACCGCCCGCACCATGTCCTTCTTCCGGCTCGTCGAGGCACGCGCGCACGCGAAGGCCGGTGACGGGGTCGCCGCGGCCGCCGCGCTCAAGTCGGCCGAGGGCTGGCTGGAGCGCTCCCGCGAGGGCGACGGCGACCCGACCTGGCTGGGCTTCTACTCGTACGACCGGTTCTGCGCCGACGCCGCCGAGTGCTACAGCGACCTGAAGGCGCCGCGCGAGGTGCGCCGCTTCACCGAGCAGGCGCTCTCGCGGCCGACGGAGGAGTTCGTCCGCTCGCACGGGCTGCGGCTCGTGGTCTCCGCCGTCGCCGAGCTGGAGTCGGGCAACCTGGACGCGGCCTGCGCGGCGGGCACGCGGGCGGTGGAGGTGGCGGGGCGGATCTCGTCGGCGCGGACGACGGAGTACGTACGGGATCTGCTGCACCGGCTCGAACCGTACGGTGACGAGCCCCGGGTCATGGAACTCCGGGAGCGTGCCAGGCCGCTGCTCGTCGCACCGGCGTGAGGGGCGGGGGCGCCGCTCGTCGCCCCCGACGCGAGGGGCGTGGCCCGCGTCGGCATGCCCTGCGTCGGGGTGACCTGCGTCTCGTGCCGTCGCGCGAGGTTTCACGGGATTGTCAGTGGGCCAGTGCACTATCGGGGGTGGGAGGTGGCGCTGGTGTTTGACTGTGACGTGCTGGTGATCGGCGGCGGGATCGTCGGTCTGTCGACGGCGTACGCCCTGACGCGCGCCGCTCCCGGCACGCGGGTCACGGTCCTGGAGAAGGAGCACGCGCTCGCGAGCCACCAGACCGGGCGCAACAGCGGGGTGATCCACAGCGGGATCTACTACCGGCCCGGCTCGCTCAAGGCCCGGTTCGCGGTCGAGGGCGCGGCCGAAATGGTCAAGTTCTGCGCGGAGTGGGGCATTCCGTACGAGGTGACGGGCAAGCTCGTCGTCGCCACCTCGCGCGAGGAGCTGCCGCGGCTGCACGCGCTCGTGCAGCGCGGCCGGGAGAACGGCATCCCGGTGCGCGAGCTCGGCCCCGCCCAGATCAGCGAGTACGAGCCCCGGGTGCGGGGCCTGGCCGCGATCCACGTCGGCACGACCGGCATCTGCGACTACGGGGCGGTGTCCCGGCGGCTCGCCGAGTCCTCCCGGGCCCGGATCCTGTACGGCGCGGAGGTCACCGTCATCGACCGGCGACCCTGGGGGGTCGCCGTGCGGACGGCCGACGGCCGCGTGGTGCGGGCACGGGTCCTGGTCAACTGCGCGGGGCTGCACTGCGACCGGATCGCCCGGCTCGCCGGCGACGACCCGGGCATGCGGATCGTGCCCTTCCGGGGGGAGTACTACGAGCTCCGGGACCCCTCGCTCGTGCGGGGTCTCGTCTATCCGGTGCCGGACCCGGCCTTCCCCTTCCTCGGGGTGCATCTGACGCGGGGGATCGACGGCGGCGTCCACATCGGGCCGAACGCGGTCCCGGCGCTCGCCCGGGAGGGGTACGGCTGGTCCGTCGTCCGCCCTCGCGAGCTGGCCGGCACGCTCGCGTGGCCCGGCTCGTGGGCGATCGCCCGGGCGCACTGGCGGTACGGAGCGGGTGAGCTACGGCGGTCGGTGTCCAAGCGGGCGTTCACGGAGGCGGTGCGGCGGCTGCTGCCGGTGGTGTCGGAGTCGGACCTGCGGCGGGCGGACGCGGGGGTCCGGGCGCAGGCGGTGCTGCGCGACGGGACGCTGGTCGACGACTTCCTGATCCGGGAGGCGCCGAGGACGGTCCACGTGCTGAACGCACCGTCGCCCGCGGCGACGGCGTCGCTGCCGATCGGCCGCGAGGTGGCGGGGAGAGCGCTGGCGCGGCTGTAGCCCACCGCCGTGTGGGCGGCGGGGTTCGCCGTAGAATCGGGTCATTGTGTCTGAGCAGCCAGAGAACATCGCGCGTCCCGTCGCCGACCCCGCCGAGTCCGTCCGGCCCGTCTCGCAGCGGGGCAGCCAGCGGTTCGCGCCCGGTGAGGGCCCCCTGCCCGATCCCGCCGGGTCTCATCACGAGCGGCGGATCCGCAGCTTCCAGCCGCGACGCAGTCGCGTCACCGCCGGTCAGGCCGAGGCCCTGCTGAAGCGGTGGCCGGACTGGGGTCTCGACATCGACGGCAAGCGGGTCATCGACCTCGGCGAGATGTTCGACGGGCTCCCCGTCGTCCTCGAGATCGGCTTCGGCATGGGCGAGGCGACCGCGCAGATGGCCGCCGCCGACCCCGGCACCGGCATCCTCGCCGTCGACGTCCACACCCCCGGCCAGGGCAATCTCCTCGGCCTCGCCGACCGGAACGACCTGACCAACGTCCGGGTCGCCAACGGCGACGCGATCATCCTGCTCCGCGAAATGCTCGACAAGGACTCCCTCGACGGCTGCCGCGTCTACTTCCCGGACCCCTGGCCGAAGGCCCGCCACCACAAGCGGCGCCTCATCCAGCCCGAGTTCCTCAGCCTCCTCGCGACCCGGCTCAAGCCCGGCGGCGTGCTGCACTGCGCCACCGACTGGGAGTCGTACGCCGAGCAGATGCTGGAGGTGCTCTCCGCGCACCCCGACTTCGAGAACACCCAGGCCGACGGCGGTTTCTCGCCCCGGCCCGAGTTCCGGCCGCTCACCCGCTTCGAGGGGCAGGGGCTCGACAAGGGCCACGTCGTGAACGATCTCCTCTTCCGGCGGAAGTGACCCCGGGGGAATCGCGACGGGCTTAACCCTTTTCCGGGTGTCGGTGGGGGTCGTTAGGGTCGCTCACGTGTCCTTCCCCGTCCCCACCGAAGCCGGTGCCGCTCCCGTCCCCCACCGGGACACCGAGGAGCCGGCCTTCCCGGCGGCCGCCGACCGGTCCCAGTGGCGCTACCGGCCCCGCCGGGACTTCTGGCGCAGCCGGCTGGTCCGGGGCGTCGCCCTCGTCACCGTGCTCGCGATCTGCGCGCTGTTCATCCTCGGGCTGGTCCGCGAGCAGACGGGCACCGAGGGCTTCCTCGTCGGCCTGGGCCTCGCCGTGCTTCCCGTACCGCTGCTGATGGCGGCGTTCCGCTGGCTCGACCGGGTCGAGCCGGGTCCCTGGAAGAACCTGCTCTTCGCGTTCGCCTGGGGCGCCTTCGCCGCCGCGCTCGTCGCGATCCTGGCGAACTCCTTCGCGGTCCGCTGGATCGCGACGGCCACCGCCGATCCCGCATCGGCGGACACCCTCGGGGCGACCGTCGTCGCGCCCGTGGTGGAGGAGTCCGCGAAGGCCGCCGCGATCCTGCTGCTCTTCCTCTTCCGCAGGAAGCACTTCGGCGGGCTCGTCGACGGGGTCGTGATCGCCGGGTTCACCGCGACCGGCTTCGCCTTCACCGAGAACATCCTCTATCTCGGCAACGCCTTCGGCGAGGACCAGGAGTTCGGCTCCACCGGCCTCGGCTCGGTGACCGCCGCGACCTTCTTCGTCCGGGTCGTCATGTCACCGTTCGCGCATCCGCTCTTCACCGTGCTCACCGGCATCGGCTTCGGCTTCGCCGCCCTCGCGCCGCGCGGCAGGCGCCTGCGCCGGGTCCTGCTGCCGCTCGCCGGGCTGCTGCTCGCCATGGGCCTGCACGCCGCCTGGAACGGCTCCGCGACCTTCGGCGGCCCCCTGACCTTCTACGCGGTGTACGGGGCGCTCATGGTCCCGGCCTTCGGTCTGCTGACCTGGCTCGCGGTCTGGAGCCGGCAGCGCGAGCTGCGCACGATATCCGGCGAGCTCCCGGCGTACGCGGCGGCCGGGTGGCTCTCCCCCGCCGAGCCGCTCGCGCTCTCCTCGATGCGCGCCCGCCAGCTGGCCCGCGCCTTCGCCGCCCGCACGTACGGGCCGCCGGCCGCGCGGGCCGTCGGCGAGTACGAGTCCTTCGCGACGACCCTGGCGTTCCTGCGGGACCGGGCCCGGCGCGGCACGGCCGGGCCCGACTTCCCGGTCCGGGAGCAGGAGTTGCTGCACCACCTGTGGCAGCGCCGGGCGGTGGCCTCCCCCGCGCTCACGTACGCGGCGCGGGCGACGGGCCAGGTGTGGGCGCCGCCGCAGTACCTGGACTACGACGGCTTCAACCCGTACCGCAGCTAGCCGCGGGCGCGAACGCCCCCCAACAGCCGCCGCGAACTGCCGGTGGCGGTCGCCGGGGCCTCCTAGCGTGCCGGTACACCTTTCGTACCCATCCAGGAGGTTGCAGCATGAAGTACACGAGTCGCCCCGCTGTCGGGGGAACCGCCGCCGCGCTCGCGGCCGCCGCGCTCGTCCTCGGCGGAGCGGGTGCCGCGTCCGCGCAGTCCTCGCCCAGGCCCGGACAGATCACCTCGGCCCAGCTGGAGGCGCACCTGGCCAAGGCGGTCGAGCAGGAGCGCACGGCAGCGGCCTGCACCCCGGCCTGCGCCGGCCAGATCGTGTAGCGGTCCCACGCGACGGACGAGGAGGTGGAGATGAACACCGCGGACCGTTCCGGGGAGAGCAGGACATGGTGCCCGAGCGGCAAGGCCGACGCACCGGAGTCGGTGGTCCTGGGGGTGCGGTCGGGGCAGGACGGCGAGGTCGTGTACCTCGCCGACCCCGTGCCGGCCCGCGACGTGCTGCCGGTCGTCCCGAAGGACGTCGAGCCGACCCGGGTCCTGCGCTTCGCTTCGCACTGCGTCAGCAACTGTCTGCACCGCAGGGGCAATGACTGCGGTCTGGTGGAGCGGGTGGCCGCGACGCCGGCGGACGAGCAGCGGAGCGTGCCGCGGTGTCATCTGCGCCCCCACTGCAAGTGGTGGGTCCAGGTCGGTGTGGACGGCTGCCGCAGGTGCCCGGCCCTGGCGACCACCGTCGTCGAGGGCGACGACCTGGGTGCGCTGGTCGCCGACCCCGGCACCACCCGGGAGCAGCTGGACGCCTGGATCGCGGAGGCCGGGGCCGCGGCGCCCGCGCGGTAGGGCGCACACGGCGGCCGGGGCCGGCGCGCCCGCGCGGACGGACCGGGTCGCCCTCGTGGCGACCCGGGCGGGTCAGAGGCTCAGGCCCTTGGAGCGCAGCCATTCCGCCGGGTCGAGGCCGGATCCGCCGGGCGTGTGCACCTCCATGTGGAGGTGGGCGCCCGTGACGTTGCCGGTGGCGCCGACGCGGCCGATCGTCTCGCCGGTGCCCACGGTCTGGCCGGCGGAGACGGTCATGGAGGACATGTGGGCGTACCAGATCTCGGTGCCGTCCGAGAGCTCCAGGACGACGCGGTAGCCGTACGAGCCGGACCAGCCGGCCGACTTGACGGTGCCGCCGTGGACCGCCTTGAGCGGGGTGCCGGTGGGGGCGGCGAAGTCGAGGCCGGTGTGGTAGCCGGAGGACCACATCGAGCCGGACTGCATGTAGGTGGCGCTGAGGCTGTACGAGGAGAGCGGCAGCGTGTAGCTGGCGGCCAGCTTGGCGAGGCGCTCGGCCTCGGCCGCGGCCTCGGCCTTCGCCTTCGCCTCGGCTTCCGCCTTGGCCTTGGCCTCCGCCTCGGCCTTGGCCTTCGCCTCGGCGGCCGCCTTCTCCGCCGCGTCGGCCTTGGCCACGGCCTCCGCTGCGGCCTTCTCGGCCGCCGCCTTCTCCGCCGCGGCCTTGTCGGCGGCGTCGGCGGAGGCCTGCTGCTGCTCGGCCTGCTGGAGGATGCGGGCGCGCAGGGCCTCGCCCGCGTCACCGGCGCCGGGCGCGGCCTTCGTGGCCGGGCCGTCCTGGGTGACCAGGCCGGCCTGCTGCATCTGCGGGGCCTTCGTGCCCTGCTCGTCGTCGACGGTGGCGTACGTGGCGACGGTGAGCGGGTTCGGGTTGGCGCGGGCCGCGCTGACCGTCTCCTGGGCCTCTTCGGGGAGGAGGTCGCCGACACCGGGGAGGTCGTGGGCGTCCGGCAGGTTGAGGTCGGGCAGGTCCGGGAGGGAGATGGCCACCGGGGGCTTCTCCTGCGCGGTGGCGAGGCCACCCGCACCGACGGCCGCGATCACACCGACGCCGAGGACGGTGGAGGAACGGGCGAAGTTGGAGCGCTGCTTGACGACGCGGTGGCGGCCGCCGGAGCGGAGGGATCCCTCGGTGGGGTTCCACTCGGTGTCCGGGGCGGCAGGACCCGCACCACCACCGAAGGCATCGAAGGGGGCTTCGGGTGCGGGAGTGTTGGACGCCACGAAGGCGCGCTCCTTTCCTTCCTTCTCGCCTACCGGGTTAGCTGACGGGTTCGGAGCAGGAAGGTCTCCTACGGGCACGTCGCACAGGTGCGAAGGGCCCGATTCACCCCAAGTAGTGGTTCCCCGGTTCCTTTTCAGGATTCGGCGCGTGCGCACGGTGCCGTCTCTTGCGACGGCTGGGACGACCGCACTGCGTTATCGAACGTTAATAGACACGGGGTGCCGATTCCAAGCCGTTCCCCTTGATCATTCATTGAATTGAGGGGGAATGGTCCGAGTTGACCCCCCTTCAGTAAGGGACGCCGAAACCCGTGCGATCTGACGTTATGTCAATTGTTATCGCAGTGGCACCCCGCGACTACGGCCGGTGACCGGACCCGCCCCGCGGCGAACCGGAGCCGCTCGGCGGCACCACCGGCATCGTCCGGCGCCGCTCCGGCTGCCCCGTCGCCGGACGGCTCACCGCGAGCAGCGCCATGTCGTCGGTCGACCCGCCGCCGGTGTGCAGCCGTACGTCGTCCACGAGCGCGTCGAGCAGCTCCTCGGGCCCGGGGAAGATCCGCCCGGCGAGCCGTTCACCCGGGTCGTAGAAGACGCCCTCGGCGTCCCGTGCCTCCGACAGACCGTCGGTGTAGAAGAGCAGCGTCGTGCCCGGCGGGTACGGCCGCGCCTCGGCCCGGTCCGGCCACGACGCCAGATCGCCCATGCCCAGCGGCAGCGCCGGCTCGCCCGGCTCCAGCATGTCCAGGCGCCCGTCCGCGTACAGCAGCAGCGGAGGCGGGTGCCCGCGGTTGACGACCCGTACGAAACCGTCGAAGGTGCCGCCCCCGTCACCGCGCGGGATCTCGGCGAGGACGGCCGTGGTGAACCCCTCGAAGGCGTCGAGCCCGTGCCGGCGGGTGCCCTCCCGGGCGAGAGCGCGTTCGAGCCGCTGCGCCACGCCCTCCAGGGTCCGCTCCTGCTCGGCCGCCTCCCGGAACGCCCCGATGACGACGGCGACGGCCTCGACCGCGTCCAGGCCCTTGCCGCGGACGTCGCCGACCACGAGCCGTACCCCGTAGGGGGTGTCCTGGACGGCGAACAGGTCGCCGCCGATGAACGCGTCCGCCTGCGCCGCCTCGTACCGCGCCGCGCACTGCAGCCCGCCGATCCGCTCGGCGGGCGTCGGCAGCACCGCCTTCTGCGCGGTCTCCGCGATGACCCGCGCCGAGGCGAGCCGCTCGCCGCTGCGGAGGACGACCCGGTTGATGAGCATGGCGAGCGCGAAGACCGTGAGCACGGTGAGGAACTCGGTGAGCGAGGGGATCTCGGTCGCGGTGCCGTTGTAGACGTGCAGCCCGGCGGAGGCGAGGACGGCCGCGATCCCGGTGAGCAGCGTCGTGAGGGTGGAGAAGAGCGGTGCCGTGATCAGCGGGGCGGCGGAGAACATCGGCGCCGCGCTGTACTTGGCAGGCGTCAGGACGTCGAAGACGACACCGCCCACGATGATCAGCGGCGGCAGCGCCCGGATGAAGCTCCGGGCGCCCCCGTACGGGCGGCGGCTCGCGCCGCCCGGCCGCCCGCCGATCACTCCTGGGGGGTGCCCCACCTGTGCTCTCCTGCCCGGTCCGTACCCGGCCGCGGCCCGTACCGCGCCCTCCCCAGGGTGGCCGCCGCCGCCCGGGGCGGCGACTCCCACGGGGCCGACTGGCGTACGCCCCGGGGAGGCCCGGCCACGCGCGTGGAGGCAGGACAGCCTGGGCACGCGCGCGTGGAGACGGGACGCTTGGCCACGCGCGCGTGGAGACGGGACAGCGCGCACCCGGCCTCCACGCGCGCGGCCGGGTATCAGTCGGTGGCCGTCCCCTCGGCCAGCCGGCCGCCCCTCGCCAGGAGGGCCATCGCCGCCGCACACCCCAGCCCCACCGCGCACAGCGCGAGCCACGGCACCGCCGACCACCCGGTCACGTCGAGCAGCGCGCCCGTGCCCAGGTTCCCGAGGGTGATCCCGATCCCGCACACCGTGTTGTAGAGCCCGTAGTGGGTGGCCACCCAGCGCCCCCGGGACAGGGCGACGACGGTGTCCATCTCGTACGGGTAGAGCACCGCGTTCGCGACGGCGAGGACCGCCGCGCACAGCAGCAGCCCCACCAGGCCACGGCCCAGGGCCGCCGGGAGCAGGAAGGCCCCGCCCATCAGGGCGAGCCCGAGGACCAGACACCGCTCCCGGCTCAGCCGCCGCCTGCACCAGGCGGTGATCCGCAGCTGCCCGGCGAGCGCGACGAGCGCGGAGACGACGAAGAGCGCCGTCGTGGGTCCCGGGCCGCCGGCGGCGAGCGGCAGCGCCAGATAGACCTGGAAGGACAGCACGTACGAGCCGGTCATCGCGAGCGAGAAGAGCCAGAAGGTCCGGTGGGAGAGCACCGTGCGGAACTGCCCGCGCCCCTCCCCGTCCGGCTCCCGCCGCTCCCCCCGTGCGGGCATGTACCGGAGCTGTACGAGGGTCAGCCCGGCGAACAGCACCGCCGCCACCACACACGTCAGCCGGAACGACACCCCCGTCAGGGCCACCCCCACGAGTGGCCCGAGCAGGATGCCCGCCTGGTAGTACACGTTGAACAGGGCGAAGGCCTCGACCCGCCGCTCCTCCCCCGCCTCCGCCGCGAGACAGGCCCGTACGGCGGGGTTGAACAGCGCCCCCGCGAGCCCGGTCGCGAGCGAGGCGGCGATCAGCATCGGGAGCGACTGCGCGAACGCGAGGGCTCCGAATCCGGCCGTCCGCAGCGCGCAGCCGGCCACGATGAGCGGCTTGAAGCCGAGCCGGTCGGCGAGCGCCCCGCCGACGAGGAACATGCCCTGCTGGGAGAGGTTCCGGGCGCCGAGCACGAGCCCGACCGCCCAGGCCGCCATGCCGAGCCCGTCCGCGAGGTGCGCGGCCAGGTACGGCATGAGCATGTAGAAGCCGAGGTTGATGGTGAGCTGGTTGAGGAAGAGGAGCCGGACGGCCGGTTCGAAGGTACGGCTCTGCTTCCAGACGCCGCCCCTGGGCTGCGCTGTCGTCGTGGTCAACGCGCCGGCCCCGTCCGGTCCATGACCCTGTGGGTCCAGCCGCTGACCGTGTCGGCGGAGACGTACCCGGCGGGATCCTCCCGTACGGGCCCGTCGAGGAGGCCGTGGGCCGCGCAGAACTCGTCGTTGAAGACGGTGTCGAAGTACCGCTGCGGCCCGTCGGGGAAGACGGCCGCGATCCGCGTCCCGCGCGGCCGGGTGCGGGCCAGCCACCCGGCGACCAGCGCGACCGCGCCGACGCTCCAGCCGCCCGTGGCGAACTGACGCGAGGCCAGCCGGCGGGCCGCCCGTACCGCCTCGGCGGGTCCCACCCAGTGGATCTCGTCGAAGGCGCCGTGGTCCACGTTGCCCGGGTGGATGGAGGAGCCGAGGCCGCGCATCAGCCGCTCCCCGGCCGGCAGGCCGAAGACGGTGGAGCCCACGGAGTCCACGCCGACGAGTTCGAGCGCGGGGCTGCTGGTGGCGCGCAGGGCCCGGGAGATCCCGGCCGAGTGGCCGCCGGTGCCGACCGCGCAGACGAGGACGTCGATCCGGTCGAGCTGCCCGGACAGCTCGGCGGCGAGCCCCGCGTACGCGTCGGGGTTGTCGGGGTTCCCGTACTGGTCGGGCCACCAGGCCCCGTCGAGGCTCACGAGCAGCTCGGCGACCCGGTCCATCCGGGCCTGCTGCCAGCCGCCCTTGGGGCTCGGCTCCGGTACGACATGGACCCGGGCGCCGTGGGCGACGAGCATCCGCTCGACGATCGGTTCGAGGCCGGGGTCGGTGACGACGTGCACCGGATGGCCGTGCAGGACCCCGGCGAGGGCGAGGCCGAGGCCGAGGGTCCCGGAGGTGGACTCGACGATCGGGGCGCCGGGCCGCAGCTCACCGCGTCGGCGGGCCTGTTCGACCATGTAGAGGGCGGCGCGGTCCTTGATGCCGCCGAAGTTGAAGCCTTCGAGCTTGGCCCAGTAGCCGTCGTCCGTGCGGAGGACGGGGGTGTTGCCGACGGTCTGCTCGGCGACGGGCAGCAGGCTGCCGGACAGCAGGTTGTTCACGGGTGGGACGTCCTTGGGGTGAGTACGCGGAAGGGGGCCTGGTCACGCGAGGGCGAGACCCGGCTCAGTTCCGGTCCACTCCGAGGGCGATCAACAGCCGGCCCGGCTCGGGGCCGGGTCCCGCCCTGCCCCGGACACAGCGCGCGCGGGGGTCGGCGCGGAGGTCGGCCGCGTACGGCAGGAGCACGGCGCCGCCGGCGTCCGGCGCGGCGAGGGGTGCGGCGGCGGTCTGCGCGGGGAGGTGGACGTCGAAGGACCACCCCTCTCCGGACCGCTCGCAGCCGTGCGGCAGCGCGGGGGCCGAGACGACGGTCGCGGAACCCGAGGGCGGCAGCAGGTGCCCGTGCGAGCCGTGGCAGACGCTGACGAGGAGGGCGAGGAGCGCGAGCAGGACGAGGACGGCGGGCGCCCGCCGGCGTACGTCACTCACGCGCTCGTCACTCATGGTGCGCGTGACACTACGGTGGGGCAGTGCGGGCACACAAAGTGACAGGCGCGGTTTTGGCCACCGTTTACTTCCGACAGCCGGGGCTTCCGGCAGCCGGGTGTCCCGCGGCCGGGGCTTCCGACAGCCGGGCTTCCGGCGGCCCGACGGTTCGGATCGGACTACAGGTTCCGCTCCGCGTAGATCTCCAGCGCGTCACGGACCAGGACTGCGGTGCCCTCACCGTGCCGGTCGTAGTTCGCGGTGAAGCGCGGGTCGTCGACGTACATGCGGCCGAGACCGATCAGGTACTCCTTGCTCGGGGTCGTGGTGGTGGACAGCCACGCGACCTGGCGCCACGCGATCGCCTGCACCTCGTCGCTGTCGGCGGCGAGACCGTCCCTGAGCGCCCGCGCGAAGTCGCGGGCGATGCCGGACTGCTCGTCCATGAACATCTTCTTCTGCGCCGGGGTGAGCGAGCGCCACCAGCGGTCGGCCTTCTCGTAGGCGCCGCGGCCCCAGCGCTCGGTGACCTCCTCCTCGTACACCGTGTGGTCGAAACCGTCGAACACTTCGTCGGCCATGAGCTCTTCTCCGTTCTCGGTCTTGTGGAGAGTGGTCCGCACCGAGGCGATCTGCCGTCCGATGCGCTCGCGTTCCTGCTCCAGGAGCGAGAGGTGGGTGCGCAGGGCGGCGGACGTGTCCCGCTGCCCCGCGAGGACCTCGGCGATCGCGGGCAACGAGAGCCCCAGCTCGCGCAGCAGCAGAATCCGCTGCAGCCGCACGAGCGCCGCCTGGTCGTAGTACCGGTAACCGTTCGCGCCGATCCGGCTCGGCTCCAGCAGTCCGCGGTCCCCGTAGTGCCGGAGGGTGCGACTGGTGGTGCCGGCCTTCTTGGCGATCTCTTGGATCGACCACTCCATACCGAGAACGCTAAATCTTGACGTCGCGTAAAGGTCAAGCGCCGGCCTGCGGCAGCCGCGCGGGAACGACGAAGGCCCGGATCCAGTGACTGGATCCGGGCCTTCGTTGCTACTGAGTAGCGGGGACAGGATTTGAACCTGCGACCTCTGGGTTATGAGCCCAGCGAGCTACCGAGCTGCTCCACCCCGCGTCGGTAAACACGACTCTACGGCATGACCGGGGCGATCCGGAAATCGGATTCCGTCAGCAGCCGCAGTCGTCCGAGTCCACCGGCGCCGTGAGCGGGTCCGCGGCCTTCTCCGCGGGCCCCTCCCAGGTCTCGTACGCGAAGCCCTCGCGCACCCAGTACTCGAAGCCGCCGAGCATCTCCTTCACCTGGAATCCCAGCTCCGCGAGGGCCAGCGCGGAGCGCGTCGCGCCGTTGCAGCCGGGGCCCCAGCAGTACGTGACGACCGGCACGGACCGGTCGAGCAGCCGCTCGGCCTGCTCCGGGATCAGCGCGGTCGGGAGGTGGACGGCACCGGGGACGTGCCCCTGGTCCCAGGAGGCGGTCGAACGCGAGTCGATCACCACGAAGCCCGGGTCGGTGCCGTCGGCGGCAGCGGCCGCCAGCGCGGAGGCCACGTCGGAGACGTCGGCGTGGAAGGCGAGGCTCGCGGAGAAGTACGCGGCAGCGGCGGCGGGAGAGGCCGGCGGGGTCCGGAGCACGGCGTTGACCTGCGAAGTTGTCGTCGTCATGCGGATCAATCTACGGATGATGATCACGGCCCTGAAGGGATGATCCCCGGCGCCCCGATGCATCGGCCGGGGAATCCCCGGCGTTCCCCGGACGGCGTCGTGGATCTCACGTACCGGAATCGTCGGCACCGCCGATACCCCGCCGCCAGGGGCGTGACAGGCGGCGTCACATCGACGAGCTTTGATCCGTCATGACGACATGACGGGACGCGAACGGGGAGATCGACGAGTGGAACAGCACCTCGACAACCACACCGGCGGCACGGACCTGCTGGCCCGCCGCTTCGAGGCCGACCGGGGGCATCTGCGGGCGGTGGCGTACCGGATGCTGGGCTCGCTCAGCGAGGCCGAGGACGCCGTCCAGGAGGCCTGGTTCAAGCTCAACCGCAGCGACATCAGCACGGTGGAGAACCTGAGCGGCTGGCTGACCACGGTCGTCGGGCGCGTCTGCCTCGACATGCTGCGCTCACGCGGCTCGCGCCGCGAGGACCCGCTGGAGTACTACGTCCCCGACCCGGTCGTCCGGGTCGCCGACACCACCGACCCGGAGCACGCGGCCGAGATCACGGAATCCGTCGGCCTCGCGCTCCTCGTCGTCCTGGAGACCCTCGGCCCGGCCGAGCGGCTCGCGTTCGTGCTGCACGACATGTTCGCCGTCTCCTTCGACGAGATCGCACGGATCGTGGACCGCACCCCGGCCGCCACCCGCCAGCTCGCCAGCCGCGCCCGCCGCCGCGTGCAGGACGCCGCCCCCGCCCCCGGGCCCGACGCGCGCCGGCAGCGGGAGATCGCCGACGCCTTCCTCGCCGCCTCGCAGGGCGGCGACTTCGAGGGGCTGCTCGCCGTCCTCGACCCGGACGTGGTGCTGCGCGCGGACGGGGGCCGGACGCTCGCGGCCGTCTCCAAGGTCGTGCGGGGCGCCGAGGCCGTCATCTCGCAGGCCCTCATGTACGCCAGGTTCCGGCAGGCCTCGCTGCCGGTCGTGGTCAACGGCGCGCCCGCGTTCGTCGCGGTCGTCGACGGCCGCCCGAGCGTCCTCATGTCGTTCACGATCGCCGGGGACCGCATCGTCGAGCTCCAGGTCCTGGCGGACCCGGAGCGGCTCGCCTCGCTTGACCTCCCGGAGGAGGACCTGGCCCGCGCGACGTTCTGAGACGGACGACGCCCGACCGGGTGTCTCCGACGCCCGGTCACTTCCTCCTGGCGGCCGTCAGCGAGGCCACGGCCGTCAGGGAGACGGCCGCGCTCGCGACGCCGAGGACGGCGCCCGCGGCGACGTCACCCGGGTAGTGCACCCCGGTGTGGACACGGGAGTACCCCACGGCCATCGCCAGGACCTGCAGGGGCACCGAGACCGGCGGGAAGACGACCCCCACGGCGGTCGCGAAGGCCACCGCCGACGCGGTGTGCCCGGAGGGGAACGACGCCGAGTCCGGCATCGGCACGTGGCGGCCCACCACGACCCGGGCCGCCTCCCGGTCCGGCCGCGGCCTGCGGACGAGGCGCTTGCCCAGCAGGTTGGCCGTGGCCGAGGCGACGGCCACGGCCCCGACGCCGGCCAGCGCGGCGCGGCGCGGCCGGCCGGGCACCAGGGCGAGCCCGGCCGCCACGGTGAACGAGATCTTGGAGTGGTTCGCCGCGTGCGACAGCCTCCGGAAGCCCGTGTCGAGGGTGGGCGTCGGCGTGGCGGCCACGGCGGCGTAGACGGCCCCGTCGATCGCGCGGAGGTCGCGGAAGACCGCCCGGACGGGGTTCTTGGTGGGTGTGGTGGTGCCGGTCATGAGCCGCTGCTCCTCGAAGTGGTCCGGAAGGCGATTTCGGTGATGCGCCGCCAGTCCAGGGGCGGCTGGGGCTCGATGACGCCGGGCCGGTGACGCGGCACGAGCACCCGCAGCGCACGGGGGCGCAGGGTACAGACGACGGGGGTGGGAAGGGTCAGCGCCTCACCGTCGACGGCGACGGCGATGGTGCCGGGGACGCCGGGGGCCCGGGCCGGCGCGGGGACGAAGGCCGAGGGGGGCACGGGGACGGGGGCCGCGGCCTTCCCCGTCACCTCGACCCGAGCGGCCGTCAGGACGTTCAGCCCGGTCGAACCGGTGCCCAGTACGGCCATCTCGGCGGCCTGCGCGGCCCCGTCGACCCGGACGGCGATCACCCCGAGCTCGCCGCCGTCCAGGCGCGGTCTCCGGGCGGCTGCGGCGCTGAACGGATCAGGCGCGGCGTACGCGTTGTTGCTGACGAGGAGGGCCTGCTGGGCGGGGAGCCGGAGGCCGTCGGCGGTCGCGTCGAGACGGTCGCCGCCACCGCCCTGGAGCAGGTCGGGGAGGACGTCGACGGCGGTGCCGGCCTTCGCGTCGCGGTACTCGGGGAGCTGGACGACATCGGCGTACACACCGAACGAGACCGTGTTGACGAACGCCCGCCCGGACACGGAGCCGAGATCGACGCGGAGTTCCTCGCCGTCGACGAGGGCGTCCAGGCAGGTCGCCGGGTCGGCGCGGTCGAGACCCAGGTCGAGGGCGAAGTGGTTGCGGGTTCCGGCGGAGATGACGAGGAAGGGCAGGTCGTGCTCGGCGGCCACGGCGGCGACCAGCGCCTGCGTACCGTCCCCCCCGGCCACCCCGAGCAGGTCGGCGCCGTCGGCGACGGCCTCCCGGGCGAGCGCGGCGACGTCGGTCTCGACGGACGGGTCGATCAGGACGACCCTCGCCCCCAGCTTCTCGGCCCGCTCGACGAGCCCGAAGCGGGCGACCTTCCCGCCCCCGGACTTCGGGTTCATGATCAGTACGGGCCGCTTCGGCCGGGGCCGCCGCTTCGGCCGCGGGCGCGCGGGCGCGCCGTTCCCGTCCCGGATGAGGCGCAGGGCGGCCCGCGCGCAGACCAGCGCCACGCTCCACGACGCGAGGGCCCCCAGCGCGGTCAGCCAGGGTCCCCAGACGACGTACATGACGAGGACGGCGAGCGGCGCGGCGACGGCCAGCAGGGCACCGGACACCCGCAGCGGCCCGCGGTGGGCGAGGAACCACCAGATGCCCACGGCCGAACAGGCGAGCCCCACGAACGCGCCGAGGAGGACCAGCACTCCGGCGCCGCCGAGCCCCGTCAGCAGCAGCACGACCGCCAGCGCCGCGGCGCCGAGCGCCCACCGCGCCAGCATCCGGGCCTGGTCCACCGGATCACCCGATCCGCTCACCGTCACGGTCCCCACCTCCACGCTCAGCGTCCACGAACCAGATTCGCCCACGGTGCCGCGCACCGCGTCCCGGATACGGAAGCGGGGGGGGGGGGGGGGGGGGGGGGGGGGGGGGGGGGGGGGGGGGGGGGGGGGGGGGGGGGGGGGGGGGGGGGACGGAGGGGGGGGGGGGGGAGGGCAAGC
>NZ_JBVHZJ010000019.1:96378-97313 GCF_055574655.1 Streptomyces sp. NPDC029956 | reverse complement strand
CGACCGCCGACACAGGCCCCCACCCCGGAACCGCCCACCCCCCCCCCCCCCCCCCCCCCCCCCCCCCGCTTCTCGGCAGCTCGGAGACCGAAACCTCCGCCTGCCACACGTAGGCCGTGTGGGACTCGAACCCACAACCAACGGATTAAAAGTCCGCTGCTCTGCCAATTGAGCTAACGGCCCGTGGACAAGCACACCCGTGCAGCATAGCCCGAGAGATCCCCCGAACCGATCGGGTATACGCGGACGGCTCGGAGCCTGTTGCCACGACGTCGTGCGGGACGGGCCCCGAGCCGTGCTCGGGGCAGTCGTCGGGACAGCGGCGTGTCCGTCCTCCGGCCGCCGCCGGTCCTCGCCCGTCCGGTGAAGTCGCCCCCGCCCACGCGGGAGTTGCGGGGCCTGCCGGCCGTGCGCCGGTCGAGCCCGTTCCATGCGGCAGGGCCCGTACGTCACCGAGGTGTCGTACGGGCCCTGCTCAGGGTGCTACGTCAGGTCAGCCGTTGCGCTTCCAGCGCGGCTTGTCGTCGCGGCGGCCGAAGGAGCCACCGGTCGAGCCGGTCGAGCCGGTGCCGCGGTGGTCGTCACGACGGCCGTACGGGCGGTCGCCGCCACCCGGGCGGAAGCCGCCGGCGGGGCGGTCGTCGCGACGGTCGCGGTTGAACGGACGGTCGCTGCCACGGTGGCCGCCGGCCGGACGGTCGTTGTCACGACGCTCGAAGGAACGGCCGCCACGGTCGTCGCGGTTGAAGCCGCCCGACGGACGCTCGTCACGACGGAAGCCACCGGCCGGACGGTCGTTGTCGCGGCGGAAGCCGCCACGGTCGCCACCACGGTCGTCGCGGTTGAAGCCGCCCGAGGGGCGGTCGTCACGACGGAAGCCACCGGACGGACGGTCGTTGTCACGACGCTCGAAGGAACGGCCGCCACGGTCGTCG
>NZ_JBVHZJ010000019.1:55615-96278 GCF_055574655.1 Streptomyces sp. NPDC029956 | reverse complement strand
CGGTTGAAGCCGCCCGAGGGGCGCTCGTCACGACGGAAGCCACCGGACGGACGGTCGTTGTCGCGGCGGAAGCCGCCACGGTCGCCACCACGGTCGTCGCGGTTGAAGCCGCCCGAGGGGCGCTCGTCACGACGGAAGCCACCGGACGGACGGTCGTTGTCGCGGCGGAAGCCGCCACGGTCGCCACCACGGTCACCGCCGCGGAAGCCACCACGGTCGCCACCGCGGTCGCCGCCACGGTCGTCGCGGTTGAAGCCGCCACGACGCTCGTAGTTGCCCCGCTCGTCGCGGGCCGGGCGCTCCTCGCGGCGCTGCTCCTCGACGCGGGCGGCACGCTCGGCCTCCGCGGCGGCGGCGACGACCTCGGCCTCGGCGGCCTCGGTCACCTCGGCGACAGCGGCCTCGGGGTCCTCGCCACGCTCACGGGCGGCGCGGGCCACCAGGCGGTCGGCCTCCTCGCGGAGCTCGACGGCGCGGCGCTGCAGGCGCTCCAGCTGCTTGGTCAGGTCGACGACCTCGCGCTCGGCCTGCTTGGCCGAGTTGTTCGCCGAGTCGGCCTGGACCTCGGTCAGCGAACGGGCGCCGGTGATCTCGGCGACCTCGGGGTCGAACGCGCCGGCACCACCGACGATGTGGCGCGAGGCGTCGACGCCCGCGTCCTCCATCAGACGGAAGATCTGACGACGCTGGTGCGGCAGGGCCAGGGAGACCACGACACCGGAGCGGCCGGCACGAGCGGTACGGCCCGAGCGGTGCAGGTAGTCCTTGTGGTCGCCGGCCGGGTCCACGTTGAGGACCAGGTCGATGCCGTCGACGTGGATGCCTCGGGCGGCGACGTCGGTCGCGACGAGCGCGTTGACGTAGCCGTCCTTGAAGTCGGCCAGGGTCCGCGTACGGGCGCCCTGGGTCATGCCGCCGTGCAGCGCGTCGGCCTTCACACCGGCGTCGCGCAGCTGCTCCGCGATGCGGTCCGCGCCCAGCTGGGTACGGACGAAGATGATCGTGCGGCCCTTGCGGGCGGCGATGGCCGCGGTGACCGGCGCCTTGTCCTTCGGCTTCACGACGAGGACGTGGTGGGTCATGGTCGTGACGTTGCCCTGGGCGCTGTCGACCTCGTGGGTGACGGGGTCGGTCAGGTAGCGCTTGACCAGGGTGCCGATCTCGTTCTCCATGGTGGCGGAGAAGAGCATGCGCTGGCCGCCGCCGGGGATCTGGTCGAGCAGCTCGGTGACCTCGGGCAGGAAGCCCAGGTCGGCCATCTGGTCGGCCTCGTCGAGGACGGCGATCTTGACGTTCTCGAGGGAGCAGGCGCCGCGGTTGATGATGTCGCGCAGGCGGCCCGGGGTGGCGACGAGGACGTCGACACCGCGCTCCAGGGCGTAGATCTGGTTGCCCATGGACGTACCGCCGCAGACGACCTTCATCTTGAGGCCGAGCACGTCGCCGTAGGGCTGGAGGGCGTCCGCGACCTGCATCGCGAGCTCACGGGTCGGCGTGAGGATGATGCCGCGGGGCTTCTTCTTGTCGGTGTGGCCGCCGGCCAGACCGGCCAGGAGCGGCAGACCGAAGGAGAGGGTCTTGCCGGAGCCGGTACGGCCACGGCCCAGGATGTCCTTGCCGGCCAGGGCGTCCGGGATGGTCGCGGCCTGGATCGGGAAGGGGGTGGTGACGCCGTTCTGCGCGAGCTTGCGCACGACGCCGTCCGGCAGACCGAGGTCGCCGAAGGTGATCGTGGGCTCAGCGGGCTCCTCGACGGAGTCGTCGTCGGAGTCGGTGTCGATGTCGAGGGCCTCTACGGCCTCGGCGAGGTCGTCGGTGTCGATCTCGACGATCGCGACAGCCTCGGCGGCGTCGACGATCTCGTCGTTCTCGGGCATGACGGCGTGGTCAGAACTGAAAATGGACATGCGAAATGCGAAACCTTCCGGAGTCTCGGCACGCGCCCGTCAACTCCGTGATTTCGCAAACGACCGCCTCAATGCGGTCAGCCACGGCTAGGGAGAGTACGCGCCACACGGCGCTCTTCTGTGTCGGCGCCGGGCAATGGGATCAAACGATCTACCACCATACGCACCCTCCCCCACCTATGGCAAATCGGACTCCCTCACGCCGGTCCGACCTGCGGAGATGCCACCGGCTCCGGGGGCGCTTCCGGCCCGTCCGCCGCGTGCATCGCACCCATCTGGGTGTCGGGTCCGGGCGACGGCGGATCGGTCGGGTTGGAGGTCGGCTCCGGCGTCGGCTCGGGCGTCGGCTCCACGGTCGGTTCGGGCGTCGGCTCGGGGGTGGGCTCGGGCGTCGGCTCCGGTGTGGGCGTGCCCCCGCCGCCCGGACCGCCGGAACCGCCGCCGTTCGACCCGCCGCCGTTGCCGCCGCCCCCGTTCACGCCGCCCTCGCTGCCGCCGTTCCCGGCGGAGCCGCCCGAGCCGCCGCCCGGGCCGTCCTGACCACCCGTCGGCTGCGGCTTCGACGGGCCGTCGGGACCTCCCGGACCCTCGACCGGCAGCACCGTGCCCGGGGAGGGCTTCGCCGTGCCCGAGGGAGTGCCGCTCCGCACCGGGGACTCCGTACCGGAGCCGGTCACGTCGGGGCCGCCGGCGTCCCGCCGGCCGTTCCACGAACCGCTGTCGCCGCCGGGCTCCCCGGCCGCGCCGCCACCGGACTCGGTCGAGACCCCCCGCTTCCCGCCGGACGCGCCGGGCGCCGGCTTCGCCCCCTCGTCACTCACACTCATACAGCCGCTCAGACCGGCACAGGCCGCGACGGCCAGCGCGGCGGCGGCCCAGCTGACACGGGTGGGCAAATGGCGCACGGGGGCACCTCCAGGACACAACAGGCAGGAACGGAACGCGTTGCACTGCCCAACTCCCCCGGCGCCACAAGGGACACGCCCAAAGGGCCCGGGCGTACGCCCGGGGGGCCGCTCAGCCGTAGCCCAGCGCGTGCAGCCGCTCGTCGTCGATGCCGAAGTGGTGGGCGATCTCGTGCACCACCGTGATCTCCGTCTCCGCGACCACGTCCTCGCGCGACTCGCACATCCGCAGCGTCGGCCCCCGGTAGATCGTGATCCGGTCCGGCAGCACACCGGCGTACCACTCGCCGCGCTCGGTCAGCGGCGTCCCCTCGTAGAGCCCGAGCAGGTCGGGATCGTCCGGGGCGGGCTCGTCCTCCACGAACACCGCGACGTTGTCCATCAGCCGCGTCAGCTCCGGCGGAATCCGGTCCAGGGCCTCGGCGACCAGCTCTTCGAACTCCTCGCGCGTCATCTCCAGCACGCGCCCATTGTCCCCCCGCCGGAAACCGTTTTGGCGATAGCGCCCGGCATCCCATATGCTTCTCACGTCCCCGACGCACTGAGAAGTGCGCAGGTGAGCCTCTAGCCCTCATCGTCTAGTGGCCCAGGACGCCGCCCTTTCAAGGCGGTAGCACGGGTTCGAATCCCGTTGGGGGCACGTATTACCGTGTGCGAGACTAGTGATCGCGCACAAGCTTGGCTCTGTGGAGCAGTTGGTTAGCTCGCCACCCTGTCAAGGTGGAGGTCGCGGGTTCAAGTCCCGTCAGAGTCGCTGAAGCCGGAAACGGCTTCGTGGCTGGGTAGCTCAGTTGGTACGAGCGATCGCCTGAAAAGCGATAGGTCGCCGGTTCGACCCCGGCCCCAGCCACAAACAGAAGGCCCCGTTCGAAAGAACGGGGCCTTCTTCGTGTGTCTGCACGCGGAGAAGCGTACGGGGAGGAGGCCGGCGCCCCCTCCCCGTACCGTCACATCTCCTCGCGCTCCCGCGAGCGGCTCCCCCGCCTGCCCCGCAACGCGAGCACCAGCGCCACCACGGCCACCACCGCGACGAGCAGCGCCCAGTCCGGGACCGCCCGGCCGAGCGAGGCCACCCGCTGCTCCACCGCGAACGAGTCGTCCACCGACAGCAGGCCCGGCAGCGCGGTCGTCCCGTCGAAGACCAGGAAGAGCGTCCCGAGGGCCACGAAGAACAGGCCCGAGAGCAGCGACGTCGAGTGGAGCGTGAGCGGGCCCACCCGGAGCGGCCGGCCGCGCAGCCAGGACCGGCGGCCCAGGTCGTACCGCTCCCAGAGCAGCGCGAGCACGAACAGCGGAACCGCCATGCCGAGCGCGTACACGGCGAGAAGGAGTCCCCCGTACGCCGGGCTGCCGCTCAGCGCCGCGACCGTCAGGACGCTGCCGAGGATCGGACCCGCGCAGAAGCCTGCGAGGCCGTAGACCAGCCCGAGGGCGTAGACGGAGAGCGCCGACGTGGGCCGGATCCGGCCGCTCGCCTCCGCGATCCGCCGGGAGGCGAAGCCCAGGCCGAGGATCTGCAGGACACCGAGGCCGACGATCAGCCAGCCGCCGACGGTGACGAGCAGCTCCCGGTGGCCGTAGAAGAGACGGCCCGCGAAGGAGCCGGCCGCGCCGAGCGGGACGAGAGTGGTGGCCAGACCCGCGTAGAGGATGCCGGTCCTGGCCACCAGCTTCGCGCGCGTGTCGATCGAATACGCGAAGAAGGCGGGCAGGAGCAGGGCACTGCACGGGCTGAGCAGGGCGAGCAGGCCGCCGAGGAAGGCGGCGAAATAGCCGATGCCGGAGGTCACCGCGCCGAGTCCGCCCCGGGCTTCGTGGCGCCGCCGGTCGGCTCGGCCGTCTTCGGTGCCTTGTCGTCCTTGGCGTCCTTGGCGTCCTTGGCGGCCTTCGCCGCCGCCTCGATCACCTCGGTGAAGGTCTCCAGCGGCTGCGCGCCGGCGATCGGCCGGCCGTTGATCAGGAAGGAGGGCGTGGAGGTGGCGCCGAGGGAGTAGCCCTGCTCCTGGTCGGCGCTCACGGCCGCGCGGGCCGCCGCCCCCTCGCTGTCCTTCTCGAACCGGGCCGCGTCGGGCACGCCCGCCTCCTTCGCCAGGGCCGCGATCCGGTCCTTGCCGAAGCCCTTCTCCTTGGCGCCCTCCGCGTAGGCGGCCTTGTGGAACTGCCAGAACCGGCCCTGCTGCCCGGCGGCCCAGGACGCGCGGGCGACCGCCTCCGACTCCTCGCCGAAGATCGGGAAGTTCCGCCACTCGATGCGCAGGGTCCCGTCCTCGACGTACTTCTTCATCAGGACCGGCTCGGTGTCCCGGGCGAACTTCCCGCAGTAGCCGCACTTGAAGTCGGCGTACTCGATGAGCACGACGGGCGCGTCGGCGCGGCCGAGGGCGAGCTTGTCGGAGGCGTCGCGGCGGGCGTACGCCTCCAGTTCGGCGTAGACGCCGGCGGACGGGTCGGCGGAGACCTCGGCGACGGAGGAGGAGCCGGACGCGCCGGGGGACGCGGGCTTGGTGGCGGTGTACGAGACGACCCCGAGCAGGGCGGCGGCGACGGCCACCCCGGCGACGATCACGAGCGGCTTGGACTTGGGCATGCGGAACTGCTCCTGAGGAGAAGGGAGGCGGGAGGGACGGCGGAGGCGGCCGTCCGTCTACACCCTCAGGACGGACAGCTCCACGGGAGACAGCGGTGCGCGCGCGGGGGGCTCCCGCCCCGGCGCCGCGCCCCGGCCGCCCGGATCCGGCTCCCGGGTCCCGCAGGGGGTCCGGTCGGCGGCGAGCGAGGGCAGCAGCTCCGCGAAACCGTGCGCACGCGGCGGTACGACGGGACCTGCGGCCCCCTCGTCGACGGGGTGGCCCGGGTCGCAGCCGGGGACGGCGGCGCCCAGGACGACCGGGGCCGTCCCCGCGGGCGTGGCCGTCGTCGCACCGCACGCCAGGAGTCCGAGGACCAGCGCCACGAGCGCGGCGAACGCCACCGGCACACGGGCGGTGCAGAACATGCGAAACCTCTCCGGTCCGGTCGACGTGTCCGAAATAGTACGCACCCCTCTTCACGGCCCCCGGGCGAGCCACTCGTAAATCGGTTCGCCGCTTCTCGGCCGCAGGTGCGATCCTGGATTCCGTATGTCTACTTCCTTCGCCGCCCTCCAGTCCGTCCTGGCCGAGGTCTCGCTGCGGGACTCCCACCGGCTCGGCCGCCGTCTCGAAGGCGCCCGCCGCATCCGCAAGCCCGAGGCCCGCGCGGCCGTCCTGGACGAGATCGCCGTCGAGGCGGCCAAGGCCAAGGAGCGCGTCGACGGGCGCGCCTCCCGCGTGCCCGCGGTCACGTATCCCGAACAGCTGCCCGTCTCGCAGAAGAAGGACGAGATCCTGGAGGCGATACGCGACCACCAGGTCGTGATCGTCGCCGGTGAGACCGGGTCGGGAAAGACGACCCAGATCCCGAAGATCTGTCTGGAACTCGGCCGGGGCGTCCGGGGCATGATCGGGCACACCCAGCCCCGCCGGATCGCCGCCCGCACGGTCGCCGAGCGGGTCGCCGAGGAGCTGAGGACCCCGCTCGGCGAGGCCGTCGGCTGGAAGGTCCGCTTCACCGACCAGGTGAACCCCGACGCGACCTTCGTGAAGCTGATGACGGACGGCATCCTGCTCGCCGAGATCCAGACGGACCGCGAGCTGCGCGCCTACGACACGATCATCATCGACGAGGCCCACGAGCGGTCCCTCAACATCGACTTCCTGCTCGGCTACCTGGCCCAGCTGCTCCCCAAGCGCCCCGACCTCAAGGTCGTGATCACCTCCGCGACCATCGACCCCGAGCGCTTCTCCCGCCACTTCGGCGAGGCACCGATCGTCGAGGTCAGCGGCCGTACGTACCCGGTGGAGGTCCGTTACCGGCCCCTCCTCGAAGAGGACTCCGAGGACAGCGACCGCGACCAGATCACCGCGATCTGCGAGGCCGTCGACGAACTCCAGTCCGAGGGCCCCGGCGACGTCCTGGTCTTCCTCTCCGGAGAGCGCGAGATCCGTGACACCGCGGACGCCCTCCTCAAGCGGCAGCTGCGCAACACCGAGGTCCTCCCGCTCTACGCGCGGCTGAGCCACGCCGAGCAGCACCGGGTCTTCCAGGCGCACTCCGGCCGCCGGATCGTCCTCGCGACGAACGTCGCCGAGACCTCGCTGACCGTCCCCGGCATCAAGTACGTGATCGATCCGGGCACCGCCCGCATCTCCCGCTACTCGCACCGGACCAAGGTGCAGAGACTGCCGATCGAGCCGGTCAGCCAGGCCAGCGCCAACCAGCGCAAGGGCCGCTGCGGCCGTACGTCCGACGGCATCTGCATCCGGCTGTACTCCGAGGACGACTTCGTCACCCGGCCGGAGTTCACGGACGCCGAGATCCTCCGTACGAACCTCGCCTCCGTCATCCTCCAGATGACCGCGGCCGGTCTCGGCGACATCGAGAAGTTCCCGTTCATCGACCCGCCGGACCACCGCAACATCCGGGACGGCGTGCAGCTCCTCCAGGAACTGGGGGCGATCGAACCGGAGGAGAAGTCCCCCCAGGAGGGGAAGCGGGGGCAGCGGCTCACGCAGCAGGGGCGGAAGCTCGCCCAGCTGCCCGTCGACCCGCGGCTCGCCCGGATGGTCCTGGAGGCCGACAAGAACGGCTGTGTCCGCGAGGTCATGGTGATCGCGGCCGCCCTCTCCATCCAGGACCCGCGCGAGCGGCCGGCGGAGAAGCAGGCGCAGGCCGACCAGCAGCACGCCCGGTTCAAGGACGAGACGAGCGACTTCCTCGCCTTCCTGAACATGTGGCGGTACGTCCGCGAGCAGCAGAAGGAGCGCGGCTCCAGCTCCTTCCGCCGGATGTGCAAGCAGGAGTACCTGAACTTCCTGCGCATCCGCGAGTGGCAGGACATCTACGCGCAGCTGCGGACGGTCGCGAAGCAGCTGGGCATCCATGTGAACGAGGAGGACGCGCCGGAGCAGTCCGTCCACGTCTCGCTCCTCGCCGGCCTCCTCAGCCACATCGGCATGAAGGACGTGAAGGACGCCGGGAAGGAGGGCGGGAAGAACACGGCGAAGAACGACTACCTGGGTGCCCGCAGCGCCAAGTTCGCGATCTTCCCCGGCTCCGCGCTCTTCAGGAAGCCCCCGCGCTTCGTCATGTCCGCCGAGCTGGTGGAGACCTCGCGCCTCTGGGCCCGGGTCAACGCGCGCGTGGAGCCCGAGTGGATCGAGCCGCTCGCCCAGCACCTGGTGAAGAAGACGTACAGCGAGCCGCACTGGGAGAAGGACCAGGCGGCCGTGATGGCCTTCGAGAAGGTGACGCTGTACGGCGTCCCGATCATCGCCGACCGCAAGGTCAACTACGGCCGGATCGACCCCGAGGTCTCCCGCGACCTGTTCATCAGGAACGCGCTCGTCGAGGGCGACTGGCGCACCCACCACAGGTTCTTCGCGGACAACCGCAAGCTCCTCACCGAGGTCGAGGAGCTGGAACACCGCGCGCGGCGCCGGGACATCCTGGTCGACGACGAGACGCTCTTCGACTTCTACGACAAGCGCGTCCCCGAACACGTCGTGTCCGGAGCCCACTTCGACTCCTGGTGGAAGCACAAGCGCCACGAGGAACCGGAGTTTCTCGACTTCGAGCGCGAGATGCTCATCAACGAGAAGGCCGCCGGGGTCACCAAGGACGACTACCCGGACTCCTGGCGGCAGGGTCCGCTGAAGTTCCGGGTGACGTACCAGTTCGAGCCCGGCGCGGACGCCGACGGTGTGACCGTCCACGTCCCGCTCCAGGTCCTGAACCAGGTCACCGACGACGGCTTCGAGTGGCAGATCCCCGGTCTGCGCGGCGAGGTCGTCACCGAGCTGATCCGCTCCCTGCCGAAGCCGATCCGCCGCCACTACGTGCCCGCGCCGAACTTCGCGTCCCGCTTCCTCGACGCGGTCGTGCCCGTGCAGGAGCCGCTGACGGGGGCGCTCGCCCGCGAGCTCCAGCGGATGGTCGGCGTGCCGGTGACGGCCGACGACTTCGACTGGGCGAAGGTCCCCGAGCACCTCAAGGTGACCTTCCGGATCGTCGACGAGCGGCGCAGGAAGCTCGCCGAGGACAAGGACCTGGAGACGCTGCGGCTGCAGCTGCGCCCGAAGGCCCGCAAAGCCCTCTCCCAGGCTGCCGCGGCGGCCACCGCGGGCCCGGACGGTTCCGGTCCCTCCCTGGAGCGCACGGGGCTCACGGACTGGACGATCGGGACGCTCACGAGGGTCTTCGAGACCAAGCGGGGCGGGCAGCCGGTCAAGGCGTACCCGGCGCTCGTGGACGAGGGCGCGACCGTCGCCGTACGGCTCTTCGACACGGAGGCCGAGCAGGCGCTCGCGATGTGGCGGGGCATCCGGAAGCTGATCATGCTGAACATCCCGGTGAACCCGGCGAAGTTCGCCTCGGACAAGCTGACCAACCAGCAGAAGCTGGCCCTGTCCTCGAACCCGCACGGCTCGATCCAGGCCCTCTTCGACGACTGCGCCACCGCGGCGGCCGACAAGCTGATCGCGGAGCACGGCGGCCCGGCGTGGGACGAGGAGTCGTTCAGGAAGCTGTTCGACAAGGTGCGCGCGGACCTGGTGGACACGACCGTGCGGACGGTGGGCCAGGTCCAGCAGATCCTGGCGGCCTGGCAGGCGTGCGAGCGCCGGCTGAAGTCGACGAACAGCCTGGCGCTGATCAACAACCTGACCGACGTGCGCGCCCAGCTGGCCTGGCTGATGCCGGCGGGCTTCGTCACCCGGACGGGTCTGAAGCGGCTCCCGGACCTGATGCGCTATCTGGTGGCGGTGGACCGGCGGCTCCAGCAGATGCCGACCGGGGTCCAGCGGGACACCACCCGGATGGAGAAGGTCCAGGAGATGCAGGACGAGTACGCCTGGCTGCTCGAACAGCTCCCCAAGGGCCGCCCGGTGCCGTCCGAGGTGACCGACATCCGCTGGATGATCGAGGAGCTGCGGGTGAGCTACTTCGCGCACGCGCTGGGCACGGCGTACCCGATCTCGGACAAGCGGATCGTGAAGGCGATCGACGCGGCGGCGCCCTAGGTCCGGTCGTCGAACTCCTGTCGCGGGGCAGACGGGAGTTCGACGGCAGGGCCTGGCGGGGCGCCCGTCGGTGAGTTCGACCGGACCGCTGACCTGCTGTACAGTGTTCCTCGCAGCCACTTACGAGGGGCAGCACGCAAGGACCTGTGGAGCAGTTGGTTAGCTCGCCACCCTGTCAAGGTGGAGGTCGCGGGTTCAAGTCCCGTCAGGTTCGCCTTCAAGAAAGGCCCGCATCGCGAGATGCGGGCCTTTCTTTGTGTTCCGTGTCTTGACGGGGCCACGCGCCCGCCGGTACCCCGGACATCAGGGATTCGGGGGCCCACACCGGAGGTGGTCGCGCATGGCCGCGGCATCCGCAGCACGGCACGAGACGAGAGCACTGCTGCGCGCCCATCTGGCGGCCGCGTCCCGGTACGGACACCTCACCCGCCATTGCGTGGTCTGCCATCGCCTTCTGCGGCTCTCCATGGACCTTCCGGAGCCCGAGGGGCCCGAGGAAGGACCGGAGGGGCCCTGCGATGGACCGCAGAGGCCCGGAGAAGGGCCCGAAGGGCAGGAAGGCCGGGCGGACGGGCCCGCGGCGCCGGCGGGCGGCAGTGGGGACGAAAGTCCCAGCGACCCATGACCAACGGCGGGCCGAGGCCGTTCCGCGAAGTGGGAGGCTGTTCTTTGGCAAGAGTTCGCCAGTGTGACGGGAGTCACTGAGGCAGTTTCAGAAACCGCTTCACTTACACCCTCCCTACACCGGTCCGATTTAATATGTGCAATTGCACCGCTCTCCGAAGAGTGGCGCCGGACACAAAAGAAGATCGCGCCAGACCCGGCGGAGTCCAGCGCGATCGTTGACGAAGGCCTGTTGGGGCAGGAATCCGTCGGCAGAGCTAGGTGTGGGCGACCGGATTGGGGGATCCGGACAGGCCCGGTGTTACGGGGTACTGCGGGTACTGCGGGGTGTTTGCGCGACCTCAGGCCTCGCTGCGCTGCTGCGGAATACCCGCCAGCAGAGCGCGAACCTCAGCTTCGCGGTACCGGCGATGCCCACCCAGGGTGCGGATGGACGTGAGCTTCCCGGCCTTCGCCCAACGGGTCACCGTCTTCGGGTCCACACGGAACATCGTGGCAACCTCGGCAGGGGTCAGCAGCGGCTCGGCATCAGGGGTGCGAGCGGTCATGAGCGGCCTCCTCGGGAGAACCGAACCATCTCGGTTCTTTCCTCTAAATTCTGCACCTTGACCCGCGTTGCCCGAAATGGCAGAAGCGGGCCGAGTCGGTTATAGGACGAACGGCTTGTCCTCGGCACTACAACTACACCATCCGTCCAGCCACGTCGGCCAAACCGATGGAATTGCCCTCGCAGGTGTTCATCAGCGGCGGAAGTCGATGGACCATGCCATAACGGACAGTCACGCCACTGTGACGATCAGTCACAGGGCGATCAGGAGTCCTCAGACCCCCCATAGAGTGCAATGCTGAGCGTTCCGCCCATAGATGGACGGAAGGAACCCTCCCCGGACTCCTTGTCCTATTTTGGCACGAGGGTGGGTGATGGACGCAAGGGTGCGTTACGTGCTGTCCGTCACGCTTGAGCCAAAGGCCCGGATCGGGACCAACGTCCCCGCCCAGCAGGTGCCGAAAGACCCGACACCGCTCGGCATTCAAAACCGGGCAGGCGGTATCCGGACAACCATGAAGATCATTTACACCCGTCGGACATGTCTTGTCGATACCGACCTGACGAAGATGCCCGGCTGATGTCAATTCGCGAAGCGAAGATCCCTGACCGCCCGCCAGCGCTCCGCGAGCCGCCCGTACGCGTCGCTCGCCCGCTCACCGTCGCCGGCCCGCAGCGCCGCGAACCCCTCGGCCAGCTGCGCCGCCGACCGGTCGGCCGCCAGCCACTCCTCCGGCAGCGCGTGCACCAGACCGCCGAAGTCCAGCTCCACGAGCGCCCGCGGATGGAACTCCTCCAGCCAGCGCCCCACGTCGATCAGGCCCTCCGTCATCGGACCGTCGTCGATCGACTCCCGCAGGGCCCGCAGCGCCCGCGCGAGACGGCGGCGCGCCTGCGCCATCGTCGTCCGGTAGCGCAGCACCGGAGCCTTCCCCACCCCGTTCGCGCCCGCACCGGCCACACCGGACACGCCGGCCGCACCGGCCCCGTCGGCGCCCGCGTCGGCGCCGGACGGCCGCTCTCCCGGCTCGTACTCCCGGTCCTCGTCCCCGAAGAGCGCGAACCAGCGCAGCGGCACCTGCCAGACCGCCGTACGGATCCACGGACGCGCGTCCGGGTTCCTGCTCAGCCAGCGCTCGTAGTCGCTCTCCACCTGGACGCGCACGACCGGCGGCAGCATCGCGTCGAGCACCGGCCCAGGGAACTGGCCGGCCAGTTCCTGGAGCGCCAGCCACCCCCGCAGCCGGGTCCGCCACGGACAGATCACCACCACCCCGCCCAGATGGGCGACGAAGGCCTCCCCGCTCTCGTGGACCGGCACCGGGACCGGTGGCGTCGGCAGCAGGTCGGCCAGCGAGCGCCGCAGCTCCTCCTGCGCCCCCGGAGTGCGCGGCCGGCGGGCGTACCCGGCCCAGTGGGTCCGCTCCGGCTCGGGGAACGCGGCCAGCGGCTCGTACACCCGCAGATAGGACGCGTAGGGAATGAGGACCGAGGAGGCGACCGACATGTCGCGAATCCTTCCACGGAGGTACTCCGGGAGGGGGTGATCCTGAGCACTGCTGCCGATCTACGCCCAGGTAGGACTTACTCTCTTGCCGAACTGGTCCTCCCCCACCCACAGGGAGGTCCGCAACCGCCGCTTCGTACTTGGGAGTCACCACCGTGACCGATGTGACCGGCGTTCCTGCTGATGTACTGCACACCTTGTTCCACTCGGAGCAGGGTGGCCACGAGCAAGTCGTGCTCTGCCAGGACCGCGCCACCGGCCTCAAGGCCGTCATCGCCCTCCACTCCACCGCCCTCGGCCCCGCCCTCGGCGGCACCCGCTTCTACCCGTACGCCACCGAGGCCGCGGCGATCGCCGACGCCCTCAACCTGGCCCGCGGCATGTCGTACAAGAACGCCATGGCCGGACTCGACCACGGTGGCGGCAAGGCCGTCATCATCGGCGACCCGGAGAAGATCAAGACGGAGGAGCTCCTCCTCGCCTACGGGCGCTTCGTCGCCTCCCTCGCCGGCCGGTACGTCACGGCCTGCGACGTCGGCACCTACGTCGCCGACATGGACGTCGTCGCCCGCGAGAACAAGTGGACCACCGGCCGCTCCCCCGAGAACGGCGGCGCCGGCGACTCCTCCGTCCTCACCGCCTTCGGCGTCTTCCAGGGCATGCGCGCCTCCGCGCAGACCCTCTGGGGCGACCCGACGCTCCGCGGCCGCAAGGTCGGCGTCGCCGGCGTCGGCAAGGTCGGCCACTACCTCGTCGAGCACCTCCTCGAGGACGGCGCCGAGGTCGTGATCACCGATGTGCGCGAGGAGTCGCTGCGCCGGATCACCGACAAGCACCCGCAGGTCACCGTGGTCGCCGACACCGAGGCGCTGATCCGCGTCGAGGGTCTCGACATCTACGCGCCGTGCGCGCTCGGCGGCGCGCTGAGCGAGGAGACCGTCCCGTTCATCACCGCGAGCATCGTCTGCGGAGCGGCGAACAACCAGCTCGCCCACCCGGGCATCGAGAAGGACCTCGTGGAGCGCGGGATCCTCTACGCGCCCGACTACGTGGTCAACGCCGGAGGCGTGATCCAGGTCGCCGACGAGCTGCACGGCTTCGACTTCGACCGCTGCAAGGCGAAGGCGACGAAGATCTTCGACACCACGCTCGAGATCTTCGCACGTGCGAAGGCTGACGGGATTCCGCCGGCCGCTGCGTCCGACCGGATCGCCGAGCAGCGCATGGCGGACGCGCGACGCGCCTGAGCCGTGCCGGGGGCCGACCCGCCGCAGGGTGACCGTGAGGCGTCCACGGGAGGGCCGTGAAGCGGCCACGGGGAGACTTCCCTCACGCCCCTCGGCGGGTCGGCCCTCAAGAAGAGGTTAAAATCGCGATTGACCAGCGAGGAAAGGGCGCCTCGATGGTTCTGTACCGGGGTATGTGATGCGCGCGGCGTACCGTAGACCCGCGGAAACAGGTACCGTTGAAGCCCTACGGACCGGTCTCTCTTTCGAGAGTCCGTTCCGAATCATGAACGCGTGTCAAGACTCTGGGGCCATCGAGCCCCGTCACCGAGGGGGTCGAGCCATGGGGCGCGGCCGGGCAAAGGCCAAGCAGACCAAGGTCGCCCGCCAGCTGAAGTACAGCAGCGGCGGGACAGACCTGACGCGTCTGGCCAATGAGCTGGGCGCTTCGACTTCGAACCAGCCGCCGAATGGCGAGCCGTTCGAGGACGACGACGAGGAAGACGACCCGTACGCCCAGTACGCGGATCTCTATAACGAGGACGACGAGGACGAGGACGACGAGTCCGGTCCGAGTGCGTCCCCGCGTCGCGCTTGACCTTCTGAATCGCATGGCAGAAACCCGGTCCGGGATCACCCGGCCGGGTTTCTGTGCTGTCCGCGTCCGGGCGCCGCAGGGCCCTGTACGACCCGTACGGGGGCGGCTCCCCCCGACGCGAACGGGGCACTCCCTCAGGAGCGCCCCGTCACCTCGTACCGCCGAGGACTACTTCGCGTAGTCCCCGACCAGCTCCGCGCCCGTGGTGTGCGCGCCGCGCTCGGTGATCTCGCCCGCGACCCAGGACTCGACGCCCCGGTCCCCCAGCGTCGTCAGGGCCGCGTCCACGAACTCGGCCGGCACGACCGCCATCATGCCGACACCCATGTTCAGGGTCTTCTCCAGCTCCAGGCGCTCCACCTGACCGGCCTTGCCGACCAGGTCGAAGATCGCGCCCGGCGCCCAGGTCGAACGGTCGACCGTGGCGTGCAGGCCGTCCGGGATCACCCGGGCCAGGTTGGCCGCCAGACCGCCGCCCGTGATGTGGCTGAACGCGTGGACGTCCGTCGTCCGGGTGAGGGCCAGGCAGTCCAGCGAGTAGATCTTCGTGGGCTCCAGGAGCTCCTCGCCGAGCGTCCGGCCGAGCTCGTCGACCCGCTGGTCGAGCGTCATGCCGGCGCGGTCGAAGACCACGTGCCGGACGAGCGAGTACCCGTTGGAGTGAAGACCCGAGGAGGCCATGGCGATGACCGCGTCCCCCGTACGGATGCGATCGGCGCCGAGCAGCCGGTCGTGCTCCACGACACCCGTGCCCGCGCCGGCGACGTCGAAGTCGTCCGGGCCGAGGAGGCCCGGGTGCTCCGCCGTCTCGCCGCCGACCAGCGCACAGCCGGCCAGGACACAGCCCTCGGCGATGCCCTTGACGATGGCGGCGACCCGCTCGGGGTGGACCTTGCCGACGCAGATGTAGTCGGTCATGAAGAGCGGCTCGGCGCCGCAGACGACGATGTCGTCCATGACCATCGCGACCAGGTCGTGGCCGATCGTGTCGTACACGCCCATCTGGCGGGCGATGTCGACCTTCGTACCCACGCCGTCGGTGGCGGAGGCGAGCAGCGGACGCTCGTAGCGCTTGAGGGCGGAGGCGTCGAAGAGGCCGGCGAAGCCCCCGAGGCCACCGAGGACCTCGGGGCGCTGCGTCTTCTTCACCCACTCCTTCATGAGCTCGACGGCGCGGTCACCCGCTTCGATGTCGACGCCCGCGGACGCGTAGCTGGCACCGGTGGTCTCAGGCATGGCTGGGAACTTTCGTGTCGTACTGCGGTTGCAGCGGGGTCTTACGGGCGACGGCGCTCACGGGCGGCGGAGCGCGTCGGAGGCCGCCGTGGCAGCGGGACCCGCGGCCAGTTCGGTCTCCAGGAGCTGCTTGCCGAGCAGCTCGGGGTCCGGCAGCTCCATCGGGTACTCGCCGTCGAAACAGGCACGGCAGAGGTTCGGCTTCTGGATCGTGGTCGCCTCGATCATCCCGTCGATCGAGATGTACGAGAGCGAGTCCGCGCCCAGCGACTTGCCGATCTCCTCGATCGACATGCCGTTGGCGATCAGCTCCGCGCGGGTCGCGAAGTCGATGCCGAAGAAGCAGGGCCACTTCACCGGCGGCGAGGAGATCCGGATGTGGATCTCGGCCGCGCCGGCCTCGCGGAGCATCTTGACGAGGGCGCGCTGGGTGTTGCCGCGGACGATCGAGTCGTCGACGACCACCAGGCGCTTGCCCTTGATGACGTCCTTGAGGGGGTTCAGCTTCAGCCGGATGCCGAGCTGGCGGATGGTCTGGGAGGGCTGGATGAAGGTGCGCCCGACGTAGGCGTTCTTCACCAGACCCGCGCCGAACGGGATGCCCGAGGCCTCGGCGTAGCCGATCGCGGCCGGGGTGCCGGACTCCGGAGTCGCTATCACCAGGTCGGCCTCGACGGGCGCCTCCTTCGCCAGGCGGCGGCCCATCTCCACGCGGGAGAGGTACACGTTCCGGCCGGCGATGTCGGTGTCCGGGCGAGCCAGGTACACGTACTCGAAGACACAGCCCTTGGGCTTCGCTTCCGCGAATCGCGAGGTGCGGATGCCGTTCTCGTCGATCGCGATCATCTCGCCCGGCTCGACCTCGCGGACGTAGCTGGCGCCGCAGATGTCGAGGGCGGCGGACTCGGAGGCGACCACCCAGCCACGCTCCAGGCGGCCGAGGACCAGCGGGCGGATGCCCTGCGGGTCACGGGCCGCGTAGAGCGTGTGCTCGTCCATGAAGACGAGGGAGAAGGCGCCCCGGACATCGGGAAGGACCTTGGCGGCACCCTCCTCGATGGTGAGCGGCTTGCCCTCGTCGTCGACCTGGGCGGCGAGGAGCGCCGTGAGCAGGTCGGTGTCGTTGGTGGCCGCGACACGGGTGCTGCGGCCTTCCTTCTTGGGCAGGTCGGCGACCATTTCGGCGAGCTGCGCCGTGTTCACCAGGTTGCCGTTGTGGCCGAGCGCGATCGAGCCGTGGGCGGTTGCCCTGAACGTCGGCTGCGCGTTCTCCCACACGGAGGCCCCGGTGGTCGAGTAGCGGGCGTGACCGACCGCGATATGACCTTGGAGGGAACCGAGAGAGGTCTCGTCGAAGACCTGGGACACGAGGCCCATGTCCTTGAAGACGAGGATCTGGGAGCCGTTGCTGACCGCGATTCCCGCGGATTCCTGGCCCCGATGCTGGAGGGCGTAGAGCCCGAAGTACGTGAGCTTTGCGACCTCTTCACCCGGAGCCCAGACACCGAAGACGCCACAAGCGTCCTGGGGGCCCTTCTCACCGGGAAGCAGGTCGTGATTGAGTCGACCGTCACCACGTGGCACGTTTCCGAGTGTAGACGGGCTCGACCACTGGTCCGAATTGAGGAAATGCGGGACCCCCCTCGCTCGTGCGATCGCACGAAATGATCATCTCCGGCTTGGAGAGGGCTACGAGGCAGGCGCGGTAAGGGATTCCCGGCCCGGACCCCTCCCGAGCGGACGCTCGTACCAGGACGGCAGTTCCGTCGCGATGTGACGGAGGGCACCCTGGAGAGGGTCGTTCACCGGGACGCCGGGGGCTCTTGGCCCTCCGTTCCGCCCGCACCCTCGGAGGATCAGCCAGTCGCGCCGGGGGTCGCCTTCGCCCCGCTGGCCGCTGTCGCCCCCAGGCCCTCGCCCTCGGCATTGGCGAGGGTCAGCGACCGGTGGTCCAGGCGATAGGTCAACGGACCGTCGAGGAGCTCGTACAACCGGGTCTCCAGCTGCATCTGCGGGCCGGTGCACATCATCCGGGTGGTCGCCGCCGGGCCCTCGATCGTGAGCGTCTTCCCCTCGACACGGGCGGTCGCGGAGAAGTTGTTGCAGCCCAGGTTCCCGGTGACCCGGCCGTCCGCGCCGAGCACGAGACGGGCCTTCTCGCCGCTGCCGGCGGGCAGCGAGGACGCGGTGTCCCCCGAGATCAGCCCGTCGATCTTCCAGGTGGTGCCGCGCAGCGGGAGGTCCGCCTCTGCGGTCAGCTCCAGGCCGTTGCGGCCGTCCGGGGAGGTCAGGGTGAGGGCCTCGCCCTTCTGCTTCCCCTTGAGCGGGCCGGTGAAGGCCTCCACCAGCGCCGTCTCGAAGCGCTGCCGGTCCCCGGGACAGCCCATCTCGGTGATCTCCTGCGGGGTGACGGTCAGGGTGTCCCCCTGCACGGCGACGGTCGCGCCGAAGGTGTTGCAGCCGCTGTTCCCGCGGGCGCGGCCGTCCGCGCCGAACTCGACGCGGGCGCCGTCCGGGGCGGCGGACCTGCGGCCGTCGAGCGTGACGGCGCCGATCGTCCAGTGGGTACCGGCGACGGGCAGGTCGGGGGAGACGGTGTCGGAACCGGAGCCGGAGCCCGCTCCCGTGGTGCCTCCCTCCGTGCCGCAGGCGGCGAGGAGGAGGGCCAGGGCGGCGGCGGATGCGGCGGATGCGAGGGTGCGCGGCGTCGGCGTCTGCATGACGGTGGGACGGGCCGCGGCGGAAGTCGGTTCCGCGGCCGGTTCCGGTTCCGCCGGAGCCGGTTCCGGCGGGTCGTCTCAGCCCATCAGGGGCAGGAGGTCCTTCAGGTCGGCCCGTTCGCCGCTCGCGCCGACCCGGGCCTCGTCCAGCTCCGTCGCCCATTCCGCCCGCCCGGTCGCGAGGCGGATCCAGGTCAGCGGGTCGGTCTCGACCACGTTCGGCGGGGTGCCCCGGGTGTGCCGGGGGCCCTCCACGCACTGCACCACCGCGTACGGCGGGATCCGCACCTCGACCGCCCCGCCCGGTGCCTTCGCCGCGAGGGCGTCGGCGAGCAGCCGGGTGCAGGCGGCGAGGGCCTGCCGGTCGTAGGGGACGCCGGCGCCGGTCGCGGCGTTGAGGTCGTCGGTGTGGACGACGAGCTCGACGGTCCTGGTGACGAGGAACTCGCCCACGGTCATCGCGCCGAAGCGGGTGGGGACCAGCCGCTCGTCGGAGACGCCCGCGAGCGCCGCCTCGTACCGCGCGGCCGTCTCCGCGAACAGCGCCGGCAGATCGGCCGTGTCGATCGCCCGGGTGTCCTCGTCGATGCTCGCCGCCTCCGTCGCCGTGGCCAGGGGCCAGTCGAGCAGGGTGAGCTCCCGGTGGGCCGGCTCGGGCTCCCCGAGCTTCCGGGCCATCGAGGCGAGCACCATCGTCAGATGCGCCGCCAGGTCCCGTACCGTCCACTCCCCCAGCCGGGTCGGCCGGTCGAGCTGCTCGGGCGTGAGCGCCGCGACCGCCTCCCGGACATGGGCGAACTGGGCGAGCACGGCTGCCCTGGTCCTGACGGGGTCGTAGCGACGGGTGCGCTTCTTGGCCGGTGGCATGGGGGCGAGGGTAGTCGGAGACTGGTAGGGGGAGGGCTTCCGGCAGCGCACCCGTTCGACCGAGAGGGGTCGATGAGCGATGGCTGAGCACCCTGACGCCGCCCTGATCCGCCGGGGCTTCGCCGCGTGGACCAAGGGAGACATGGAGGCCGTCGGCGAGCTGATGACGGCGGACTGTACGCACCACTCGCCCGGCGAGAGCCAGATATCCGGGCACATCAAGGGCCGGGACAACGTCCTCGACATGTACCGGAAGATGTTCGAACTCACCCGCGGCGAGATGCGGGTCGAGCTGCAGAGCGTCTCCGTCGACGGGCGCGGCCATGCCGTGGCGGCGAACCGGTTCTACGCCACGCGCGAGGACAAGGGCATGGGCATCGAGATGAACGGCGCTCTCGTCTTCACCATCATCGGCGGCAAGATCTCCGACATCGACGAGTGCGTCGAGGACATCGACGTCTCCGACGCCTTCTGGGGTCAGGCCGGGTAGACGGAGTCGCGCGGCACCTCGAACCGCTCGCCGTTCTTCGGTACGCCGACACCGCGCCAGGTGAACGGCACGCCGCTCGCCGTGTCCACGTCCGGGCCGTCCATCAGCTGGAAGTGCACGTGCGGCTCGGTGGAGTTGCCCGAGTTCCCGCACCGGGCGAGTTCCCGGCCGGCCGTGACCCGGTCGCCCGGGCGGACGGCGAGGGAGCCGCGCCTCAGATGCCCGTACATCGCGTACGTACCGTCGCCGAGGTCGAGGACGAGGTGGTTCCCGGTGATCCGGCGGGCTCCCCCGATGCTCCGCGCGCCGGACTCGATCAGCAGCAGATAGAGGACACCGAGGAGCGAACTGCGGCTGAGGTGGTCGCGCTGGCCGTCCTCGGCGTGCACGACGGTCCCGTCGGCGACCGCGAGCAGCGGCGCGTCGAACGCCGGGAAGTCCTCGCTTCGCCGGACCACCGGCCACAGCCACGCGAAGCCCGGGCGGGGCCGCGCCTCGTCCTCCCGGGTGATGTCGATCGCGTACGTCTGGCCCAGCTGGTGGGTGCCGTGACTGGGCGTCCGGTCCGCCGGGCTGTTCAGCGCCGACCAGAGGCCGGTGACCGGCGGGTCCACCTCGACCGTGGCGCGGGGCGTGGCCATGACCCGGCTGCGGGCGGTCCGGGAGAGACCGATGCCGAGGAGCATCGCGACGATCACGGGCAGCCAGCCCGCCCAGTACGGGTACGGCAGTTCGACGACGAACGAGGCGATCACCTGGACGACGAACGCCAGCCAGAGCACGCGGTGGAGAGCCGCCACCAGTTTGCGCGAGGACATCCGGATTTCCCCCTGTGGATCGTGGTGTGGGTTACGGGCGGGCCGCGGTGAGGACCACCAGGAGCGGGACGACCCGGGCTCCCGGGACCTCGTAGCGACCGCGTCCGACGGTCCTGAGCCATCCCGCGCCGGTCAGCTGGCGCAGGTGGTGGTAGATCTGGCCGGTCGTGCCGATCTCCTCCAGGTCCGCCAGTTCGGCGGCCGTGCGCCGGCCGCCGAGGATCTCCCGCAGCAGACGGAGCCGTACGGGATGACCGAGCGCGGCGAAGGACTCGGCGGCGTCCGCCCAGTCCTCCTCGAACAGCTGCCCGGTGAAGGCGCCGAACTGCCACTCGTACCGCTCCCGGGTCGGCAGCCCGACCGTTCCGGTGAAGACGACCGCACCGTCCTCGCCCCGGTCCCCCGGGTCCGCCGCGAGCTGCGCCTTGAGGCCTTCGAGGGCCCAGAGCGGGCTGTCGGTGGCCTCGGATGCGGGGCGCTCCGGGCTTTCGGCCGTGCATCCTGCCGCGCCTTCGGCCGTGCTTCCGGCCGCGTTCTCCAGGGCCGCGATACGCCGTTCCAGCGCGGCGACCCGCTCTTCCAGCTCCATACCGTTGAGATTACGTAATTACGTAATCACTCGCAAGAGGAGAACGCGAAAGCCCCCGCCCGGACCTTTCGGTCCGGACAGGGGCTTCCCCGGTGCTCCGTATCAGGCCAGCAGGGCCGGAATCGTCGCCTCGTGCGCCGTGCGCAGCTCCGTCAGGGAGAGCGCGAACTCACCCTGGACGTCGACGGCGTCTCCGTCGACGACACCGATCCGCGCCGCCGGCAGGCCCCGCGCACCGCACATGTCGGTGAAGCGGAGCTCCTCGCTGCGCGGAACGGCCACGACCGCACGGCCCGCCGACTCGCTGAAGAGGAACGTGAACGCGTCCAGGCCCTCCGGGACGACCAGGCGCGCGCCGTTCCCGCCCCGCAGGCAGGACTCGACGACCGCCTGGACGAGACCGCCGTCGGACAGGTCGTGCGCGGCGTCGATCATGCCGTCGCGCGAGGCCGAGATCAGGATCTCGCCGAGCAGCTTCTCCCGGTCGAGGTCCACGGCCGGCGGCAGACCGCCGAGGTGCTGGTGGACGACCTCGGACCAGGCCGAGCCGCCGAACTCCTCACGCGTGTCGCCGAGCAGGTAGAGGAGCTGGCCCTCTTCCGCGAAGGCGATCGGCGTACGGCGGTTGACGTCGTCGATCACACCGAGGACGGCCACGACCGGCGTCGGGTGGATCGCGACCTCACCGGTCTGGTTGTAGAGCGAGACGTTGCCGCCGGTCACCGGGGTGCCGAGCTGGAGGCAGCCGTCCGCGAGACCACGGGTGGCCTCGGCGAACTGCCACATCACGGCCGGGTCCTCGGGCGAACCGAAGTTCAGGCAGTCCGAGATGGCCAGCGGCTTCGCACCGGAGGCGGCGACGTTGCGGTACGCCTCCGCCAGCGCGAGCTGCGCCCCCGTGTACGGGTCGAGCTTGGCGTACCGGCCGTTGCCGTCGGTCGCCATGGCCACGCCGAGGTTGGTCTCCTCGTCGATACGGACCATGCCCGCGTCCTCGGGCTGTGCCAGGACCGTGTTGCCCTGCACGAACCGGTCGTACTGGTCCGTGATCCAGGACTTCGACGCCTGGTTCGGGGAGGAGACCAGCTTCAGGACCTGGTCCTTCAGCTCCTCGCCCGTCTGCGGCCGGGGCAGCTTGCCGGCGTCGTCGGCCTGCAGCGCGTCCTGCCAGTCCGGACGCGCGAACGGCCGGTGGTAGGTCGGGCCCTCGTGGGCGACGGAGCGCGGCGGCACGTCGACGATCTGCTCGCCGTGCCAGAAGATCTCCAGACGCTCGCCCTCGGTCACCTCACCGATGACGACCGCGATGACGTCCCACTTCTCGCAGATCTCCAGGAAGCGGTCGACGTGCTGCGGTTCGACGATCGCGCACATGCGCTCCTGCGACTCGCTCATGAGGATCTCCTCGGGCGAGAGCGTGGCGTCGCGCAGGTGGACCTTCTCGAGGTCGACGTGCATGCCGCCGGAGCCCGCGGAGGCCAGCTCGGACGTGGCACAGGAGAGCCCGGCGCCGCCGAGGTCCTGGATGCCCGCGACGAGCTTCTCCTTGAAGATCTCCAGGGTGCACTCGATGAGGAGCTTCTCCTGGAAGGGGTCGCCGACCTGGACCGCCGGACGCTTGGTCGGCTTGGTGTCGTCGAAGGTCTCGGACGCGAGGACCGAGACGCCGCCGATGCCGTCGCCGCCCGTGCGGGCGCCGTACAGGATCACCTTGTTGCCGGGGCCGGAGGCCTTGGCGAGGTGGATGTCCTCGTGCTTCATCACGCCGATGCAGCCGGCGTTGACCAGCGGGTTGCCCTGGTAGCACTCGTCGAAGACGACCTCGCCGCCGATGTTCGGCAGGCCGAGGCAGTTGCCGTAGCCGCCGATGCCGGCGACGACACCGGGCAGCACGCGCTTGGTGTCGGGGTGGTCGGCCGCGCCGAAGCGCAGCGGGTCGACGACCGCGACCGGACGGGCGCCCATGGCGAGGATGTCGCGGACGATGCCGCCGATGCCCGTGGCCGCGCCCTGGTAGGGCTCGATGTACGAGGGGTGGTTGTGCGACTCGACCTTGAAGGTGACCGCGTACCCCTGGCCGACGTCGACGACGCCGGCGTTCTCACCGATGCCGACGAGCATGGCGTCGTTCTCGGGGACCTTCTCGCCGAACTGCTTCAGGTGGACCTTGCTGCTCTTGTAGGAGCAGTGCTCGGACCACATGACGGAGTACATGGCGAGCTCGGCGCCGGTGGGTCGGCGGCCGAGGATCTCGCGGATGCGCGCGTACTCGTCCTCCTTGAGGCCGAGCTCCTTCCAGGGCTGCTCGCTGTCCGGCGTCTCGCTCGCGTGCTTGACGGTGTCGAGGCTCATCAGGCGTTGACCAGCTTCTTGAGGATCGAGGTGAAGAAACCGAGGCCGTCCGTCTTGCCCGTGCCGACGAGCGGCTCGACGGCGTGCTCGGGGTGCGGCATGAGGCCGACCACGTTGCCCGCGGCGTTGGTGATGCCCGCGATGTCACGCAGCGAGCCGTTGGGGTTCATGTCCAGGTAGCGGAAGGCGACCCGCCCCTCGGCCTCGAGCTCGTCGAGCACCCGCTCGTCGGCGACGTACCGGCCGTCCATGTTCTTGAGCGGGACCTCGATCTCCTGGCCCTCGGTGTAGTCCGAGGTCCAGGCGGTCTCCGCGTTCTCCACCCGCAGCTTCTGGTCGCGGCAGATGAAGTGGAGGTGGTTGTTGCGCAGCATCGCGCCCGGCAGCAGGTGCGCCTCGGTGAGGATCTGGAAGCCGTTGCAGATACCGAGGACGGGCATGCCCGCCTTCGCCTGCTCGATGATCGTCTCCATCACCGGCGAGAAGCGGGAGATGGCTCCGGCCCGCAGGTAGTCGCCGTAGGAGAAACCGCCGGCCAGGACCACGGCGTCGACCTGCTTGAGGTCCTTGTCGCGGTGCCAGAGCGATACGGGTTCGGCGCCCGCGAGGCGGGCGGCACGCAGCGCGTCCTGGTCGTCGAGCGTTCCGGGGAACGTGACGACGCCGATGCGTGCGGTCACGACTCCACCTTCACGATGAAGTCTTCGATCACGGTGTTGGCAAGGAAGGTCTCGGCCATCTCATGGATGCGGGCGAGGGCGGCGTCGTCGACGGGTCCCTCCACCTCCAGCTCGAAACGCTTCCCCTGACGGACGTCGGCGATTCCGGCGAATCCCAGGCGGGGCAGTGCACGCTGCACCGCCTGCCCCTGAGGGTCGAGGATCTCCGGCTTGAGCATGACGTCGACTACGACGCGTGCCACTGGCACTCCCGGTGGTGTGTTGCGTGGGCGGTTCCCTCAGCGTACCTGTCTCCAAATTCTACGCGGGTAGAGATCTGAAGGATCCTACAAAAGCCAGGCCAGGGCGGCGCCCCGCCAGGGATCGCGACCGACGCCCCCACGGGAGCACACCCACGCAAAATTCCAGTGAAATATTGCGGACCTCATTGCGGCGGGACACGCTGAAACAATTGCCAGGGCTTCACAATGCGACGCCCACCGCTGTACAAAGGAATCGAGAAGAAATCAGCATTGTCGCGGCACAGCCGTACGGTCGGCATCGCCGCACGTCAGAGGCGCCACAAGCGCCCCCTCTGCGGTACCGACCGCAGGAAAGGACCGATATCCGTGGCTCAGCGTGTGGTGGTCACAATCTCCGACGACATGGACGGCGGAGAAGCGGCTGAAACGGTCGCGTTCGGCCTCGACGGGAAGATGTACGAGATCGACCTGAATGCTGCCAATGCAAAGAAACTCCGCAAGGCACTCGCCCCGTACCTCGCCGCCGGACGCAAGTTGCCGGCGAAGGCCGTGACCGGCCGGAGCGCCTCCCTGGAGTCGTACACCCACACCTCCCTCGCGCCCGACCCGGCGGCGGTCCGCGCCTGGGCGCAGTCCAACAAGATGGAGGTGCCGGCCCGCGGCCGGATCCCGAAGCGGGTCTACGAGGCCTTCCGCGCCGCGAGTTGAGCGGGCCGGCCCCCGGCCGCCGACGCGGCGCGCCGGAGCCGATTTGCATTGCACCCCCCATGATCCGCTAAAGTCTGGAACACGCCGAGGGGCGAGGCCGCAAAGCCCCACCTCACGCAGCGTGCGGGTGTAGTTCAGTAGTAGAACATCCCCCTTCCAGGGGGAAGGCGCAGTGTGCAATTCCTGTCACCCGCTCTGCATCGCAAGACCAAGCACTCCGGTGCATCAGGTAGAGTGGTGCTCGCACCGCCCAGTGAGAGCTGAGCGGCAGCAATGCGGACGTGGCTCAGTTGGTAGAGCATCACCTTGCCAAGGTGAGGGTCGCGAGTTCGAATCTCGTCGTCCGCTCCAGATCGAAGGCCCCGGTTCTCTGGAACCGGGGCCTTCGTCGTGTCTCCTGATCGCGAGCGATCCGGCGAACCCCGGTCCGCCCCATGACATTTGTCAGAAGCGGGTGGTGACAGCGCGCACTGCCGGACGGACCCCGCCGCCGGAAACCTGGACACATGACCAACGCGATCGAAGCGGAAGGCCTGCGCCGGGGCTACTCGGGCGACTTCGAGGCCGTCCGCGGCATCTCCTTCACCGTCCCGCACGGCGAGATCTTCGCCCTCCTCGGCACCAACGGCGCCGGGAAGACCTCGACCGTCGAACTCCTCGAAGGCCTCGCCGCCCCGAGCGCCGGCACCGTCCGCGTCCTCGGCCACGACCCGTACCGCGAACGGGCCGCCGTCCGCCCCCGGATCGGCGTGATGCTCCAGGAGGGCGGCTTCCCCTCCGAACTGACCGTGGCCGAAACCCTACGGATGTGGGCGGACTGCACCACCCATGCCCGCCCCGCCGCCGAAGCACTCGGCGCCACCGGCCTCACCGGACGCGAGGACGTACGGGTCAAGCAGCTCTCCGGCGGCGAACGACGCCGGCTCGACCTCGCCCTCGCCCTCCTCGGCCGCCCCGAGGTCCTCTTCCTCGACGAACCCACCACCGGCCTCGACGCCGAGGGCCGCCGCGACACCTGGGAACTCGTCCGCGCCCTCCGTGACGGCGGCACCACCGTGCTGCTCACCACCCACTACCTGGAGGAGGCCGAAGCCCTGGCCGACCGGCTCGCGATCATGCACCGCGGGGAGATCGTCCTCTCCGGCACCCCGGCCGAGGTCACCGCCGCCCGGCCCGCCCGCATCCGCTTCACCCTCCCCACCGGGGTCCCGGCCGCCCGGCTCCCGCTGCGACTGCGGGCCGCCGAGGACGGCGGGCGGGTGGAGATCCGTACCGAATCCCTCCAGGACGACCTCGCCACGCTGCTCGACTGGTCCCGGGACGAGGGCGTACGGCTCGACGGGCTCGACGCCCGCTCCGCCTCGCTCGAAGAGGCCTTCCTCGACATCGCCGCCGCGGCGGACACCGTGACAGAAGCCCGGACCCCGGAACCGGAGGCCGTTCGATGAGTTCCCCCGCCCAGCTCCCCCCGCCCACGCCGCTCCCTCCCGGCGCACCCCTCCCTCCCGGCGCACAGCTTCCTTCGCGTACGCCACGACCGTCGCGTACGCCACGTCCTTCGCATACGCCGCTCCCTCCCCGAACGCCGCTCCGAGGGCGGCTCCCCTCCCGCAAGCGGCTCCTCGCCCTCGGGCGGGCCGAGCTCACGCTCCTCGTCCGCAACCGCACCGCACTCTTCGGCGCCCTCCTCGTCCCCCTCCTCATGGTGGAAGCGGTCCGCAGCTCCCTGAAGAGCGTCGACCTCGGCAAGGCCGGCACGAGCATCGCCGAGGTCGCCGTGACCGGAGCCATCGGCATGGCCCTCCTCATCGGCGTCTACAGCAACCTCGTCGCCGCCTTCGCCGCCCGCCGCGAAGCCCTCGTCCTCAAACGGCTGCGCACGGGAGAGCCGACCGACCCCGAGATCATGACCGGGATCGCGCTGCCGGCCACCACGCTCGTCCTCGCCCAGAGCGCCGTCCTCACCATCGGCGGCATCGCCGTCCTCGACCTGCCCGTACCCGCCCGGCCCGATCTGCTCCTCGCCGGCGTCGTCCTCGGCAGCATCCTGCTCACCACCGTCGCCGCGGCCACCTCGGCCGTCACCCGCACCCCCGAGAGCGCCCAGCTCACCGCGCTGCCGCTGGTCCTGATCTCCTCCCTCGGCTCCGGGCTCTTCGTCCCCCTCTCGATGCTTCCCGACGGACTCGCGTCCGTCTGCGAACTGCTGCCGGTGACCGGGGTCATGACGTTCGTACGGGCCGGCTGGTCGGGCGGCGTGGAAGCCGGAGACCTGCTGGGCGCGGCGGCCGTCACGGTGGCCTGGACCGTGGTCTCGGTGTTTGCTGTCCAGCGGTGGTTCCGCTGGGAACCCCGGCGCTGAGGAACCCGGCGCGAGACCGAGAGAGGACGGACCCGCGCCCGTGAAGAGGCACGTGAAGAGGCCCGTGAAGAGCTGGAACGGCCGGAGCGGCCTCGCCAAGGTCGACCTCTACACCCGCGTCACCGCGTACATGCTGCTGTGGGCCGCCGTCCTCGTCCTCGGCCTCCTGCTCCTGATCCGGCCGATCCGGCACGAGGCCCCGCTGCTCCTCGTCGTCGTCGCCCCGCTGCTCAACCTCGCCAACGGGGTTCTCTGCCACCGCTTCCTGCGCCGCGCCATGGACACCTACCTCAAGCCCGGGACCGTGCTCCCGCCGCGCGAAGTGCTTCCCGCCGCGGCGGTCGCGGCGGCGACCGCCGGAGCCGTCCTCCTCGAAGCGGCCACCGCCGACCTGACGGACCTGCTCCCTCCGATGCTCGGAGCGGCGCTCGTGCCCTTCTTCGCCGGGCACTGCCTGATCCTTCCCGGCCGGACCGTGGCTCTTCACCAGGCCCTGCTCGCCGGGGTCCTCCTGGTCCTCGTACCTCTCACCGGCCGGGGCGCGGAACAGAGCATCGCGTCCGTGCTCACCGCCGTCTCCCTCACCGGCTGGCTCGCCGTCACCGTCCGGCTGTCGCTCTGGGTGCTCGGCGTCGTCTTCGAACTGCGCGAGGCGCGCGACGTGCAGGCCCGGCTCGCCGTCGCCGAGGAACGGCTGCGCTTCGGGCGCGACCTGCACGACATCCTCGGCCGGAACCTCTCCGTGATCGCCCTCAAGAGCGAGCTCGCCGTCCAGCTCGCGCGGCGCGAACGCCCCGAGGCGGTCGACCAGATGATCGAGGTGCAGCGCATCGCGCAGGAGTCCCAGCGAGAGGTACGGGACGTCGTGCGCGGCTACCGCGAGGCGGACCTGCGGGTGGAGCTGGAGGGCGCGCGGGGCGTGCTCGACGCGGCCGGGATCGACTGCTCCGTCGACTCCCCGGGGCCTGCGCTCGACCTGCCCGACGAGGTCCAGGCGGCGCTCGGGTGGGTGGTCCGGGAGACCACGACGAACGTACTGCGACACGGGGACGCGCGGCGCTGCGCCATCGCCGTGCGGGAGAAGGAGGACACGGTGCTGTTGACGGTGGAGAACGACGGCGCGAGCGGCGGGACCGCGAGCGGCGGGACGAAGGGGGTCGGCGCCGGCTCGGGGCCCGGCACCGGGCTCGTGGGGCTGCGGGAGCGGCTCGCCGCGGTCGGCGGGACCCTCGAAGCGGGGCCGGGCGACGGCGGTACGTTCCTCGTGACGGCCCGGATTCCGGTGGCCCGGGCGGGGGTGCGGCGATGACCGCGCCCGGAGCCGCGCCTGTGCCGGGACCCGTACCCGCGTCCACTCCTGCACCCGCGCGCGTACGCGTGCTGCTCGCCGACGACGAGCATCTGATCCGTGGCGCGGTCGCCGCACTGCTCGGTCTCGAGGACGACCTCGTCGTCGTCGCCGAGGCCGCGACCGGGCCCGAGGCCCTCGCCATGGCCCGCGCCCATCGCCCCGACGTCGCGGTCCTCGATCTGCAGATGCCGGGGGCGGACGGTGTGAGGGTCGCCACAGTCCTGCGGGACGAACTGCCCGGCTGCCGCACCATGATCGTGACAGGTCACGGCCGCCCCGGACACCTCAAGCGGGCCCTCTCGGCCGGCGTCCGCGGCTTCGTCCCGAAGACCGTCAGCGCCCAGCGGCTCGCCGAGATCATCCGTACCGTGCACGCCGGAAACCGTTACGTGGACCCGGAGTTGGCAGCCGACGCCATCGCCGCCGGGGACTCCCCGCTGACCGCTCGGGAGGCCGAGGTCCTCGAGTTCTCCGCCGACGGCGCACCCGTCGCGGAGATCGCCCGGCGCGCGTCACTCTCCCCCGGAACCGTCCGCAACTACCTCTCGTCGGCGGCCGCGAAGCTCGGTGCCGAGAACCGGCACACGGCGGTGCGTCTCGCGCAGGCGAAAGGTTGGGTATAGTTAGCTCCGCGCCAAGGCGCATGCGGACGTGGCTCAGTTGGTAGAGCATCACCTTGCCAAGGTGAGGGTCGCGAGTTCGAATCTCGTCGTCCGCTCCATGAAGAAGCCCCCGGTCGAATCGACCGGGGGCTTTCTCGTGTCCCGTTCCATTCCGTTCCCGCGGTGCGCCCCGAGGCGTACGCCGGGGAACGGGCACACACCTCGGGGCACACGCGTCGGGGGCTCAGAAGCTGTCGGACCAGGACTCGCCGGTCAGCAGCTCGTACGCCTCCAGGTACTTGGCGCGCGTGGCGGCCACGATCTCCGGCGGGAGCGGCGGCGGGGGCTGCTCGCTCTTGCGGTCCCAGCCGGAGGCCGGGGAGGTCAGCCAGTCCCGGACGAACTGCTTGTCGTACGAGGGCTGGGCACGGCCCGGCTCCCACTGGTCCGCCGGCCAGAAGCGCGAGGAGTCCGGGGTCAGGACCTCGTCGCCGAGGACGAGCGTCTCCCCGTCGAACCCGAACTCGAACTTGGTGTCCGCGAGGATGATCCCGCGCTCGCGGGCGATGTCCCTGGCCCGGCTGTACACGGCGAGGGTCGTCTGCCGCAGCAGCGCGGCCGTCTCGGAGCCGACCTGACGGGCGACCTCCTCGTACGACACGTTCTCGTCGTGGTCGCCGACCGCGGCCTTGGTGGCCGGGGTGAAGATCGGGGCGGGCAGCTCGGAGCCGTCGCTGAGCCCCTCGGGGAGCGCGAGGCCGCAGACCGTGCGGGACTCGTCGTACTCGAGGAGACCGGAGCCGGTGAGGTAGCCGCGGGCCACGCACTCGACCGGGACCATGTTCAGCGACTTGCAGACCGTGGTGCGGCCCGCCCAGTCGGCGGGGGCGCCGGCCGGCAGCTCGGTCGAGATGACGTGGTGCGGGACCAGGTCGGAGAGCCGGTCGAACCACCACAGGGAGAGCTGGGTGAGCACCCGGCCCTTGTCGGGGATCTCGGTGGGCAGCACCCAGTCGTACGCGGACATGCGGTCGCTCGCCACCATCACGAGGTCGCCGTCCTCGTTCCGGTACAGGTCGCGCACCTTGCCCGTGTGGAGATGGGTGAGGCCCGGGACCTGGACGGGCTCGGGCTTTTCTACGAATCCGGACACGGTTCCTCCGCGTAGGTTGATCCAGGAGCGAGTCCGATTCTCTCGCACATCCGGGCGGCCCCGGCCGCCCGGCCCTGTGACCCCCCGCTCAGTCCCTCTTGCAGATCCGGTCGAGGAGGTTCGCGGTGGCGCGCTGGACCCGGGCGTCGACATGGCCCGGCCGGTCGAGCGACGGCGACCAGGCGAAGGTGCCGGACGCGAAGACCCAGGCTCCCGAGGGCGCCCGGTAGAGGCTCGTCTCCTGATGCCGGAGCGCCCCCTCGCCATCGCGGTAGGGCGAGTGGGCGAGCAGGATGCGGCCCTGGTGCTCGGGGAGCGCCGTCCGCGGGAAGTAGCGGTCGGCCTCGCCCGCGACCAGGCCGGGGAGCTCGTCGCCGTCACCGGCGCCGGTGGCCTCCCAGAGCCAGTGCTCGGCGTTCCGTACGACCAGGGGGTGCGGTTCGGGCACCCGGCCCGCGTACTGGATGCCGAGGAGCTGCTGCTCGGGCCGGTCGACCTCGCGCCAGAGCGCGGGCCGGCCGGGGCCGCGGCGCTTGCGGCAGGTGAGGAGCCGGTCCGGCACCCCGGACGGCGAAGGCCCCAGCTCCACCTGCCAGTACATGGTGTTGGCGGAGAGGAAGACCAGGGACGTGCCCTGGTCGCGGGCGAGCTCGACGGTCTTGCGCATCGGCACCGACCAGTACTCGTCGTGCCCGGGGAAGACCAGGCCCCGGTAGCGGCTCGGGTCGACCCGGCCCGCGTGCAGATCGCGGGTCTCGGCGTACGCCAGGTCGTATCCATAGCGCTCGGCCCAGCGGATGAAGTCGTACGCGTGCCCGACGTGGAGCGGCAGCCCCGCGCCCGCGTACGGACGGTCGAAGGAGACGGTGACGGCGGCGTCCTGCTCGCCGAGCAGCCGGCCCTCCTCGTCCCAGGCGTGGTAGAGGCTGGCGCCGGTGTGGCCGTCCTCCGGATAGAGGTTGTACGCCTGCCAGGTCACGTCCGGGAGGACGAGGAGCAGATCCGCCGGGTGGTTGTCGCGGACCGTGAAGGGGATGTGCGAGCGGTAGCCGTCGGCGGTGGTGAGGACTGCGACGTACGCCCCGATCGACCAGTAGCTGGGGACCTGCAGCCGCCAGGACTGCCACCAGTGGTGGCAGGAGACCGTGCGGTCGGCCGTCAGCGGGGCCGGCTGGACGATCCCGGAGAGCCGCGGGCTCGTGGTGATCTTCGCGGCGCCGTCGCCGCCGTAGTGCCCGATCCGGTAGACGTCGACCGAGAACTGCTGCGGCGGGTCCACCGTGATGTGGAAATCGATCGACTCGCCCGGCGCCACGGCTCCGTCGGAGGCGAAACCCTTGATCTGGCGCCGGACGTCGTCGGCCGTGCGCGGGCCGCCGCTGCCGCCCCGGGCCAGGATCTCGTCCGCGTACCAGGGGACCATCTGCCCGGTGTCGTCGAAGTAGTTCTCGGAACCGCGCAGCCAGGGCAGCGGGCCCTGGCCGAACGGATCGGTGACGGCGTGCGCCAGCGCACCCGACTCCCACCGCCTGATCTGATCCGCCCCCATGCTGCGCCCCTCCCTCGACTCCCCCGGGTCGGCTGGTCAGTGCCTGTCTGCTTGTACCGGTTCGTGCCTCTGGTTCGGGCTCCTGGTGCGTGCCTCTGTCAGTGGCGGTCTCCAGCACATCACATAACGCACGCACTCCGTCACCGTTCGTCGTGAATTGGCGAGAGTGGAAGACGGGGCTCCGAAACGGGGGTGGTCTCCAGCCGGCCTCCAGGGCTTCCCCGGAGGCCTCGGACCGGCCTCGGACCGGCCTCAGACCGGACCGGCCTCAGACCAGCTCGGACCGGCTTCAGACCAGGCGTACGGGCTTCTCGGCCCGCACCCCCGTGCGGGCCAGCCAGACCCGCAGCGGCTCCGGGTCGCCCTCCTCGACGAGCGCGAGGACGCGGGGGCCGAGGTCCGTCGCCCGCTCGCCGCCGACGAGGAGCGCGGGACCGTCGAGCCAGTCGAGACCGGGGGTTGCCTCGGCGGTGTCCACGGCCGCGCAGCAGACCATCGCGGTGACGTGGTCGGCGAGCAGGTCGCGTCCGGAGCGGGGCGGCTGGAGCGGGAAGAGCGGCAGCGGGCCGTCCGGGCCGCTGACGACCACGGGGGGCGCGGTGCCGGAGTGCCGGTCGTCCTTCTTCTCGGCGCCCTTCTCGGCGCCGCGGGCCGCCGCCTCGGCGGTCAGGGCGGTGGCGACCACGCGCGCCTCCCGGGCGGCCTCCTCACGCGCGAGGAGCACGCTGAGCGCGGCGGCGAGCGCCTCGGCGGCGGGGTTGACGGCCTCTTCGTCGCCTTCGTCGTCCCCGGTGACTTCGTCGTCCCCGGTGACTTCGTCGTCCCCGGTGCCGAGGTCGAGGTCACGGCCGAGGTCACGGTCGAGGTCCGTGGCGGACACGGTGTCGACGTCGGCGGCGATGCCGGTGTCGGCGGCAGCGGTGTCGGCGGCGGTGATGGGGGTGTCGTCCACCGGGAACGAGTGCTCCCGGGGCACGTCCTCAAAGGCTGCCCCATCGACGCCGGCACCGGCACCGGCGTCAGCGGCGGTTTCGGAGTCAGCGGCGGAGTCGGCATCGGAGTCGGCATCGGAGTCGACGGGCTTCGTCGGCTCCGTGGAGAGGTGGGCGATCACCCGGGTCAGGGTCGGGCCGTCGGAGACGCCCTCACCGCCCCCGCCCGCGGCGGCGGACTCCGCCAGTCCGAGGCCGTCGAGGACCCGGTGCAGCCGGGCCGCGTCGGTGCGCCACTTCCGGTCGACGACCTCCTCCGGGTACTGGCTCCACTCCACCGGGGACCAGTCCGGGCCGGGCTCGGCCGGCCCGCCGTGGAAGAGACGGGCGGCGAGCAGCGAGGTGGCCTCGTCGACCGCTCCCGGCTCCTCCAGGAGGTCGCAGGCGGGGCGCTCGCCGAGCCGGGAGGAGAAGCCGTCCGCGAGCCGGTCGCGGCGGGAGAGCTCGGTCAGGGCGGAGACCACACCGGCGTCGAGCTTGGCGGGCCAGCGGCCCATCCGCCAGGCCGGCAGCGCGACTCGGGTCAGGAGCCGGTCCCAGCCCGCGTACGCCAGGCCGACCTGCTCCTGGGCGACGATCCGTACGCCGTAGTCCACGGCCTGGGCGCGCTCCGAGCCGGCGGCGGCGACCCCGCGTTCCATCTCGGCGACGTGCCCGCGACAGGCGCGGAGGAGGACACGGGCGACCTGCCCGACGCCGTGTGCGCCGAGGCGGCGGACCGGGTCGAGACCGGGGGTCTCCGGCACGGCCACGGCGGCGTCCAGGCCCCGGACGAAGCGGCGGGCCGCGGCTATGTCGGGGTGTGCGGCAGGGCCCGTACCGGCGACGACGGGGGCGAGGACCGCCCGGAGCTCGCCGACGCGCATCCACCACAGGAAGGGCGAACCTATGACGAGGACGGGGGCGCCTTCGCCCTCCCCGTCGCCGCCCGGTGTGCGCAGCGCGCGGTGGGCCCGGTGCGTGCGGTCCTCGAGCCAGCTGTCGCAGTCCGGGGTCAGGGCTATCGCGGCGGGCGCCGGGACGTCGAGCCGGTCGGCCAGGTCCCGGACGAGCCGGTAGAGGTCGGGGGCGGCGGTCTCGGAGAGCTCCACCGTCGGTGTGGCGGCCGGACGGGCCCGGGCGACGACGAGGGCGACGGCGGTGGCGGCGAGCAGGACGACGACCGCGAGGACGGTCACCGTCCAGCGGGCCGCGTCCCAGCCGGAGCCGGTGAAGTGGCCGGTGACCCCGCCCGCGTAGAGGACGACGGCCACGGCGGCGGGCAGGACCGCGAGGCCCAGCGCCCTGCCGCGGACCCGGAGGACGGCGAGGGCCCGGGAGCGCGCGGCGCGCGCTCCCCACTCCTCGCCGACAACGGAACCGGTACCGGACACGCCGTACATCACCCCCTCCTGCCCACGTCGGGACTGCCTGTGGCGGTGTTGCTCACTCCCCCACTGTGGCACCCGCCACCGACATCGCAATGCCGGTGGGCCAAGTGCCGGAACGCCTTCGCCGCACCCTAGTTGGGGCTTCGGCGGACGTCATGCGGATGGCCCAGCCGTCACTCGAAGGTATGGCTTTGGGCAAAGGTGATGGATTTCGTGCGGCCGTACGATCCACCGCACGGCCGCACGAGAAATCAGCGGCCCTGTCAGGCCTCGGCGGCCTTCCGCGCGATGTCGGTGCGGTGCTGGGAGCCGTCAAGGCGGATACGGCCGACCGCCGCGTAGGCACGCTCGCGGGCCTGCGCCAGGTCCGTTCCGGTCGCGGTGACCGAAAGGACGCGGCCGCCCGCGCTGACGATCGCGTCGCCGTCCCGCTTCGTCCCGGCGTGCAGGACGTACGCGAGGGGGGCGTCCTTCTCGGCGACCTCGTCGAGGCCCTCGATCGGGTCGCCCGTACGCGGGGTCTCCGGGTAGTTGTGCGAGGCGACGACCACGGTGACCGCGGCCTCGTCGCTCCAGCTCAGCGGGGCCTGGTCGTCCAGGGTGCCGTTGGCGGAGTTCAGCAGGACACCGGCCAGCGGGGTGCGGAGCCGGGCCAGGACGACCTGGGTCTCGGGGTCGCCGAAGCGGGCGTTGAACTCGATGACCCGGACGCCGCGGCCGGTGATCGCCAGACCCGCGTACAGCAGGCCGGAGAACGGCGTGCCGCGGCGGCGCAGCTCGTCGACGGTCGGCTGGAGGACGGTCGCGAGGACCTCCTCGACCAGCTTCGGGTCGGCCCAGGGCAGCGGCGAGTAGGCGCCCATGCCGCCGGTGTTCGGGCCCTCGTCGTCGTCGAGCGCACGCTTGAAGTCCTGCGCGGGCTGGAGCGGGAGGACGGTGGTGCCGTCGGTGATGGCGAAGAGGGAGACCTCGGGGCCGTCGAGGAACTCCTCGATGACCACCCGGTCGCACGCGAGCGCGTGGGCCCGGGCCTGCGCGAGGTCGTCGGTGACGACGACGCCCTTGCCGGCGGCGAGGCCGTCGTCCTTCACGACGTACGGAGCGCCGAAGGCGTCGAGCGCCTCGTCGATCTCCTCCGGGGTCGTGCAGACGTAGCTGCGGGCGGTGGGCACCCCCGCGCCGGCCATGACGTCCTTGGCGAACGCCTTGGAGCCTTCCAGCTCCGCCGCTTCCCGCGACGGGCCGAAGACGGGGATGCCGACCGCGCGGACGGCGTCGGCGACACCGGCGACGAGCGGGGCCTCCGGGCCGACGACGACCAGGCCGGCGCCGAGCTCGGTGGCCAGGCGCGCGACGGCGTGGCCGTCCAGCTGGTCGACGGGGTGCAGCTCGGCGACCTCCGCGATTCCGGCGTTGCCGGGCGCGCAGTGCAGAGCGGTGACGTCGGGATCGAGGGAGAGAGAGCGGCACAGGGCGTGTTCGCGGGCGCCGCCGCCGATGACGAGGACCTTCACGCGAGCCAGAGTAGCCCGACGACCGGGATGCCCCTTGTGCGGGCCACTGAACGAGACGCCCCTACTCGTTCGTGTATTCCTCCACAACCGTGGCTCCGAGCTCGCGCACGATCAGGTCGTGCCCGGAGAGGGCGGAGTCGACGAGGTCCGGATCGTCCTCCTCCGGCACGTCGTCCTCGGGCGCCACGGGCTGCGGAGCCGGCGGCGTGTACGCGGGCGCGGGGGCGGGCGGCGGGGCCTGCTGGAAGGAGGAGGGCGCCGGTGCGGACGCGGGCACGGACTGCGCCTGCGGCTGTACGGGGGCGGACGGCGGCGCCTGCTGGAAGGACGGCGCGGGAGCGGCGGCGGACGCCTGCGGGCGGCCGAAGCCTCCGGTGCCGCCCGATCCGCCGAAGCCGGTCGCGGCGGGCGGCGGCGAGGCGCCGCCCGAGGGGTCGATGATCGCCTCGACCTTCCAGTTCACGTTGAACTGCTCGGCGAGGGCCTGCTTCAGGACGTCCTCGCTGCCGCTGCTCGCGAAGTTGTCGCGGGCTCCGGCGTTGAGGAAGCCGAGCTGGAGGGTCGTGCCGTCGAAGCCCGCGACCTGCGCGTTCTGGCTGAGCAGGATCCAGGTGAAGCGGCGCCGGTTCTTCACGGCGTCGAGGATCTGCGGCCAGAGGTTGCGCACCTGGGCGGTGTCACCGCCGCCGCCCGAGGCGACGGGAGCGGGCGCGGGGGCCTGCGGCGCGGGCTGCGCGTGGACGGGAGCGGGCGCGGCCGGCGTGGCGGCCGCCGCGGGCGTGGAAGCGCCGGGCCAGGCGCCGGGAGCGCCGCCGCCGGGCGTGGCGGCACCGGGCCAGGCGCCGGGGCGGGGAGCGGAGGGCTGCGCCTGAACCGGCTCGGGTGCGGGGACCGGTGCCGGAGCGGCCTGCGCATGAGCCTGTACGGGCATGGGCGCGGGGGCAGGTGCGGGGGCCGGCGGGGGCGGGGCCATCGGCGTGTGGGCGTCGGGCCCGGGGACGTACCCCATGGCGGGCGCGGGCGCTCCGGGCGTGAAGACGGGCGCGGGCCCGGTGGCCGCACCACGCTCCAGCCGGTCGAGGCGCGCCTGCACGGAGCGCTCGTCGTCGAAGGCGGCGGGCAGCAGCACGCGCGCGCAGATCAGCTCCAACTGGAGCCGGGGCGAGGTGGCTCCCCGCATCTCCGTCAGACCGGTGTTGACCAGATCGGCGGCCCGGCTGAGCTCGGCGGCACCGAACACGGACGCCTGCGCCTGCATGCGCTCGATCACGTCGGACGGGGCGTCGATGAGCCCCTTCTCGGCGGCGTCGGGCACGGCGGCCAGGATCACCAGGTCGCGCAGCCGCTCCAGGAGGTCGGCGACGAAGCGGCGCGGGTCGTTGCCGCCCTCGATGACCGTGTCGACGACCTCGAACGCGGCAGCGCCGTCACCGGCGGCGAAGGCCTCCACGACCGCGTCGAGCAGCGAGCCGTCCGTGTAGCCGAGCAGGGAGGTGGCCATGCCGTACGTCACACCGTCGGCGGCGGCTCCGGCGAGGAGCTGGTCCATCACGGACATGGAGTCACGCACGGAACCGGCGCCGGCGCGCACGACGAGCGGAAGCACGCCGTCCTCGACGGGGATGCCCTCGCGCCCGCAGACGTCGCGCAGGTACTCGCGCAGGGTGCCGGGCGGGACCAGCCGGAAGGGGTAGTGGTGGGTCCGGGACCGGATCGTCCCGATCACCTTCTCCGGCTCGGTCGTGGCGAAGATGAACTTGAGGTGCTCCGGCGGCTCCTCGACCACCTTCAGCAGGGCGTTGAAGCCCGCCGGGGTGACCATGTGGGCCTCGTCGATGATGTAGATCTTGTACCGGCTCGACGCGGGCCCGAAGAAGGCCTTCTCGCGCAGGTCACGGGCGTCGTCCACACCACCGTGCGAGGCGGCGTCGATCTCGATGACGTCGATCGACCCCGGCCCGTTCCGCGCGAGGTCACGGCAGGACTGGCACTCCCCGCAGGGCGTGGGCGTGGGCCCCTGCTCGCAGTTCAGACACCGCGCGAGAATGCGCGCACTGGTCGTCTTGCCACAGCCGCGGGGCCCGCTGAACAGGTACGCGTGATTGACCCGGTTGTTCCGCAGGGCCTGCTGCAACGGGTCGGTGACATGCTCCTGCCCGATGACCTCGGCGAAGGACTCGGGGCGATAGCGGCGGTAGAGCGCGAGAGACGACACATGTACGAGGTTATAGGCGCCCACCGACAACCCGGGAAAAACCCGCCACCGGGGTCCAGTGCCCGGGGGGCGGCTGTCGCCGGGGCCGACTGCCCCGGGCAGGCCTTGCGGGTACGGCCCCGGGGTACTGCACCAGGCGCTGCCGTGACCTTCTGCCGCTGCCGACCGCCCGGCCTGCCTCTGCCCCGCCCCGCAGGGGAACGCAAGCGCCCCCCACGCACCTGCCAGAGCCGACCTACCCTTGCTGCCTTCCGGCCCTGGGGGAGTTCAGTCAGATAGCACCGCGTGAGGGGCTTCGCCCAGAGTACCCGATGGCGAACACCCCGAAGCCCCGCGCCCCCTCACTCCCTGCCGGACACCCACCGGGCATGCGGCTGGAGCCCTCACCGGGCACCTCCCCGGGCGCCCCACCAGGTATCTCCCCGGGCGCCCCCGGACAGAGAGCACGAGACCTCGCTGAAGACGTCACCGAACACGACAGAAGACGTCACCGAGCACCCCGCCGGACACGTCGCCGGGCGCCTCACCACCCCCCACCAGGATCGAGTTCGCGAGCACCCTCTCCGGTCATGTAATGTTCGCCGCGGAGGATTCGCCTAGAGGCCTAGGGCGCACGCTTGGAAAGCGTGTTGGGGGCAACCCCTCACGAGTTCGAATCTCGTATCCTCCGCCAGTGCCTCACCGGGCACGATGTCGAAGGCCCCGCTGCTTGCAGCGGGGCCTTCGACGTTGTCCGGGGCGGTCAGCCCTTCCCGGCGGGGAGGCCGGCTTCGAGGAGATCGAAGACGTACGCCGCCTCCGGGGCCACGGTGGCCGCGATCCGGGCGTCGGGCTCACCGGCGAGGGTGAGCTCCTGGATGCGCTGGAACAGCAGGCGGTGGGCGGCACCGAGGAGCGCCGCGGCGGCCCGGGGGGCGATATCCGGGGCCTGGTCGGGGGCGACGGCCTCCAGGGCTTCGGCGAGGGCCTCCTCGCGCAGGTCGTGGAGTTCGCGCAGGCGGGTGCTCAGCGTGGGACTCTCGGCGACCATGCGGGCGAACTCCGGGCCGGCGAAGCCCGCGACGGGATCGCACTTCTCGACCGCGGCGGCGAACTCGCGCCGCAGCGCACCGAGCGCCGACTCGCCCGCGGCCCGGTCGGCGACCGCGCGGGCCAGGGTCGCGATGAACGCCTCGTGGTGGTCGAGGGCCAGGTCCTCCTTCCGCGGGAAGTAGTTGGTGACCGTCTTCTTGGCGACGCGGGCCGCCGTGGCGATCTCGGCGATGGTCGTCTGCTCGAAGCCCTGCTCCATGAAGAGGCGGGTGGCGTGGTCGGAGATCAGCTGCCTGGTCTCCTGCTTCTTGGACTCGCGAAGTCCCATGCTCTCGATACCCATGAGCGAATCTTACATGCGACGTAAAAATATGCTTGACGCACTCGCGCGGTCGTGCGTAAAGTTACGTCCGTCGCAAAAATCGCCCCGTGGAATCACAGGGCGGCCCACGAGCCAAAGGGGAAGAGGCCGCGCATGCCGAAGCAAGATCTCGCCGCGATCCGTACCGCGCTCGGCGCCGCGTTCGGTACCGCGTCCGTCGGTACCGCGTCCGTCGGCACCACCGAGCGCGGCGCGGTCCAGGACACCGGGCCGGCGCCCGTCACCCGGCGCCCCCCGCTGCGCGACCTGCCGCGCACGGGCCGCGGCGGGGCGCGTCACCGGATCCAGGCGCCGCGCCGCACGTACTGATTACGGACCACCTGGCTGCACGCCTGTCACCTGCTCGCCTACTCGGCTGTACGCCCGCCGACATCCCGACCCGCTGATCCACTGATCCGCTGACCTGCTGACCTGCTGACCTGCTTTCCGAGGAGCCACCGTGAACGTCTCCGCCTCCACCCTCTCCCTCACCGTCGCCGACGTGGACGCCTCCCGGGAGTTCCTCACCACGCACCTCGGGTACCAGGTGGCCATGGCCGCCGACGGCTTCGCATCGCTGACCCGCGAGGACGCCGCCGTCGACATCGTGCTGCTGCGGCGGGGCACCGACGTCCTGCCGCCCGAGCAGCGCGACCAGCAGGCCGCGGGCCTGATCCTGGCGTTCACCGTCACCGACCTCGCGGCGGAAGAGGCCCGACTGAGGGCCGAGGGCGCTCCCCTCACGATGCCGCTGCGCGAAGAGCCCTGGGGTGAGCGGCTGTTCCAGCTGACCGACCCCAACGGCGTCGTGGTCCAGCTGGTCGAGTGGGTCACGCCCTCCGCCGACCTCGACCCCGCGGCAGAGGAGGCGCCCACCGCGCAGGTGGCCGCCCCGTAGCCCGAGCCCGTCGGCGGGCACGCGGGTGCCGCTCTGGGCTGCATGGTGCTGCCCTCCCCCGTAAATGCCGGTGGGGGGGGGGGGGGGGGGGGGGCGGGGGCGGGGGGGGGGCGGGGGGGTGCACCGGGGGAGAGAGGGGAGAGAGGAGGGG
>NZ_JBVHZJ010000019.1:0-55605 GCF_055574655.1 Streptomyces sp. NPDC029956 | reverse complement strand
CTTCCGTGGGGGGGAGACCAAAAAGAGAAACGAAAACCCCCCCCTCCCCCCCCCCCCCCCCCCCCCCCCCCCCCCCCCCCCCCCCCCCCCCCCCCCCCCCCCCCCCCCACCGGCATGCATGGGCGCCTACACGGGGCAGGGGCGGTACTCGAGGCTGAGTTCGCGGTCGACGGCGTAGCTGGTACGCATCGACGCGTCGATCACCTGCTGCCAGGAGCCGTACTTGACGTACAGCTGGTCGGCGGTGGGGCCGAGCGGGTTGCCGTACTTGGCGATGTTCCGCTGCTCGAGGATCCGGACCTCTTCCGGGGTCATGCCGGCGCGGGTGATCTCCTTGGCCTGGTTCCGCATGTCGACCAGCTCACGGGCGATCTCCTCGTCCGTGGCGCCCGCCTCCCGCATGGCGGCCTCCGTGCGGCGCATGTCCTCGAGGAGCCCGTGGTACTGCATCCGGGTCCGCTGGGCCTCGACCTTCTGGTCCATCGGCATCACGCGGATCCGGCACACGACGGGGTCGCTGCTGGGACAGGGATCGCCGGCGGAGACGGGCCGGGCGAGCGGGGCGGTGATGACCGACCCACACGCCTCGACGGCACCGGCACCGGCGGAACCCGCGGTCCCGAGGAGAGCGACGGCGGCGACGAAGGGGAGAAGGGCGCGACGAAGGACGGAGGGAGGGGAGGAGGAAAGGCGCATGCGCGCATCTTTGGGGCTGCCGCCGCACGCCTTCACGTAGGCGCACCGGTGATCACTCCTACGGGGTGGGGGGCGCGCCGGAGCGCGTCCGGGTCCAGCGAGACGGCCTCATTCACTGGATCGGGGGGTGATGGGAGGGAGGGACGTTACTGCGGTCACCGGTGTGTAGTGATGCCGATACTTTCTGTGATGACCAGTCGGCTCGACCAAACAGGGGTTATCGATGAGGAAGTTCGCTACGGCGGTGGTGGCCGCGGGGCTGTTCTTCGGGGGGATGGGGGTGGCGGTGGCGAGTTCAACCCACAAATTGGTCATGCGGACGCCAGGCGTTGCGTTCGTCGGCACGTATGCCTGGCAGCCCACGACCAAGGTGCCGAGCGGCCTTCACGTAAAGGGCGAGCTGCGGGACGAGAAGGACAACGATGGCCACAACGTCTACCTCCGCGTCAAGGTTGAGGAATACCCCTGGGGCGACCTGAAGGGCATCCAGAGGGCTGACATGAAAGTCGACAAGGTCTTCACCGACGGCGCCGTCCTGAAAACCAAGGAAGTGCGCATGCAAGTTTGCCTCGACCGGGGCTCCTTGCGGCCTGACTACTGCTCTCGAGAGCGGCTGTTCTCACGTAACTAGTCAAGGTTCTGGGGCCGCGGACCACGCGGCCCCCCATCCTCCTGGAGCGCACCACGTTGGAAACCATCCTCCGCGCCGATGGCGTGGATCTCTTCTACGGCACAGAGCAGGCCGTCAGTAGCGCAGATTTCATGCTCAAGCGCGGCGAGGTAGCCACCATCATGGGCAGCAGCGGGTCGGGGAAGTCATCGCTGCTGTATTGCCTCGCGGGGGTTCTGCCACCGACCAACGGCACCGTGACCTTCGATGGAATCCCGCTCTCGAGCCTTCCTGACGGCGAGCTGAGCGCCCTGCGTCGCACCCGACTCGGGTTCGTCTTTCAATACGGGGAGCTGCTGCCCGAACTGACCGTCGAGGAAAACGCAGCCCTCCCGCTTCGGCTCGCCGGCATCAGCAAGGCCCATGCCCACGCCGTCGCTGCGCAGGTGCTGGGGCGACTCGGTATGGGGGATCTGCTGCGGCGCAGGACCTCAAAGCTGTCCGGGGGCCAGAGCCAACGCGTTGCGGTCGCACGCGCTCTTGTCCATCGGCCAGACGTGGTGTTCGCGGACGAGCCAACCGGGGCACTCGACAGCGCTAACGCGACTGCCGTGTTGGATGAGTTCCTTCAACTGGCACGGAGGCAGAAAACCGCCGTGATCATCGTGACGCACGACGCCGACGTGGCCACAAGAGCCGATACGCAGTACACGATGTCGGATGGTGTTTTGGCCCAGCGGGTGGCGGTGTGAACCCGTTCGCCCTCGGATTGCGCCTGTTGTGGGGAAGCGGGCGCCGGGGGCGGGTTCGCTTCCTCCTGATGGCGCTGGGCTCGGCGCTCGGAGTGGCGTGCCTTGCCGCAGTCCTCACCATTCCATCGATCCTCGCCGCTCATGACGCCCGCACGGCTGCCCGTGAACCACGGCCAGGCGCGAGTAACGTCCTCTACCAGGAACTTCGCGGGCCATATGGCTCACAGCCCCTCCATAGGGTCTTTGTCGCACGAACGGGTCCTGGGCCAACTCCTTTGCCTCCGGGAATCGACAAACTTCCCAATGCCGGTGAGGCGATCGTTTCGCCGAAGCTAGGCGAGATCCTGGCCGCCTATCCACGCACGGCGGGCCTTGTCCCGGGCCAAGTGACGGGCGTCATCACGCCAGAGGGATTGGGCGATAGCAACGACCTGTACGCCTATGTTGGAACCACTCCAGCCGAGTTGACCGAATCGGAAGAGTTGGGTGGCTTCGGAATCGGGCGGTCCTGGCGGCAGATCGTAGAACCGTCGACCCTCAACATCCTGCGCTTCACCCTCGGGTGCATCGTTCTGCTCCCGCTCGTCATCTTCCTCTCCGTCTGCGCCCGACTCTCCGGAGAATCGCGTGCTCGACGGCTCGCCGCCCTCCGGCTCGTCGGGCTCAGTTTGAAGGACACCCTGAGGGTCAATGCCGGGGAGAGTGCCGCCGCCGCATCGGTCGGGGCTGTGATCGGGGTCGTGGGGTATCTCGGGGTCAACGAGATCACGGCTCGGGTCGGACTACCTGGCTTGCACTGGTACCCCGCGGATGGCCGGCCGTCCGGGACGACCCTTGCCATGTGTGTTCTGGGATGCCCGGCGCTCGCATGGTTCGTAGGGCAGTTCAGCGCACGGCGGGCTGCCATGTCCCCCATCACTGTGCGACGAACTGGGGACCACAAGCCTCCGAGGAAGTTCGGGACGCTGCTCCTGGTGCCAGGACTGGGCATCATCGGTGGCTACTGCTTGCTCAGTGTCACGGGACGGGACCCATCCGGGGGATCGGCCAGCTCGCTGTTGGTGCCAGGTGCCGTCCTGTTGACCGGTGCCGGGCTCGTTTTCGGGCTGGCACCCATCACAGCGTGGATGGCGCGGCAACTGGCCAAGGCAGCGAAATCGCTGCCGATGGCCTTGGCGATGCGACGGACCGAGGTCGACCCCGGGTCCTCGCTGAGAGTCGTCACCGGGCTGGTGTTGCTGGTATTCGGTGCCTCTCTGACCCAGGGCGTGCTCATTGAGCTGGACCAGGTCAGTCGACTGACTGCACCTCTTCAGGAGTACAACATCCGTCTGGACCAACTCAAGCCGGAGCAACGAAAGGCCCTGGCCGGTGTGCCAGGTGTGCGAACACAGGTGATCTCATACAGCTCCTGGGATCCGTTGGACGGCACCGACGTACCCCATGCCGACCTCGTAGTCTCCACCTGCGCTCAGCTCGCCGTGTCCACACAGCGAGCCACGGGATGCGTGGACGACAAGGTCATGTCGCTACGGGACCAACGCGCTCCACTCAGATACGACCCGAAGGCCGGAGAGCGCTATCCCTTCGTGATGAAGAGCGGTCAGAGAGACGTGTTCACCGTGCCTCACGAGCAGATTGACGTGCGTCCCTGGGACCTTTCTGTCTTCGACTCAGGCACTCTGATCGTCCCCCCTTCCCTTCTTCCCTCCCCCCTCGCCGACTCCTCCGGCACCCTCACCCTCGTCAGTGACTCCGACCCCGCCACCATCCGCTCCGTTCTCGACGGCATCGGGGCCATCGCGCCCACCGCCCCCGTCGAGCCCGTCGGGATCGTCATCGACTCGCTCGCCCAGCTCGCCGTCATTCGCAGTCTGCTGGCCGTCGGGATGGTGCTCGGGCTTGTCATCGGGGTGGCCGCGTTCGTCGTGTCCGTGGCCGATCGGGCCATGGAGCGGCGGGCGCAGGTGACTGCGCTGGCGCTTTTGGGGGCTCGGGCAGGGACGTTGCGGGGGGTGCAGGTTCTGCAGGTGTTGTTGCCGCTCGCGGTGGGGCTGGGGGGTGCCATCGTTGCCGGGTGGCTGGCCGAGTCCAGTTACCTGATCACCGGTGGTGGCGCCGTGCACTGGGACTGGGAGGGGCTGCCCCTGCTGTTCGCCTGTGCGCTCGGCGTGCTGCTCGTCGCCGCGCTCGCCTCCGTCCCCATGGTGCGGCGGCACATCGACCCCGAGCACATCCGGCGAGATTGATCGAGCGGAGACCGATGAGTTCTCGGTGGGGTGGGAGTCCTCCTGCTGTCCGCAGTCGTCCGCCCCAACACCTTGGAGTCTCCCGTGGCCGAGAACGTCGTCAAAGGTCCCGCCAGTTACTTCCCCTCCATCGAGAAGAAGCACGGCCGGCCGATCTCCGAGTGGCAGGACCTCATCCGTTCCTCGCCGCTCACCAAGCACATGGAGCTCGTCTCCTGGCTGAAGGCCGAACACGGGCTGGGCCACGGGCACGCCAACGCGCTCGTGGCCCACACCCTTGCCGAGGGGAAGTAGCCCCCGGTCTCACGCAGCCAGGTCGTGGGCCGCGCGGGCGTTCACCCTCGTCGTCAGCGCCGCCGTCGCCACCGCCGCGGCAGTGCCCGCCACCAGGGCCGTCCACCACAGCACCGACGGGCCCAGCGTCGTGTACATCGCCACTCCCAGCGTGAGTGCCGCGAACCGCGCCAGCCCCCACGTCCAGCTGAACGCGCCCTGGTAGCGGCCCCGTGCGTGTGCCGGGGCCAGGTTGGCGACCACGCCCGCGGCGATGCCCGCCACCACCACCTCGCCCAGGGACCAGACGACGACCGACACCGTGTAGCCCGCGACCCCGTCCGCCAGTCCGGTCAGCGCCACTCCTCCGGCGATCAGCGTGCTGCCCGCGCCCTGCACCGCCAGCTGCGGGAACCTCGACAGCCTCGCCGTCACGAACGGCTGCAGTGCCACCACCAGGACCGCGTTGACCGCCGCCATCGCCCCGTACACCGCCGGCGACAGGCCACTGTCGTGGACCGCCAGCGGCAGGGCCACCTCGGTCAGCGAGTACACGAAGAGCTGCACTCCGAGGAGGGGGAGCAGGAGCAGGGCGAGGCGGTCCCGGAAGACCACTCCGTAGCCGATGCCGTCCTTCTCTTGCTGCGTCTCCTCCTCGGCCGTCGCCCTCCGGGCCTTCGGGTCCTTCAGGCGGACCGCCACCACCAGCGCGTACGCCAGCATCGAACCCGCGTCCACCACGAACAGCAGCCAGTAGCCCCGGGCCGCCAGGTAGCCGCCGAGGACTCCCGCCACCGCCGTGCCGATGTTCACTCCCCAGCCGAACAGGGCGTACGCGCGTCGGCGCCGTTCGCTGTCCACGGCGTCCGCGAGGAGCGCGTACGCCGCCGGCGAGACCGTGCTGCCCGCCGCGCTGATCAGCAGCGCCGCCGCCGCCATCGTCCACACACCGGGGGCCAGGAACAGCGCGCCCTGCGCCGCCGACGTCCCGATCAGGCCGATCAGCATCGTCGGGCGCCGCCCGATCCGGTCGGCCAGGACGCCGCCCACGGCCGGGCCCAGGAGGTTGCCCGCGCCCAGGGCTCCCAGGACGTACGAGGTCTCCGTGCCCGTCACTCCGCGCGCGGCCAGGAAGAAGACCAGGAAGGGCGTCACGAGATAGCCGAGCCTGTTGACGATCGTTCCCGCGAAGATCGTCCATACGACGGACGGCAGTCCTCGGAAGGAGGACGGGATGAGGGACGAGGCAGTGAGAGTGGGCATGCGCCGAGGCTGCCCGGGCCGCGCCTCCGCCTCCATTGATTAAGCTCTGGCCGAATCCGATCAGCTCTTCCCTGCCGCTCGTGGACGCTAGGACGTGGATCCCTTGGAATCCGGGCTCAGTTTCTCCGCCGCCGACCTCGCCCAGACCCGCTTCGCCGTCTCCCCCATGTGGGAGGTCGTCACCAGCTACCGCGTCCTCGGCGGCCGGCCCGACTCCGGTCCCCATCGCCGTTGGGTCGCCCAGGTCCGGCCCCGGGTCGTGCGGGCCGGGCTCGATCGCGGGTGGCTCGCCGCGCTGGTCCCCGGCCACGGCTACCTCGCCGACTTCCTCAACCCCACCCCCGCCGGGCCCTTCCCCACCCTCGACACCGAGCTCGACGCCGTTCTCCACACCTCCGTCGAGCAGGTTCGGGACGATATCCGCACCTTGGCGGGAGGCGAGCACCCCGACCGGCTCAGGCTGCTCCATGACGACCCTTCCGCCGTTCTCCGTAAGGTCGTCGACGAGGTCGAGGCCTACTGGGAGCTCGCCCTCGCCCCCTACTGGGCCCGGATCCAGCAGGTCCTGGAGGCCGATGTCTTCCATCGGGCCCGCCAGGTCGCCGAGCACGGTTCGGCGCGGGTGCTGAGCGAACTCCACGAGACCGTACGGTGGGACGACGGCACCCTGCGGCTCGTACGGCGGCACTGCGCGCTCAGCCGCGACCAGACCGGGTCCGGGCTGCTGCTCATCCCCTCCGTATTCGCCTGGCCCCGGGTCCTCACCCGGTCCGTCCCTCCCGACCCGCCTCAACTCGCCTACCCGGCAAGGGGCTTCGGAGCCGTCTGGGAGCCTCGTACCACCGATGCCACCGATGCCGTCGCCGCCGTCCTCGGGCGCTCCCGCACCCTGCTCCTCACCGAGCTCGACACACCCGCGTCGACGACCCGACTCGCCGCCCACTGCGGCCTGTCCGCCGCCGGCGTCTCCCAGCACCTGATCGCCCTGCGGAACGCCGGCCTGGTCACCGCCCACCGCAGCGGGCGCTCCGTCCTCTACGCCCGTACCGCCGTCGCCGACCAGCTCCTCAACCCGTAGGGGATCATGGAGGGATGACGTCTTCCTCCAGTCCCTCCTGGTCAGAGCGGTTCGTGATCCGTGACGGCGTGCGGCTCTCCTGTCGGGACTGGGGCGACCGGAGTGACCGGGACGGCTCCGGGGGCGGCCGGGACGGCTCTGCGGGTGACCGGCGCGGCGGCTCCGGGGGCGACGTCCTTCTTCTTCACGGGCTCGCCGGGCACGCCGGCGAGTGGGACGACCTGGCCCGGCTCCTCCGGGACTCCGGCCATCGCGTCGTCGCCCTCGACCAGCGCGGCCACGGCGGCAGCGACCGGAATCCTTCGGACGGGGACGTCTCGCGGGCCGCGTACGTCGCCGATGCCGTCGCCGTCATCGAGCAGCTCGATCTCGACCGACCCGTGTTGATCGGACAGTCGCTGGGCGGAAGCACCGCTCTCCTGACCGCCGCCGCCCACCCCGGCCTGCCGCGCGCCCTCGTGCTCGTCGAGGCCGGGCCCGACGGGGCGAATCCCGGCGTCCAGGAGCAGATCGGCGGCTGGCTGCGGGCCTGGCCGGTGCCGTTCCCCTCACGGGCCGCCGCCGTCGCGTACCTCGGCGGCGGCACGGCCGCCGTCGGCGAGGGCTGGGCGAGCGGGCTCGAGGAGCGGGCCGACGGACTGTGGCCCCGCTTCGACCCCGAGGTCATGGTCCGGTCCCTCGACGAGCACGCCACCCGCGCCTTCTGGGACGAGTGGGCCGCCGTCACCTGCCCCACCCTCGTGGTCCTCGGTCAGGGCGAACACGGCGGGATCATCGGCGGCGAGGAGTACGCGGAGATGGTCCGCCGCCGGCCCGCGCTGCACGGCACCAGCCTGCCCGGCACCGGCCACGACGTGCACCTGGAGCGGCCCGGGGTCCTCCACCGGCTGATCGTCGACTTCCTCGCGGCCTAGGTGACGGTCGGAACGGCCGTCGGAACGGCCGTCGGAACGGCCGTCGGAACGGCCGTCGGAACGGCCGTCGGAACGGCCGTCGGAACGGCCGTCGGAACAGCGGCCCGGACTACGGCCTGGCGACGTCATGGGCGACGGCCCCGGACGCCGCACGCGGGCCCTTGCCTTCGAGTGCACTCGAATTCCTAGAGTGCGCGCATGCGCTATCGGGTACTCGGCGGGACCGGGTTCGAAGTAAGTACGTACTGCCTCGGCACGATGATGTTCGGGGCCGTCGGAAATCCTGACCACGCGGATTCCGTACGTGTCATCCATGCCGCCCTCGACCGCGGCATCAACTTCGTGGACACCGCCGACATGTACTCCTCCGGCGAGTCCGAGGAGATCGTCGGCAAGGCACTGCGCGACTCCAACCGGCGGGACGCGACCGTCCTCGCCACCAAGGTGTACTTCCCCGTCGGCGGCGAGGGCCCCAACCGGGGCGGCCTCTCGCGCCGTTGGATCACCCGGGCCGTCGAGAACAGCCTCAAGCGGCTCAACACCGACTGGATCGACCTCTACCAGGTCCACCGGCCCGACCACCGCACGGACATCGAGGAGACCCTCGACGTCCTCGGCGACCTCGTCGGCCAGGGCAAGATCCGGGCGTTCGGCTGCTCCACCTTCCCCGCCGAGGAGATCGTCGAGGCCCACGCCGTCGCCGAACGGCGCGGACTGCGCCGCTTCCGCTCCGAGCAACCGCCGTACTCGCTGCTCGCCCGGGGCATCGAGACCTCCGTCCTGCCCGTCGCCCAGCGGTACGGGATGGGCGTCCTGACCTGGGCTCCGCTCGCCTCCGGCTTCCTCACCGGCACGTACCGCAAGGGGCAGCCGGTCGACCTGACGCGCGGACGCGCCGCGCTCACCCCGCACCGCTTCGACCCGGCGCTCCCGGTCAACGCCGCGAAGCTCGACGCCGTCGAGGAGTTCGTCGCCCTCGCCGAGGAGATCGGCTGCTCCCTGCCCGAGCTCGCCCTGGCCTTCGCCGTCTCGCACCCGGCCGTGACCTCCGTCATCATCGGGCCGCGGACGATGGACCAGCTGGAGGGGCTGCTGAAGGGCGCGCCCGTCGTCCTCACGGACGAGGTCCTGGACCGGATCGACGCGATCGTGCCGCCGGGCACGAACCTCTACCGCGCGGACGGTGTCTGGCAGCCTCCCGCCCTCACCCGGCCCGAGCTGCGGCGACGACCGCTGGAGGAGCGGGCGGCCGGGTAGGAGGTAGGGGGAGGGCCCACCCGATCCCGTCGGGGCGGGTGATCCCGTCGGGGCGGGTGATCGCCTCTGTCAGGAGGACGCGTTCGTGGTGACCGTCACCGATCTCCTCGTCCCGGTCCGTGTCTGCGGCCATGCTTGGCCGCATGGGTGAGACGGGGAAGAGGCCGATCGACGCCGCCGAGCGCAGGGCGCGGCTCGGGGTGCGGCATCGGCTGGCCGGGAGTGCGCGGGCCGGTTCGGTGGAGGACGTCGCGGGGTCGCTCGTCGCCCTGCACGGGACCGACCCGGCGAGTGTGTTCCTCGCCGTGGGGGCGCGGCTGGCCGGGATGGCCGGGCCCGTGGCGGACGTCGAGCGGGCGCTGTACGAGGACCGGTCGCTGGTCCGGATGCACGGCATGCGGCACACGGTCTTCGTGGTTCCCGCCGTGCTCGCCCCCGCGGTCCGGTCCTCGACGTCCGACGCGGCCGCCGTCCGCGAACGCACCGCGCTGATCCAGCACTTGGCGGCCGGCAGCGATTTCGACGCGGCGTGGCTGGCGGAGACCGAGCGACTCGTCCTCGCCGAGCTGGCCGCGCGTGGCGAGGCGACCGGCGCCGAACTCGGCGGAGCCGTACCGGCGTTGAGGTCGACGTATCTGTACGGGAAGGGGACGCGACAGGAGGGCGTCCAGTCCGTCGCGAGCCGGGTGTTGCGGGTGCTCGGCATGGAGGGGCGGATCGTACGGGGCCGGCCCCAGGGCACGTGGACGTCCAGCCGGTTCCGCTGGGCGCTTCCCGTCGGGACCCGTTCCGGGGCACCTTCCGCGCTCGATCCGGCCGCGGGGCGCGCCGAGCTGATCGAGCGGTGGCTCCGGGCCTGCGGGCCCGCCACCGAGGCGGATCTGAAGTGGTGGACGGGGTGGAAGGTGACGGATGTGCGCGGGGCGCTCGCCGCCGTCGGGGCGCTGCCGGTGGCGCTCGACGAGGGGACCGGTTTCGTCCTGCCGGACGACGTCGACCCGGTGACGGTGGCGGGACAGGCGGCGGAGTCCGGGCCGTGGTCGGCGCTGCTGCCCGCGCTCGATCCGACGGCGATGGGCTGGCAGGCCCGTGACTGGTACCTGGATCCGGAGCACCGGTCGGCGCTGTTCGACCGCAGCGGGAACATCGGGCCGACGGTGTGGTGGGACGGCCGGATCGTCGGCGGGTGGGCCCAGCGTCCGGACGGCGAGATCGTCCACCGGCTGCTGACCGACGTGGGCGCGGCGGCCGGAAGCGCGATCGGCGCGGAGGCGGAGCGGCTCGCGGGGTGGATCGGGGACGTCCGGGTGACGCCCCGGTTCCGTACGCCGCTGGAGCGGGAGTTGAGCGCCTGAGCTCGCGCTCGACCCGCTTCTCCCTCCCCCCTCGCGCCCGGGACCCGGTGACTCGGGTACGGGCCCGGACGGGCCCCGGACTCAGTGGCGCACGTAGAGGCCCGGGACGCCCAGGTCCGCGAGGCCGTCCAGGACCAGGTCCACGCCGACGGCCGCGAGCAGCAGGCCGAGCAGGCGGCCGAGGAGCTCGATCGTGGCGTGGTGGGTGCGGCGCAGGACGCGGGCGAGCAGCAGGACGCAGATCAGGTCGAGCGCGATGACGGACACGTACGCGCCGACGACGGTCGAGCGCCAGGTGAACGAGTCGCGGGCGGCCGCCTCGATGAGCACGGCCGTCATGGCGAGCGGGCTCACCACGTACGGCATGAGCAGCTCGCGCACGCCGCTGACCAGGTCGGGGGCGTCCTGGTGGGTGGTGTTGGAGCCGAGGTGGAGACCGAGGACGAGCCCGACCGCGTAGATGAAGAAGATGACGCCGCCCGCGAGCTGGAGTGCCGGGGTGCTGATGTGGAAGACGTTCAGCAGCCACGGGGCCGTGATGCCCATGACCAGGCCGACGAGGACGGCGGCGGCGGAGGAGATGAGGGCGATGGTCCGCATCTGGCTCACGGGGTGGACCTGGGCGAGGCCGGCGAAGGCGAGGAGGACCTTCGGGGGGCCGACGACGGAGAAGAAGGTGATGAAGGCGGCGGAGTAGCTGAAGGCGTTCACACCGGAATCATGGTGCGGGCGGGTGATTTCTCCGGTTTTCCCGGCCTGTGTCCGCGCGGTGTCGAGAACCGGCCCTCCGCTCCGACTGTCCTGCGAGAGGCGGTGCGGAGAAGTACCGCAGCACCCCCGCCGAAGGCGGGGAACCCGCCGGACAAGACGTGAGGACGAGGAGGACGTCATGAAGTACCTGGTGATGGTGCAGGGCAGTCAGGCCGACTACGAGGCCATGGTGGGTCGCCCCACCGACAGCAGCCCCGCGTGGACCAAGCCGGACCTCAAGGCGATGTTCGCGCACATGAACGCGATCAACGAGGAGCTGTCGGCGAAGGGCGAGATCCTTGACGCCCAGGGCCTCGCGGCCCCGTCCACGGCCCGGTTCGTGACGGTGGACGGCGACGGCAGGCCGGTCGTCACGGACGGCCCGTACGCGGAGACCAAGGAGGTCGTCGCGGGCTACTGGCTCCTCGACTGCGCCTCCCTGGAGCGCGTGACGGAGATCGCCGCCCAGGTCGCCCGCTGTCCGCAGCCGGCCGGCGCCCCGGAGTACGCGGTGGTCATCAGGCCGGTCGACGAGACAGGTCCGAGCCAGGACTGACCGCACGAGCCCGCTCGCCCGCACCCGGTACTGTCCGTGCCGGGTGCGAGGATCGGCCGCGTGCCTAACGGATCCCTCACTCTTCGACAGTTCACGGCTCCGCAGGACGTCTCCCCCGAGCTGCGGAACGAACTCCTCGACTGCTGGATCGAGGTGACCAACGCGGGTGGGGCGGCCGGCTTCCCCTTCCCGCCGATCGACGCGGACCTGGCCGGCCCCGCCATCGACTTCCTCGTCTCGGGACTCGCCCCCGAGACGAGCCGGCTTCTGGTCGCGTCGATCGACGGCGACCTCGTCGGATGGCTGAACGTCCGCCGCGACGACCACCGGCTCGTCGCGCACTGGGGGACGCTCCACCACGTCCAGACCCGGACGGGTCTGCGCGGGCGCGGGATCGGGGCCGCCCTCGTGCGTGGCGTACGGGAGATCGCCCGCGACGAGATGGGACTGGAGCAGCTCCGTCTGGCCGCGCGCGGTGGCGTCGGTCTCGAGACGTTCTACGGGCGGCTGGGGTGGCGGGAGGTCGGGCGCTGGCCCGGGGCGCTTCGGCTGGCGCCCGGGGACGACCGGGACGAGGTCCTGATGATCCTGGCCCCCCTCTGATCCCGGCCCACTCTGAACCTGGCCCCACTCTGCACCCGGCCCCACTCTGGACCCGGCCGGCTCCGAACCTGGCCCGACCCTCGCTGAACCCGGCCTTTCCCGGCCCCGGACCCGGCCCAGGTCAGTGCATTCCGTGCGGGCCGCCCGTCGTGTGGGGGCGGCCCTTCGGAACGAGGAGCGGGGACGCGAGCGCCGCGGCCGCCGCCGTCACGGTGCAGAGCGTGTACGCGGCGGTCAGGCCGGCCGGGGTGGTCGTGGCGGTCAGGGTGGTCGTGGCGGTCAGGGCGAGGGTGGAGACGAGAGCGACGCCGATGGAACCGCCCAGCTCGTGGAAGGTGTTCACGACGCCGGAGGCGAGGCCCGCCTCGTCCGGGGCGATCAGGCCCAGGGCCGTCGTCGTCGCCGTGACGAAGACCGCGCCGAGGCCGAGCGACGCCGTCGCGAGGGACGGGAGGAGCGTGCTCCAGGGGCCGGACGCGGGGTCGAGGAGGACCAGTGGGAGACAGCCGAGGGCCGCGACCGTCAGGCCGCCCGTCGCGCAGACGCGCGGACCGGCCGTGCTCACCAGGCGGGAGCCCAGGTGGGCACCGATCGCCGTGGTGAGCGCCACCGGGAGGAAGAGCAGGCCGGTGCGGAGGGCGTCGAGGCGGTGGACGTGCTGGAGGTGCATCGAGCCCAGGAAGAAGAACGAGATCAGGAGCGCCGTCGCGACCAGCATGAGGAGTGAGCCCGCGACGACCGGTCGCCGGGTGAACATCCGCAGGTCCATCAGCGGGGTGCGGGTCCCGTGTTCGGTCGCCGCGAAGGCTCCGTAGAGCACGAGCGATCCCAGGAGGGGCAGCAGCGTCTCCGGCGCCGTCCAGCCGGAGTCGCCCGCCGTGACCAGGCCGTAGACGAGTGCGCCGGTCGCCGCCGTGACGAGGAGGGCGCCCGGGACGTCCAGTCCGCCGCGGCGCTGCGTGGGCTTCGGCGTCGCCGGTACGAACCGCGGCAGGGTCACCAGGACCGCGAGGCCCACCGGGACGTTGACGTGGAAGATCCACGGCCAGCCCGGGCCCGAGGTGAGGGCGCCGCCGAGCAGGACGCCCACCGCCGATCCCGTACCGCCGACGGCCGCCCAGGCGCCCAGCGCCCTGGGCCTCTCCGTGCCGTGGAACATCGTCGTGACCAGGGCGAGGGCCGCCGGGGAGAGCAGTGCGGCGCCGATGCCCTGGGCGATCCGGCCGCCGAGCAGGACGCCGGCGTTCGGCGCGAGGCCGCAGGCCAGGGACGCGGCGGTGAAGAGGACCAGTCCGGCGAGGAGGACCCGGCGGGCACCGAGGGCGTCGGAGAGCCGTCCACCGAGGAGCATCAGCCCGCCGAAGCAGAGGGTGTACGCGGTGACGACCCAGGTCAGGGCGGTGCGCCCGAGGTCGAGGTCGGTGGCGAGCGCGGGCAGCGCGACGTTCACCACGGTCACGTCGAGGACCAGCATGAACTGGGCCGCGCAGATCAGTGCGAGGGCCTTCCAGCGGCGGGGGTCCGGCTGCGGGCGGCCGTCGGGCCGGTCCGGGGCATGGGTGTCGGAGGGTGCGGGGGTGTCGGTGGGCATAACTGAACTGTACGGCACAGTACAGTTGAACTCAACAGTACAGTTGGGAGAGTAGGGTGAGCCCATGGACGCCCAGCCCGCGCCGGCCGCCGAACCCGCACCGGCCGCCGAACCCTCACCGGTCGCCAAGCCCGCCCCCACCGGCCCCCGCGCCGCCCGCAAGCGACAGGCGATCGTGCGGGCCGCCCGCGACCTCTTCCTCCGCGAGGGCTTCGGCGTCGGCATGGACGCCATCGCCACCGAGGCCGGCGTCTCCAAGGTGACCGTCTACAACCACTTCGGCAGCAAGGAAGCCCTCTTCACCGCCGTCGTCGCGGGCGCCCTCGACGAACCGCTCGGTGAAGGCGGCCGAGGCGGCGAGGGCGGCGGGCCGCCCGCCGAGGGCCGGACCGACGGGCCCGATCTCGCACGGCTCGTCGACGCCGACGGGCCCGAAGCGCTCAAGGCCGCCCTCACCGACGCCGGCCGCGCCTGGGGCCTGGCCGTACGCGCCGACACCGAGGGGCGCGCCCTGCGCACCCTCGTCGCCACCGAGGTCCACCGCTTCCCCGAGCTGGGCCGCGCCTGGCGCGCGCACGGCCCGGCCGGCCACCACCCGGCCGTCGCGAACGCCCTGCGCACCCTCGCGGACCGGGGCCTCCTCGACATCCCCGACCTGGAGGTCGCCGTCCTCCAGCTGTACTCGCTGCTGGTCTTCCCGCAGATGGTGTTCGAGCAGTACGGGACCGAGATCGGCGAGGAACTGGGCGAGCGCCTCGTCGTCGACGGGGTCGAGACGTTCCTCCGGCGGTACGCGCCCGCATCCGGGACCTGACCCGCCCGCGCGCTCCCGACCGGGCCGCGCGCCCTCCTCCACACGCCCGTTTCCGGACGCAGGTGTCATCCTTGGTCTTCGACGGAACCCCGCGCGGGGAGTAAATTACCCCCTGGGGTATCTAAGGAGTAGCTGTGGAACTGGATCTCGCTGGTGCGGAGCTGAAGTCGGTACTGAACCGGCTCCGCCGGGCTCAGGGCCAGATCTCCGGCGTGATCCGGATGATCGAGGAAGGCCGCGACTGCGAGGAGGTCGTGACCCAGCTGGCCGCCGCCTCCCGGGCCCTCGACCGGGCCGGGTTCGCGATCATCGCGACCGGCCTCCAGCAGTGCCTGACCGACGTCGAGGACGCCCGCCGCAACGGCGAGGACCGTGACGCGATGCGCGCCCGACTGGAGAAGCTCTTCCTGTCGCTGGCGTGACCGCAGCCCGCCGGCGAGATCACAGCTCGCGGACGTGACCACCGCTCACCGGCGAGATCACCGTTCGCCGAGGTGACCACCGCACACCGACGCGACCACCGCTCGCCGAGGTGACCACCGCACACCGACGCGACCACCGTTCGCCGAGGTGACCACCGCCCTTCGAGACGCGGACGCGCGGACGTACCCCCGGGGGAGATCCCCCGGGGGTACGTCCTTCGTGGTGGCCGTTCACGGGTGCGGCCGTCGACCTTCGCGGCGGCGGCCGTCGGTGCGATCAGTCGGTCGCGAGGCCCTTGAGGCGCTTCGCGATCGTCGTCAGACGCCGGCCCTGGTAGCGGGCGGCCGCGAGGACGTTCTCCTCCGGAGCGCCGTTCGCGCCCGGGTGGGCGGTGCCGTACGGGTTGCCGCCGGCCGCGTAGACCGCCGGGTCCGTGAATCCGGGGGAGACGATCACCGAGCCCCAGTGGTGGAAGGTGTTGTAGAGCGCGAGCAGCGTCGACTCGTTGCCGCCGTGCAGGTTGTGGGCGCTGGTGAAGGCGGTCGCGGGCTTGTCCGCCATGACGCCCTGCTGCCACAGGCCGCCCGAGGTGTCGATGTACTGCTTCAGCTGCGCGGCCACGTTGCCGAAACGAGTAGGGGAGCCGAGCGCGTACGCGTCCGCCCACTCCAGGTCGTCGAGGGTGGCGACCTCCACGTCACCGGTGGCGTCCACATGGGCGCGCCAGGCCGGGTTCGAGTCGATGGCGGCGGCCGGGGCGAGCTCGGGCACCCGGCGCAGCCGTACCTCGGCGCCCGTCTTCTCGGCGCCCTCGGCGACGGCCTGGGCGAGCTGGTGGACGGCACCCGTGGCCGAGTAGTAGATGACGGCGACCTTCACGGACATGGCGATCTCCTAAGCGGATCAGTTTCCGTTTCAATGACAGGAGCCTAAACGGATTGCTATCCGCTTTGCAAGGGGAACAGGTATGCTCACATCGAGGGCTACCGGAACGGGGAGACGGGGCGCGAAAAGGGAAACAGCGCGATGCAGCGCGCGACGGGGCGCCCGGGTGGCGCACCAGGAACAGGAGTCGGCAGATGAGCACCGAGATTCCGCGGGCCGGAGGCACGGCGGCACCCCTGCTCGGCCTTCTCCCCACCGTCGGAGCCCCCGCACCCGAGCGCGCCGACGCCGCCCGCAACCGGCGCAAGATCCTCGACGCCGCCGCCCGGATCGTCAGCGAGGACGGCCCCGAGGCCGTCACGATGAACCAGGTCGCCCACGCGAGCGGCATAGGCGTCGGCACGGTGTACCGGCGCTTCGGCGACGTCTCCCAGCTCCTGTGGGCGCTCCTCGACGAACGCGAGCGCCAGTTCCAGGAGGCGTACATGAGCGGCCCGCCGCCGCTCGGGCCCGGCGCCCCGGCCGACGCTCGGCTCGACGCCTTCCTCGACGCGCTCGTCGACCGGGTCGGCGAGCAGCGCGAGATCCTGCTCGCCGCGCACTCCGCCGCCCCCCGCGCCCGCTATCACAGCGGTGCGTACCGCGTGATGCACACGCACGTGGCCCTGCTCATCGGGCGACTGAGGCCCGGCTCCGACAGCACGCTCCTCGCGCACCTGCTGCTCGCGCCGTTCTCGCCGGACGTCATGCACCATCTGACGGCCGAGCAGGAGCTGTCGGCGGACCGCCTCAAGGCCGGGGTACAGGAGCTGCTCCGACTGCGGGCCTGAGCCCCGCGTCGACCAACCCGCGCCTGCCCCCCGCGTCGACGAACCCGCGCCGGCCCCCCGCGTCGGCAGCCACGGATCAGCAGCCCCGGATCGGCCACCCCGCGTCGACCGCCCCGGGTCGACCACGCCGGGCCGGTCAGACCCCGCCCAGTGCCCCCAGGCCGTCCAGCACCCGCGCCAGACCGAAGCGGTACGCGTGTTCCGCGTCGTACAGGCCGTCGTACGCGATCGCCGCCGCCTCCCCCACCCGGGTCGCCAGCGGGAACCTCGCCTGGTCCAACGCCCGGGCCAGCAGCGGCTCGTGGGCGTCCCACCACTCCCCGTCCGACATCGCGGTCTCCCGCTCCACGGCCCGCGCGTCCAGCTCCGCCCGGGCGCCGGACTGGACGAAGCCCAGGACGTACGTCAGCGCCGAGTCCCTGGCCACGTCGTCGAGGCCCAGGCCCTCGAAGGCGCCGAGCTCGTACTCGTACTTGGCCATCACGCCAGGTCCCAACGGGGCGCGCACGATGCGCAGTTCGACCAGCCACGGGTGGCTCAGGTGCAGCGCCCGGTTCGCGTCCGCGACCGCCGTGACACGGGGCCGCCAGGACTCCTCCGGGCGGAACGCCGGCCGGTCCATGCGCAGGAAGACGGCGTCCAGCATGAGGTCGAGGAGCTCGGCCTTGCCGGGGACGTACGTGTAGAGCGTCATCGGGGTCACGCCGAGGTGCTGAGCCACGGCCCGCATGGTCAGCGCGTCGAGCCCGCCGGCGTCCGCGAGGGCGAGCGCCGCGTCGACGACCGCGTCGACCGTGAGGCCCTGCCTCGGCCCGCGGCGCCCCGCCGGGGCCTCCGAGCCGTCGCGCCACAGGAGCTCCAGGGTGCGCGCCGGGTCGCCCGCGCCGCTGCTGCTCCTCCCGCTGCCGCTCTTCCCCTTCGCTGCCGTCATGCCGCTTCCGTTCACTCGCGTTCTCGCAGGTCAGGATAGCTCCCGCTTACTTTATACGCTGTATAGAGTACCCTTTCCGAGCACACAGGACGACCACCGGAGGGCGCACGCATGAACCACCCCGTCGCAGCGGACAGCCACCACGTCATCCAGGTCCGCGGGGCCAGGGAGAACAACCTCAGGAACGTCGACGTCGACCTCCCCAAGCGCCGCCTCACCGTCTTCACCGGAGTCTCCGGCTCCGGGAAGTCCTCACTCGTCTTCGGCACCATCGCCGCCGAGTCGCAGCGCCTGATCAACGAGACCTACAGCGCCTTCCTGCAGTCCTTCATGCCGTCGCTCGCCCGCCCCGACGTCGACGGACTGCACAACCTGAGCGCCGCGATCGTCGTCGACCAGGAGCGGATGGGCGCCAACTCCCGCTCCACCGTGGGCACCGCCACCGACGCGTACACGATGCTGCGGATCGTCTTCAGCCGCCTCGGCACCCCGCACGTCGGCACCTCGGGCGCCTTCAGCTTCAACCTGCCCGAAGGCATGTGCCCGCGCTGCGAGGGCACCGGCCAGATCTCCGACGTCGACGTCGACGAACTCGTCGACCGCACCAAGTCCCTCAACGAGGGCGCCATCACCGTGCCGGGCTACGCCGTCGACTCCTGGATGTGGCAGATCATGGCCCACTCCGGCTTCTACGACCCCGACAAGAAGCTCGCGGACTTCACCGGACAGGAGTGGGAGGACCTCCTCCACAAGCCGTCCTGCAAGGTGAAGGTCGGCACCAACAACTTCACCTACGAGGGCCTCGTGGTGAAGCTCCAGCGGACCGTCCTCGCCAAGGACCGGGAAGCCATGCAGGCCCACATCCGCGCCTTCGTCGACCGGGCCGTCGGCTTCCGGACCTGCCCCGAGTGCGAGGGCGCCCGGCTCACCCGGGCCGCGCTGTCCAGCCGAATCGACGGGGTCAACATCGCCGAATGCTCGGCGATGCAGATCAGCGACCTCGCCGCGTTCGTCCGCCGGATCGAGGACCCTTCCGTCGCCCCGCTCCTCACCGGCCTGCGCGAACTCCTCGACTCGCTCGTCGAGATCGGTCTCGGCTACCTCTCCCTCGACCGCTCGTCCGGCACGCTCTCCGGCGGCGAGGCGCAGCGCGTGAAGATGGTCCGCCACCTCGGCTCCCCGCTCACCGACGTCACGTACGTCTTCGACGAGCCGACCACCGGGCTGCACCCGCACGACGTCCGCCGCATGAACGACCTGCTCCTGCGGCTGCGCGACAAGGGCAACACCGTCCTCGTCGTCGAGCACAAGCCCGAGGTCATCGAGATCGCCGACCACGTCGTCGACCTCGGCCCGCGCGCCGGGACCGCGGGCGGCGAGATCTGCTACAGCGGAAACGTTCCCGGACTGCGCACCTCCGGCACCCTCACCGGGAACCACCTCGCGCACCGGGCCAAACTCCGCACCGAGGTACGGGTCCCCAGCGGCGCGCTGAGCATCACCGGCGCGACGCAGCACAACCTCAAGGACGTGAGCGTCGAGATCCCGGCGGGGGTCCTCACCGTCGTCACGGGCGTGGCGGGCTCCGGCAAGTCCTCCCTCATCCACGGGAACCTGCCGGGCCGCGAAGGCGTCGTCGTCGCCGACCAGTCCCCCATCCGGGGCTCGCGCCGCTCCAACCCCGCGACCTACACCGGGCTCCTCAGCCCCATCCGTACGGCCTTCGCCAAGGCCAACGGAGTCAAGCCGGCCCTCTTCAGCGCCAACTCCGAGGGCGCCTGCCCGCGCTGCAACGGCCTCGGGCTCGTCTACACCGACCTCGCCATCGCGGCGGGCGTCGCATCGGTCTGCGAGGAGTGCGAGGGGAAGAGGTTCACGCCCGAGGTCCTCACGTACCGGCTGGACGGGAAGAACATCCACGAGGTCCTGTCCCTGTCGATCGAGGAGGCGTACGACTTCTTCACCGGCAAGAGCCAGGCCCGCACGATCCTCGGCCGCCTCAAGGACGTCGGCCTCGGATACCTCCGTCTCGGGCAGCCCCTGAACACCCTCTCGGGCGGCGAGCGCCAGCGCCTCAAGCTGGCGATCCACATGGCGGAGAAGGGGGCGGTCTACGTCCTCGACGAGCCCACCACCGGGCTCCACCTGGCCGACGTCGACAAGCTGCTCGCCCTTCTCGACCGGCTCGTCGAGGCCGGCAACACGGTCGTCGTGATCGAACACCACCAGGCGGTGATGGCACACGCGGACTGGCTGATCGACCTGGGTCCCGGGGCGGGGCACGACGGTGGGCGGGTGGTCTTCGAGGGGACGCCGGCGGAACTGGTCGAGAAGGGCGACACGCTGACGGCACGACACCTCCGCGAGTACGTGGCCGGCTGACCTCACAAGCCGTGCGGGGGCGCCCCCTCACTGGAACCCGCCTCCCCCACACGGGCCGCGCCCGCAGGGGGGGGCGCCCCGGCGGGACGGAACGCGGCACGTGGGGGGCTCGCGTCCAGCCGGTGGAACACGGTGGACCCCGCCGCACGTGCGCCCGCAGCATCTCCGTATGACCGACCCCTCCAAGACCTTCCTCGTCCTGCACGGTTTTCAGAACCGGCGGCCCCCCGAGCACTGGCAGCACCGGCTCGCCCGGCAGCTGCGGGACCGCGGGCACGACGTGCGCTATCCGCAGTTGCCCGAGCCCGACGCCCCCGTGCTCGGCGACTGGCTCGATGCGTTGGACGAGCACGGCGCGCGGCCCGCCCGGGGTGAGTTCGTGGTGCTCGCGCACAGCCTGTCCGTGCTGCTCTGGCTGCGGGCGGGGACCCGTCGGCCGGCCGCCGACCGGGTGCTGCTCGTCGCCCCGCCCTCGCCGTCCGTCACCGCCTCGATCCCCGAGATCGCCGCCTTCGCCGACGGGCTCGATCTGGCGGAGGCCGGGCAGGCCGGGCTCGGCGCGCGTCTCGTGTACGGCGACGGGGACCCGTACTGCCCCGGCGGCGCCGACCTGCACTACGGCCGCCCGCTCGGCCTCGACATGGACCACGTACCGGGCGGGGAGCACCTCAATCCCGGTTCCGGGTACGGGGAATGGCCCTCGCTCCTGGAGTGGTGCGAGGACCCGGCGGTGCGGATCAAGGGTCACCGGGCCCTGTCGTCGCACTCCCGCCAGCCCCGCGACGACAGGACCTAGGCTCGGTCGGATGTACTCCGACAGCACCGCACCGTACGACCAGGGCCTGCTCGACGTGGGCGACGGCAACCGCGTCCACTGGGAGGTCTCCGGCAACCCGGAGGGCCGGGCCGCGCTCGTCGTCCACGGCGGCCCCGGTTCGGGGTCCTCGCCGCGCAGCCGGCGCTTCTTCGACCCGGAGGCGTACCGCGTGGTCCTCTTCGACCAGCGCGGCTGCGGCCGCTCCACCCCGCACGCGAGCGACCCGGCCGCCGACATGGGTGTGAACACCACCGCGCACCTGGTCGCCGACATGGAGCGGCTGCGTGAGCACCTGGGGATCGACCGCTGGCTGCTGTACGGCGGTTCCTGGGGCTCCACCTTGATCCTGGCGTACGCGGAGGCGTACCCGGAGAGGGTCACGGGGATCGTGATCGCGGCCGTGACGACCACGCGCCGTTCCGAGACGGCCTGGCTGTACGAGGGTGTGGGGCGGTTCTTCCCCGAGGCCCATGAGCGCTTCCGGGCGGGGGCCGGCGGGGCCGCGGACCTGGTCGGCGCCTACGCGGCCCTCATGGACCACCCCGACCGGGCCGTGCGGGAGAGGGCCGCCGCCGACTGGTGTGCCTGGGAGGACGCGGTCCTGTCGATGGAGGGCCAGGGCACCCCGTACACCGACCGGGTCGACGACACCCGGCTCGGCTTCGTCCGGATCTGCTCGCACTACTTCGCGCACGGCGCGTGGCTGGAGGAGGGGGCCCTGATCCGTGACGCCCACCGGCTCGCCGGCATCCCGGGTGTCCTGATCCATGGCCGGCTCGACATGGGCGGGCTGCTCGGCACCGCCTGGGAGCTGGCCCGGGCCTGGCCGGACGCCGAGCTGCATGTCGTGGAGACCGCCGGTCACCTGGGCGGGAAGGAGACCGGGGAGCTGATCCTGGCCGCCCTGGACCGCTTCGCGATGCGCCTCCCCCTGCTCGGGCGAAGCCCTGAGCTCGGGGGAGGGTGAGTCCACCGGGCGAGCGGCGGGCCGGGGCGGGATGATCGAGGTATGAGCCCCGTCTCCAAGAGCTCCAGGACCTCCGCGGCCTCCACGGCAGCCTCCCAGGCATCCCAGGGCTCCAAGGCACCCCAGGCATCCAGGAGCCCCGGCGCCGCCTCCTCGCGCCGGGGACACCCCGAGATCCATCTCGCCCAGCAGGCGGAGGCCGACGCGCTGCTCGGCCGGTCGCCGCTGGCCGCGCTGGTCGGCATGCTGCTCGACCAGCAGGTGCCCATGGAGTGGGCCTTCTCCGGGCCGTACACCATCGCCCGGCGGCTCGGCGCGGACGATCTCGACGCGCACGAGATCGCCGCCCGGGACCCGGAGGAGTTCGCCGCGCTGCTCTCCGAGAAGCCGGCCGTGCACCGCTACCCGGGGTCGATGGCCCAGCGCGTACAGCAGCTGTGCGCGTTCCTCGTCGAGGAGTACGGGGGCGATGCCGAGGCCGTCTGGGCGGACGCGGCGACCGGGAGGGAGCTGCTCGGTCGCCTCCAGGCGCTGCCCGGCTTCGGCAAGCAGAAGGCGCAGATCTTCCTGGCCCTGCTCGGCAAGCAGTACGGGGTGCGGCCGACGGGCTGGCGGGAGGCGGCGGGCGAGTACGGCGAGCAGGGCTCGTACCGTTCGGCCGCCGACATCACGGGCCCGGAGTCGCTGGTGAAGGTGCGGGCCCACAAGCAGGAGATGAAGGCCGCCGCGAAAGCCGCGAAAGCCGCCAAGGAGTCCAAAGCCGACGGGAATTGAAAATTCCAGATTTCAATCCTGCTCTATGTGACAGGAATTGTGGAGAAGGTGTTCACAGGATGCCCTGTCGATCGCTAACTTCCCCTCAACCTCGTCCGTAACGGGAAGGACTTCTGTGAACGCTACCCAGCGCCGGGCCGCGGCCGTTCTGGCCGCCGCCGCCCTCGCCACCCCGCTGGTCCTCGCCTCCCCCGCCACCGCGGTGAAGGACCCCACGGCCGCACCCGCCCGCGATGCCGCCAGGCTGGCGAAGAAGCTGGTCCGCGAAACCACTGGCCAGGACGCCTACAAGCACCTGCAGAAGTTCCAGGCGATAGCCGACTCGGCCGGCGGTCACCGCGCGGCCGGCACGCTCGGGCACGACGCCTCGGCCGCGTACGTGTACCAGCAGCTCAAGAAGGCCGGCTACGAGGTCTCGTACGAGCAGTTCGACTTCATCTACACGGAGACGCTCGCCGAGAAGGTCTCCGTGGAGGCGCCCACGCCGCGCGCCGTCGAGATCCACGCCATGACGTACACCAAGTCCACCCCGGTCGGCGGCATCAAGGCCGACCTGGCCGCCGTGCCCGTCGACGCCGACGGCACCACCGGCTGCGAGCCGGGCGACTACGCCTCCGGCACCTTCACCGGCAAGGTCGCGCTCATCAAGCGCGGTGGCTGCTCCTTCGCGATCAAGCAGCAGCAGGCCGCCGCGGCCGGCGCCGCCGGCGCGATCATCTACAACAACATCGACGGCGCTCTCTCCGGCACCCTCGGTGAGCCGGCCGCGGGCAAGATCCCGACCGGCGGCGTCACCCTGGCCGAGGGCGAGAAGCTGGCCGCCGACCTCGCCAAGGGCGCCGTCAAGCTCTCCTTCGAGATCCGCCAGCTCCAGGAGAAGCGGATCACGAACAACGTCATCGCGGAGACCAAGGGCGGCAACGCCGCCAACACCGTGATGCTCGGCTCGCACCTCGACTCCGTCACCGCGGGCCCCGGCATCAACGACAACGGCTCCGGCTCCGCCGGTCTCCTCCAGACGGCCCTGGAGCTCGCCAAGTCGAAGGACAAGGTCCGCAACAAGGTCCGCTTCGCCTGGTGGTCCGCGGAGGAGAACGGCCTCCTCGGCTCCGACCACTACGTCAAGAACCTGACCGCGCTCGACAAGAGCGAGATCAAGCTCTACCTCAACTTCGACATGATCGCCTCGCCGAACTACGGCCTGTTCGTCTACGACGGCGACAACTCGGACAACGTCGGCGAGGGCGCCGGCCCCACGGGCTCCGCCCAGCTCGAGCGCGACATCACCGACTTCATGACCTCGCGCGGCCTCCCGCACGAGGGCACCGACTTCTCCGGCCGTTCCGACTACGGCCCGTTCATCAAGGTCGGCATCCCCTCCGGCGGCACCTTCACCGGCGCCGAGGGCATCAAGACCGCCGCCCAGGCCGCCAAGTTCGGCGGTACGGCGGGTGTCGCGTACGACGTGAACTACCACGCCAAGGGCGACGACCTGAAGAACATCAACATGAAGGCCTTCGACGCCAACATCAAGGTCATCGCCAACGCCGTGGGCACCTACGCCCACGACATCTCCTCGCTGCGCAAGCCGGTCGTCTCCACCCCGACCACCGGCGGCGAGAGCAGCGGCGGCGGCCTGCACAGCGACCACCACGAGGTCACCGAGTAGTCGGGCGGGCTCCGCCACCTCCTACGGCGGGGCCACGCCCCTGCGGCAGGGCCACCTCCTACGGCGGGGGCACCGGGCTACCGCCTGCGGCGGGCGGTGCCGAAGATCGAGCGGCTGATCTCCCGGCCCAGCTGGGTGCCGATCGACCGCGCCAGGGACGTGAAGATCCCACTGCCCACCACCTGATCGGCGAGGGAGGGCTCCGGCTTCGGAGCCCTCCCTCCGCCCTGCTTCCCGGCCTTCCCCGCCTTCTCCGCCTCCTCGGCGGCCGCCGCGTCGAGCGCCGCCGCCTCCGCCGCCCGCTGCTCGGCGGTCAGCCTCTCGTACGCCGACTCGCGGTCCACCGCCTCCGCGTACCGCCCGTAGAGCGGCGAGCCCTTCACCGCCGCGTCCAGGGCGGCCGCGTCGATCGGACCCATCAGCGACTCCGGCGCCCGCAACCGGGTCGCCGCGACCGGGGTCGGGGCACCCTTCTCGCTCAGTACGGTGATCACCGCCTCGCCCGTACCGAGGCCCGTGAGGACCTCCTCCAGGTCGTACGGCGAGTTCGGGAACGTCCGTACCGTCGCCTTCAGGGCCTTCGCGTCGTCCGGGGTGAAGGCACGCAGCGCGTGCTGCACCCGGTTGCCGAGCTGCGCGAGCACGTCCGAGGGCACGTCCTTCGGCGTCTGCGTCACGAAGAACACGCCGATCCCCTTCGAGCGGATCAGCCGCACCGTCTGGGTGATCGACTCCAGGAACGCCTTCGACGCGCCCTTGAACAGCAGATGGGCCTCGTCGAAGAAGAAGACCAGCTTCGGCTTCTCCAGGTCGCCGACCTCCGGCAGCTCGGTGAAGAGATCCGCCAGCATCCACATCAGGAAGGTCGAGAAGAGCTGCGGCTCGTCCTGCACCGCGGGCAGTTCCAGGACCGAGACGATCCCGCGCCCGTCCGCGGCCGTCCGCAGGAACTCGCCCGTGTCGAACTCCGGCTCCCCGAAGAAATCGCCCGCGCCCTGCTGCTCGAAGGCCGTGATCGACCGCAGGATCACCCCGGCCGTCACCGTGGAGAGCCCGCCGATCCCCTTGAGTTCGGCCTTCCCGGTGTCCGAGACCAGGAAGGCCACCACCGCCCGGAGGTCCTTCAGGTCCACCAACTCCAGGCCCTTGGAGTCGGCGTAGTGGAAGATCAGGCCGAGCGACTGCTCCTGCGTCTGGTTGAGCTGGAGCACCTTCGACAGCAGTACGGGGCCGAAGCCGGTCACCGTGGCACGCACCGGGATGCCGGGGCCGGTCCCGCCGAGCCCGTAGAACTCGCAGGGGAAGGCCGTCGCCCGCCACTCCTGGCCGACCTGGGCGGCCCGCTCCCGGACCTTCGCGCCGTCCTCGCCGGGGGCGGAGACCCCGGAGACGTCGCCCTTGATGTCGGCGAGGAAGACCGGCACGCCGTTCGCCGAAAGCTGCTCGGCGATCAGCTGGAGCGTCTTCGTCTTGCCGGTGCCGGTCGCGCCGGCGACCAGTCCGTGCCGGTTGAGCACGGGCAGCGGGATGCGGATCGGCGCGTCCGGGTGACACGCGCCGTCCCAGAGCAGTGCCCCCAGATCGAGTGCCGCGCCCTCGAAGGCGTACCCGGCGGCGATCCCGGCGGCGGGGCCGCCCAGCGCGGCCGGTGGCTGCTCGCTCACGCTCATCACGGCACCCCAATTCCGGTTTGTCACGGTTCGCACCAGCATCCCACTGCCCGTGCATGGCTGCGCCGGGAGCCGCTCGCCCGGTAGGCTTTCCGTGTGATCTTCAAGCGCATCGGAAACGGAAAGCCGTATCCCGACCACGGCCGGGAAAGCACCCGGCAGTGGGCGGACGTCGCCCCGCGCCCGGTCCGCCTCGATCAGCTGGTCACCACCAAGGGCCAGCTGGACCTGGAGACGCTGCTCGCCGAGGACTCCACGTTCTACGGCGACCTCTTCGCGCACGTCGTGAAGTGGCAGGGCGATCTCTACCTCGAGGACGGACTGCACCGCGCCGTCCGCGCGGCGCTCCAGCAGCGCCAGGTGCTGCACGCCCGCGTCCTGGAAATGGACTGAGACGGCGCCGACCGGCCCCGCACCCGCTGACCCTTTCGGGGTCAGTTCGCCCCCATCCGGACGCGATCACATGATCATCAAGTAGGCATCGCCGACGGGCGGCATTACGCTGCGTTCATGAGCATGCTCACTCCCCCCGGAATGGGCGGAAAGTACCGCATCACGGGGGACGTCTACCCGCGCATGCGCCGCCCCCACCGCCGGCGCAGGATCATCCTCGCGTCCGCCGCCGCCGTGGTCGTGCTCGGCGCGGCCGGCTGGGGCACGCTCCAGCTCGTCGACGTCTTCTCCGGCGACGAGGGCACCAGGGCGACGGCCGGCAAACAGGCCGACTGCAAACCCGTCGCCCGGGCGACGACCGCACCCGCCGCCGCCCTCCCCAAGCCCGCGCAGATCACGGTCAACGTCTACAACGCGACCCCGCGCAGCGGGCTCGCCAAGACGACCGCGGACGAGCTCAGGAAACGCGGCTTCAAGATCGGCAAGGTGGGGAACGCGCCCGCCGCCTACGACAAGAAGGTCCCCGGCGCCGGTCTGCTCCTCGGCGCCACGACCGCCGCCAAGGGCGCCTTCCCGGTCCTCGGCACCCAGCTCGCGGGCGCCACGACGAAGACGGACACCCGGGGCACGGCGGACGTGGACCTGATCATCGGGACCGCCTTCAAGAACCTGTCCCCGAAGACGACGGCGGACGCGGCCCTGGTCGCCCTGACCAAGCCCGCGCCCGTACCGACAGGAAAGTGCTGAGGCCTCACGCGGCCGAGCCGGCTGTGCCCCACGGGGCAGAGCCGGCTCTGCGCTGCTCGGCGGAGCCGGCTGGGCTCTGTTCGGCGGAGCCGGCTGGGCTCTATTCGGCGGAGCCGTACATGCGGTCGCCCGCGTCGCCCAGGCCCGGAACGATGTAGCCGTTCTCGTTGAGACGCTCGTCGACCGAGGCCGTCACGACGGTGACGGGGGTGCCCGCCAGCTCGCGCTCCATGATCTCGACGCCCTCCGGGGCGGCGAGGAGCACGACCGCGGTCACGTCGTCGGCGCCGCGCTTGATGAGCTCCCGGATGGCCGCGACGAGCGTGCCGCCGGTCGCCAGCATCGGGTCAAGCACGTACACCTGGCGGCCCGAGAGGTCCTCCGGCATCCGCGTGGCGTAGGTCGACGCCTCCAGCGTCTCCTCGTTGCGGATCATGCCCAGGAAGCCGACCTCGGCGGTCGGGAGCAGCCGGACCATGCCGTCGAGCATGCCGAGCCCGGCGCGCAGGATCGGGACCACCAGCGGACGCGGGTACGACAGCTTCACGCCGGTCGTGGGCGTGACGGGGGTCTCGATGTCGACCTGCTCGGTCCGGACGTCCCTGGTGGCCTCGTAGGCGAGCAGGGTGACCAGCTCGTCGGCAAGCCGACGGAAGGTCGCGGAATCCGTGCGCTTGTCGCGCAGCGTGGTGAGCTTGTGGGCGACCAGCGGGTGATCGACGACGTGGAGACGCATGACTCAACAGTAGCCCGCCGCGCACTGGCGTCGACCCACGCCACTGGGGGAAGGTGGGTGGCACGGGGACCCAGCGATGGGGTTGGAGTGGCCCATGCCGCACCTGGAAGAACCGGCTGACGGCGCCGCCGAGGGGGCGGCCCGTGGACCGGTACAGGAGACCGACGCGGAGCGCCGCAGGCGCCGCGCCCAGTTCCTCCGTGAACTCGGCGAGGCGAAGGCGCTGCGCGAGCGCGTCCAGCCGCGACGCGCGCGGGCGGCCCGGATGCGCCAGGCCATGCGCATGCGCACCTTCCGCTGGTGAGAAGTCCGTCGGAAGCCCGCCACGAACCCCCCGGACGCCCTGTGGGGCCTGCCGTGCCCGGCCTGGGCTCCTGCCCGCTCCGTCCCCGCCCGCGCCCCCGCCCCGTCCCCTTGTGCGCCCCCTGCGTGCGCCGGGGTCGCACGCCCGCCCGATCGCGGGGTCGTTCAGACTGATGCACGACGCAAGAGCCGAAGACCTCTCCTGCGGGCGCCGTATCTGTCACGATGCCGATTGGGCGGGGCATCAGGAGCGCGCCGCCGGATCGTCACACCTCTGATCAGTGGGAGAGAGTCAGGTGTACTTCGCCGCACTGCTCGCGCGCACCGAAGACGGGTGGGAAGCGAGCGACACGGAGCTCGACGACGTGGAGACCCTGTCGGATCTGACCGAGCTTGCCCGCGAGGCCTCGGACGACGACACGGTGATCGTCTTCATCGAGCAGGAGGACGCGTGGTTCGGGATCGTACGGATCGAGGGTGAGGAAGACCCTCGCATCTACGTCTCGGACGGCGCCGCCGCCGCCCGTTCCTCGTACGGGGAGATCCTCACCCGGGAGATCCTCGGCGACGACCTGGACGACATCGTCGACGAGCTCGAATCGCTGGACCTGGACGGTACGGAGGACGGGGAGCCGCTCGACGGCGACACGGACGACGACGAGGAGACGAGCGTCGCGGCCGAGGCCGTGCCGGCCGCTCCCGTCGGCGACCGGCTGATCCTCGCGGACCTCGGCATGCCGCCGGCCGATCTGCTGGCGCTCGAGAGCGACGCGCTCGCGGAGATCGCGGACGCACTGGGGGCCGCCGAGGTCCTGGAGGCCGTCCGCTAGTGGCACGCGCTGTACCTGTCGTACCTGTACCCGACCCCGTTCGGGACCCCTGGCGGGACGCCATGCGGCTCGCCATCGCCGAGGCCGACGCGGCCCTGCCGGCCGGTGACGTACCGGTCGGCGCGGTCGTGCTCGGCCCCGACGGCGCCGTGCTCGCCCGCGGGCACAACGAGCGCGAGGCGACCGGTGACCCCACCGCGCACGCCGAGGTGCTCGCCCTGCGCCGGGCGGCCGCGGCGACCGGGGAGTGGCGGCTGACGGGCTGCACGCTGGTCGTGACCCTGGAGCCGTGCGTCATGTGCGCGGGGGCACTCGTCCAGTCGCGGGTCGACCGGGTGGTGTTCGGTGCGCCGGACGAGAAGGCGGGCGCGACGGGTTCGCTCTGGGACCTCGTACGCGACCGTCGGCTCAACCACCGGCCCGAGGTGATCCAGGGCGTGCTCGGCGAGGAGTGCGCGGAGCAGTTGACGGCTTTCTTCCGCACCCGCTGACCTGCTGCGGGATACGGATTTCATCGCAGCGCCAGTTTCGGCTAAGCTCTCTCTCGGTAGCGTGTCCGAGCGGCCGAAGGAGCTCGCCTCGAAAGCGAGTGTGGCGCAAGTCACCGAGGGTTCAAATCCCTCCGCTACCGCCAGCAGGAACCCCCCGATCCGTGGAAACGGATCGGGGGGTTCTTCTTTTGCCGCCTGCCGGTGACGCGGCTGGGCCTGGGCCGGGACCCTGGCAGCGCCCTGGCCCTCCGTCAGTCGGAGTCGCCCGGTGTCGGTCGGATTCAGTCGGCGGAGAGCAGGGCCATGATCCGGTCGTACGCCGTGCTGTTCGACAGCAGGATGAAGCCCGCGAGGGCGATGAGCCAGGCCGTGTTCTCCCGGGCGTTGTCCCTGAGCCAGATGTCGATCCTGCGCAGCGGCCGGTGGACCGCGCCCTTCGAGACCAGCCGGGCCAGGGTCACGAGCACGGCCGGGGCGACCATCACCAGGCAGTGGACCGCCAGGACGGCCGCCCGGGACGGCCACGGCAGCGCCGATTCGCCCAGGGTTCCGATCGCCGCCAAGTAGGGGAACATCGTGGCCGCTTCGAGGAGGACGGCCAGGATGGAGACGGTGACCAGTCCCTTCGCCGTCGAGGACCGGCCCACCGCCTGTTCCCGCCGGCGGGCGAGCCGGCCGGAGCCGGGCCTCTCCCGGCGCAGCAGTCCGTACCAGGCGGCGAGAACGAGCAGCGCGCCGCCCACCGCCCCCATCGCCGTGTCGCCGGCCGGTGACTCCAGCGCGGCCTCCAGGTCCTCGCGTACGGCCGCCAGGGAGCTCAGGAGCACCAGGCCGAGCACGAGGTAGCCCAGCGAGACGAGGGCGAGGTAGCCGAAGACACGGCCGATCCGCAGCCCCGACGGCATGAGCAGGAACCAGACGGGGACGGCGATCGTGGACACACCGAGGGAGTCGAGCAGGGCGAGGGGCAGGACCTGGCCCAGGACGTCGCCCACTACCCGGCTCCGGGGGGCCACACGTCCGGCGCGGTGCCGGGCGAGCCGAACTCAGAGTTCGGGCCCGCCGCGGCGCTTCCGCGCCTCACGCTCCACCTCCTGATCGAACTCCCGCACCATCTCCCGGTCCCGGTCACGCTCGTGGTCCCGGTCATGGTCCCTGCCGCTGATGCCGTCCCGGCCCTCGTCCCTGGCGCGGTTCCGCGAACCGAGGCCCAGGTCGGCGCGCAGCTCCTCGACGAAGCCCTTCGGCCTGCGGCGGCGTGTGCTCTCCAGGAGTTCGATTCCGCCGATGACGACCAGGACGATTCCCAACGGGCGTCCCTTGAACCAGCCGAATTCGAGATCCGGGAAGAACAGGGCGAGCACTCCGCCCGCAATGATCGCCGCGAGGCCGAAGATTCGCTTCATGCCTGTGAGCCCCCCTGGTGCATGTCTGCGCTCGGTAAAGAAACCGCCAACTTGCCTGCACGTTACGCCCAATGACGAGCTCGACACCAAGGTCGATGGCCGAATGGCGGGGACCAGGCCGAAAACCGACTGCCGGGGCGGGCCGTCCGGTCACCGGAGGCCGGGACGGGGCCGCCAGGCGGGCTCCACGCAGCTACGGGCGCCCCCGCGGTACCACTCCGCGCCGTCGAGAAGACTCCGCCAAGGGCCTTCGGACGCGTCAAAGGGCCACGGCGAGTTCGTTCGGTCGCGGTCCGCCGCATTCCACGAAGTACCGAACGAGGAGATGCCGAATGTCTTCCCGAAGAGAACGAAACCCACGGAGCAGCGAAACCCACGGACGAAACCCACGGACGAAATCCACGGAGCGGAACGCACGGACCGGACGCACCGAGCGGAACGCACCGAGCGGAACGCGCGGAGCGAGAGCCTCGTCGCCGATTCCCGGGAGGGTGAGGGGAAAAGGGACGGCTCGATTCCGGGAGGCGCGTACGACTCGTGGCGGAAGCCCGGCCGGGGCGGAGGGCCAGGACCGGGCGGAGGGCCAGGACGGGAGGGGGAGGGTTAGGACGGGGAAGGGCTAGGACGGGGGGGAGCGGCATCGGGGGGACAAGCCGCTCCCCCCGATGAGAACCGGTCCTACAAGTCCTGCGCCGCAGTCAGGGGGAAGCTCGCGGCGCGGACCCCGCAGTGCGGGCCGGTTCCAGGAGCCCTTCCGATTCCTGCCAGATCCTCCGGGCTCGACATCCATCCTGCTGCGCCGTCACTCTTCCGGGGGGCGGCGAAAGGCCCCGATCACCGGGTCCTTGGTCCATAAAGCCTCGGTTAGAGTGGCGCGGTCGTACGGCGGGGGAACAGGCGGGGGAACAGGGGAGGGCTGGCAATGGCGCAGGCGAAGAAGGTCGCGCTCTACGCGGTCTCGGTCTTTGTGCTGTACACGATCATCACGTCCCCTGCCCGGGCCGCCGATCTCGTGCAGGTAGGGTTCGAGGGCATTTCCAGCGCCGCCCAGGGTGTCGGCGAGTTCATGACCGAACTCATCAACTAGGAGCCCTTCGTGATCCGCCATCTGGTCCTCTTCAAGCTCAACGAAGGTGTCGCACGCGACGAGCCGCGTGTCGTCGCCGGTGTCGAGGCGTTCCGCGCCCTCGGCGACCAGATCCCGGAGCTGCGCTTCTGGGAGTGCGACTGGAACATCACGGACCGGCCGATCGCGTACGACTTCGCCATCAACTCGGCCGTCGAGGACACCGACGCGCTCCAGCGCTACCTGGACCACCCCGCGCACCAGGCGGGTGTGGCCCAGTGGCGCGAGTTCGCCACCTGGGTGATCGCGGACTACGCGTTCTAGTCCTCGGTCGACGCCAGGCCCCCCGCCGTCGAGGTGGGGGGCTTTTTCGTGTGTGATTCCACGCGTGACCTCCCCTTTTTCCGTCAGTATGCCCTCAACACGTCACTATGCGGTGCTTGCACACAGTGGACATGTCTTGTGATGCTATGACCGCTTTTGACGGATGAGTTGACCGTAGTTGACCCAGTCGACCAGCAAGACCAGCCAAAGGGGTGGCGTGAACGTGCCGGCCAGTACAGCGCCTCAGGTCCCGCCCCAGCACGAGGCGGGCGCGGAGGCTCCGCGCCCGCGCCCCCAGAGCACCCGTGGCGCCGACACCCGCGCCCTCACCCAGGTGCTCTTCGGGCAGCTCAAGAACCTGGAACCGGGCACTCCGGAGCACCACCGGGTGCGCGGGGCCCTCATCGAGGCCAACCTGCCGCTCGTGCGGTACGCGGCGGCCCGCTTCCGCTCCCGCAACGAGCCGATGGAGGACGTCGTCCAGGTCGGCACCATCGGCCTCATCAACGCCATCGACCGCTTCGACCCCGACCGCGGCGTCCAGTTCCCCACGTTCGCCATGCCGACCGTCGTCGGCGAGATCAAGCGGTACTTCCGCGACAACGTCCGCACCGTGCACGTGCCCCGCCGCCTGCACGAGCTCTGGGTCCAGGTGAACGGCGCCACCGAGGACCTCACGACCGCCCACGGCCGCTCCCCCACGACCGCCGAGATCGCCGAGCGGCTGCGGATCGGCGAGGACGAGGTGCTCGCCTGCATCGAGGCCGGGCGCTCGTACCACGCGACCTCCCTGGAGGCCGCGCAGGAGGGCGACGGGCTGCCCGGACTGCTCGACCGGCTCGGCTACGAGGACCCCGCACTGGCCGGCGTCGAGCACCGCGACCTCGTCCGGCACCTGCTCGTCCAACTGCCCGAGCGGGAGCAGCGGATCCTGATGCTGCGCTACTACAGCAATCTGACGCAGTCACAGATCAGTCAGGAACTCGGCGTCTCCCAGATGCATGTGTCAAGGCTCCTCGCCCGCAGCTTCGCGCGTTTGAGATCCGCAAACAGAATCGAGGCGTAGCTGAATCGGGTAGACCGGTTCGGAGCAGTTCTGCGGCGCCCCAAATGCCGTGCACCCCTTGTTTCCTGCGGATATGCACCCTCAGCTTGTCGACATGTCACTACAGCGTGTTGCCGACATGTGACATTCTGCTGGAACCGAGTTTGCCGCAGCCCCGCCGCCGGTATTCAGGTGGTGGCTGCGTTCCTCAGATGGTCGCGGCCACCGCGACCGTCCGCGACCTCAAGGGGGTGGCATGTCCACAGAACTGGGCAGCTCGAAGGTGCTCACGCTCACGCCCGTTCCCGTGCCCACGCAGACGACGGCGCCGACCGCGACCGACAGCGCGCAGGCCACGCCTCCGCCGATGCCCGTCACGTCGGGAGCCCTCGACACCCGCACCCTCTCGCGCTCCCTCTTCCTGAGGCTGCGCGCCCTCGACACCGAGGGCGCCGCCGCGGACAGCCCGGAGCGGACCTACGTCCGTGACACCCTCATCGAGCTCAACCTCCCCCTCGTGCGCTACGCGGCGGCCCGCTTCCGCTCGCGCAACGAGCCGATGGAGGACATCGTCCAGGTCGGCACCATCGGCCTGATCAAGGCGATCGACCGCTTCGACTGCGAACGGGGCGTGGAGTTCCCTACGTTCGCGATGCCGACGGTCGTCGGCGAGATCAAGCGCTTCTTCCGCGACACCTCCTGGTCCGTCCGCGTCCCGCGTCGGCTCCAGGAGCTGCGCCTGGCCCTCACCAAGGCCAGCGACGAGCTCGCGCAGAAGCTCGACCGCTCCCCCACGGTGCCCGAACTCGCGGCCGTACTCGGGGTGTCGGAGGAGGACGTCGTCGACGGCCTCGCCGTGGGCAACGCGTACACCGCCTCCTCGCTCGACTCGCCCTCGCCCGAGGACGACGGCGGCGAGGGCTCCCTCGCCGACCGCCTCGGCTACGAGGACACGGCGCTCGAAGGCGTCGAGTACCGCGAGTCGCTCAAGCCGCTGCTCGCCAAACTCCCGCCCAGGGAGCGGCAGATCATCATGCTGCGCTTCTTCGCCAACATGACCCAGTCGCAGATCGGCGAGGAGGTCGGCATCTCCCAGATGCACGTCTCGCGGCTGCTCACCCGCACCCTCGCCCAGCTGCGCGAGGGCCTCATCGCCGACTGAGTTCCGCGAAGGGCTCCCTTGTTGACGGATCGTCAGACACACTGGCGGTCATGAGGCGACGGAAGCCCGTACTCATGGCGGTGGCGCTCTGCCTCGGCGGGGCGCTGACCGCCTGTGGCGGCGGAGGAGACCGAGAGGGCTACGCGGCGGTGGGCGCCGGCCCCTCCCCGGGAGCGGCGGGCACCCCCACGGGCGCGGTCGCCCTGGTGCCCCTGGACGGCCCCACGACGAGCGGGGACACGTCCAGTACGTCGTCCCCTTCACCGGCACCGGGCACGGACCCGGGCGGACCGGCCGCGCCACCGCCGGGGGACGGCACCACGCCCCCCTCGGGCACATCCGGGTCCTCCGGGACCGGATCGGGTACGGGGTCCGGCCCGGCCCCGACGACCGCGCCGGCCGACTCGGGCTCAGGTACGGACTCAGGTACGGGTACGAGCTCGGGTGCGGGCTCAGGCTCCGGCGGCACGTCCTCGCGCCCCGGCACCGGCACCCCTCCCCGTACACCCTCCGCCCCTCCCGCGAAGCCCGCGCCCGGCACCACCTCCCCGGCACCCCCCGCGACCCCGGCGCCCACGCCGACGCCCGCCCCCGGGCCCGCCGTGGTCACCGTCTCCGCCCCCGTCCTCGCCGACGGCGACCGGCGCTGGTGCGAGAAGGTGACGGTCACCTTCCGGAACAGCGGGGGAACCGCGGCCCGTTCGGGCACGGTCACCTTCGCCACCCATGTCATCGGAGCCCTCGGCGTCGACTGGGCGACGCTCACGTCCACCCGGCCGCTGCCCGCGCCGATCGCCGCGGGGGCGGCGCGGACGGAGACGTACACCGTGTGCGTGGACTCCTGGCGGGTGCCGCTCGGGATGCGGATCGACACCCGGAAGGTCTCCGCCACCTGGCGGTGACGGGGAAGCTCACCCCGGTCAGGCCCTCCGAGAGCTCCCACTCCGTCGCTCCCTGAGCGCGCGAAAAGAAAGGTGGACCGGGTCCGCGTGACGCGGATCCGGCCCACCTCGGGGCTCGGTGACGTACGGGTCGGTCAGCGCATGGCCAGCCAGGCGACGGCCGCCAGGACGACGATCACCGCGACGACGCCCACGATCAGGCCGACCTTGGGGCCGCCCGACGTGGCCGCGACCTGCGGCTGCCGCTGCTGCGGGGCGCCCTCGTCGACGAAGGCGCGGAACATCTGCGTGCTGCCGGCGGGGTCGTAGGAGCCCTCGGGACCCTGGCCGTGCGGTGCTTGGGGGTTGTGTGCCATGGGTCAGGACCCTAGCGAAGTACGGGTGAGGGTCCCAAGCCCCGTACCCCCACCTCTGCGGAACCGTCCGCGACCCACACCTCCGCTCCACCTTTGCCTATTCTTTAGCGCCGTTTGACCGATTTAGTTTGCCTGGAGCAACCATCGATCTCTATGGTTGCCCTAAGCAACAACATCTGAGGAGTGTCCGATGGGCGACTCGATGGGCAGCTCGATGGACCGGGGCAATCGCTACGAGAACCTCGCCCGCCAGGTGAGCGCCATCGGAGCGGTGAAGCGCGGACTCGCGCGGGTCCTGCCCGCCGAGTGCCCCAGCGGATCCGCCATCGTCCTCGCTCTGCTCAACCACCACGGCGACATGCGGATGGGCCGGGTGTCCGAGCTGATGGCCGTCGACATGTCGGTCAGCAGCCGTCACGTGGCCCACACCGTGGACCGCGGCTGGGTCGAGCGCCTGCCCGACCCCGCCGACCGGCGCTCCCGGATCCTGCACCTGACCCGGGCGGGCGAAGACATGCTCGCCGTCCTCGACCGACGGCTGACCGACATGCTCGCCCGCAACCTCGCGGAGTGGTCCGACGACGACGTCGAACTGCTCACCACCCTGCTCGCCCGCCTCCGCGATTCCTTCGGGGACTGCCGGGCCCACCACGCTTGAGAACGAAGGAACTTGATGGCTACGACCACCACACCAGAGACCGGTGTGAGCGGCGGGAGCGCCAAGCAGGGGGACACCGCCTCCGGCGGCGCCCCGATGACGCACAAGCAGATCATGGAGGCGCTGTCCGGGCTGCTGCTCGGCATGTTCGTCGCCATCCTGTCCTCGACGATCGTCTCCAACGCCCTCCCCCAGATCATCACCGACCTCGGGGGCGGCCAGTCCGCCTACACCTGGGTGGTCACCGCCGCACTCCTCTCGATGACCGCGACCACCCCCCTCTGGGGCAAGCTCGCGGACCTCTTCTCCAAGAAGCTGCTCGTCCAGATAGCCCTGGTCATCTACGTGGCGGGCTCGGTCGTCGCCGGCCTCTCGCAGAGCACCGGCATGCTCATCGCCTGCCGTGTCGTGCAGGGCATCGGCGTCGGCGGTCTGACCGCCCTCTCCCAGATCATCCTGGCCGCGATGATCGCCCCGCGTGAGCGCGGCCGGTACAGCGGCTACCTCGGCGCGACCTTCGCCGTCGCCACCGTCGGCGGCCCGCTGCTCGGCGGCGTCATCACCGACACCGACTGGCTCGGCTGGCGCTGGTGCTTCTACGTGGGCGTGCCCTTCGCGATCATCGCGCTGATCGTCCTGCAGAAGACCCTCAAGCTCCCCGTCGTGAAGCGCAGGGTCAAGGTCGACTGGGCAGGCGCCTTCTTCATCAGCGCCGCGGTCTCCCTGCTGCTCATCTGGGTCACCTTCGCGGGCGACAAGTACGACTGGATGTCCTGGCAGACGGCCGTGATGGTGCTCGGCGCGATCGCGCTCGGCGGGATCTTCCTGCTCGTCGAGTCGAAGGCCAGCGAGCCGATCATCCCGCTCCGCCTCTTCCGCAACCGCACGATCACCCTCGCCTCGCTCGCCTCGCTCTTCGTGGGTGTCGCGATGTTCGCCGGCACGGTCTTCTTCAGCCAGTACTTCCAGCTGGCGCGGAACGAGTCGCCGACGATGTCCGGCGTCCTCACCATCCCGATGATCGCGGGCCTGTTCGTCTCCTCCACCGTCTCGGGTCTGATCATCACCAAGACCGGCAGGTGGAAGGCGTGGCTGGTCAGCGGCGGCGCCCTCGCCGCGGGCGGTCTCGGCATGCTCGGCACGATCCGCTACGACACGGCGTACTGGCACATCGCGCTGTTCATGGCGGTCCTCGGCCTCGGCCTCGGCATGATGATGCAGAACCTGGTGCTCTGCACCCAGAACCAGGTGGCTCCCGCCGACCTCGGCGCCGCCTCCTCCGTCGTCACCTTCTTCCGCTCCCTCGGTGGTGCGATCGGTGTCTCGGCGCTCGGCGCGGTCATGGCCCACCGGGTCACGGACTACGTCAAGGAGGGCTTGGCCGAGCTCGGCCCGAAGGCCGCGGCCGCCATGGGCCAGGGCGGCACGGGCGGCGGCATCCCCGACATGGACAAGCTGCCGGCCCCGATCCGCACGGTCATGGAGAGCGCCTACGGGCACGGCGTCGGCGACGTCTTCCTCTACTCGGCGCCGTTCGCGCTGCTGGCCTTCGTGGTGACGCTGTTCATCAAGGAGGTCGCCCTGAAGAGCAGCTCGGCGAAGGGCTCCGAGGAGGGCTAGAGAGACTCCCGGCCGCGCTTCGAGCGGAGGCGCGGCCGGGTCCGGTACGGAGCGGCGGGCAGGGGACGGCCCGCCGCTCCGTCATCTCCCGGTTTCCGGGGCCCGGCCCCTCGGGCCTCGGTGTAAGCGGGTCCCGGTGTCACGGGCCCCGGTGTCAGGGGGCCCCGGTGTCACGGGCCCCGGTCTCACGGGCGACCATCGTCTCGATGCCGGCCACCAGGACGTCCAGGGCATAGGCGAAGTCACGGTCCCAGATCTCGGTGACGCTGCCCTGTGAGGCCCGCTCGTCGAGGATCTCCGCCATGGGTTCCAGAGCCTCCACGAAGCCCGGGTCGTCGCGGAAGGCCTTGATCGACTCCACGTAGAAGTCGTCCTGCGACATCCCGGCCTCCGCCGCACGCCGCCGGAACTGGGACTCGATCGTCCCGTAGCCGTACACGAACTGGAAGACCGCCGAGGTCGCACTGGGCTGACGGTCCATCGGCAGACCGGTGCCCTTGATCGCCTCGTGGATCTTGCCGCCGACGGCGATCGCGTGCGGGCCGATGTTCAGGTACTGCCCCGCGCTCGGCGACATCCACGGGTGGCGGACGAGCATCCGGCGGTACTCCAGGGCGAGCACCCGGACCATGTCCCGCCAGCCGTCTGCGGCGTCGACGGCCGCGAGGTCGAACTCTCCGTACACGCTGTCCACGGCGAACTCGATGATGTCGTCCTTGGTGTCCACGTACCAGTACAGGGACATCGCGGTGACGTTCAGCTCGGCCGCCAGCTTGCGCATCGACAGGTTGGCCAGGCCCTCCTCGTCGAGCATCCGGATCGCGGCGGCGACGATCCGGTCCCGGTCGAGACCGGCCGGACCGCCGCCGCTCCGTGGCGTCCGGGTCTCCAGCCAGACGCTGGAACGCGCCGGGTTCTTGGCCCGGTCGGCTGCCTTGACCATCGCGTTCCTCCGTCTGTCAGTTCTCCGTGACCATGCTAGGCAGCGATCGACTGCTCGGGCGTCCGGGCCTTCTCCGTCCGCTCGGCCCGCCGGAGCAGGGCCGCCGCCACCAGACCCCCGGCGAAGACGGCGATCGCGCCGACCAGCTGGCTGGTCTGGAGGCCGGAGGCGAAGGCGTCCGAGATCTCCCGCCGCTCGGCCTCGCTGCCGGCTGCCGCCAGGGCGGCCGGGAGGGAGGTCGCGGTGACGGCGACGAGCGCGGCGAAGCGCGCGTTGAGGACGGCGCCGAGGACGGCGACACCGAGGCCGTTGCCGAACTCGGCGAGGGTGCCGTTGATCCCGGCGCCCACGCCCGCCTTCTCCGGCGGGATCGAGCTCATGATCGCGTTGGCCATGGCCGGGGAGGAGACGGCGATGCCGCCGCCCATCAGGACCAGGCCGAGGAGCATGCCCGCGTAGCTGCCGTCGGTGCCGCCGCCGAGCAGCGAGATCGACGTCAGACCACCGGCGACCAGGGTCATGCCGAGGACGACGGTGGGCGGGGTGCCCAGCTTCATGACGATCTTCGGGCCGATGCCGGTCAGGTTGAGACCGACGATCGTCAGCGCGAGCGGCGCCATCCGCAGACCGGCCTCCAGCGGCTCGTAGCCGAGCACGAACTGCAGGTGCTGGGTGAGCAGGAAGAGCGAGCCGCCCATGCCGAAGACGACCAGGATCGAGCCGCCGATGGCACCGATGAACTTCTGGTTCCGGAAGAAGTGCATGTCGAGCATCGGGTACGGGGTGTGCAGCTCCCACAGCGCGAACGCGCCGAGACCGAGCAGCCCGATCGCGGCCGGGACCAGCACCTGGGCGGAGACCCAGCCGTGCTCGGGGCCGCTGATGATCGCGTACACGACGGCGGTCATGCCGACGGTGGAGAGCAGCGCGCCGAGCAGGTCGGGGCGCTCACCCTGCGGGTTCTTGGACTCCGGTACGAGCTTGAGGACGGCGACCAGGGCCACGACCGCGACCGGGATGTTGATCAGGAAGATCATTCCCCACCAGAAGTGATTCAGGATCACGCCGCCGATCAGCGGCCCGCCGGCGAAGCCGAGGGAGGCGACGGTGGACCAGAGCGCGATGGCCTTGACCCGCTCCGAGTCGTCGAAGATCTGCATGACGACGGCGAGGGTGGTGGTCATCAGGAGTGCGCCGCCGACACCCATGCCGGCGCGGGCGGCGATCAGCTGCGTGGTCGAGTCGGCGAGTCCGGCGGCGAGCGAGCCGATGCCGAAGAGCGCGAGTCCGAGCGCGAGCAGCTTCTTGCGGCCGTAGCGGTCGGCGGCGTTGCCCGCGCTGAGCAGCAGGCCGGACTGGACGAGCGAGTACGCGTTGATCATCCACTGGATGTCGGTGGTGGTCGCGTGGAGTTCGGAGGTCAGCGACGGGATGGCGACGCTGAGCACGGTGTTGTCGAGCAGCACGGTGAGCTGGGCGAGGCAGATGACGCCGAGGATCAGCCAGCGCTGAGGGTGACCGCCGGCGGCGGTCGGTTCGGTCGCGGCGGTCGTCGCCGTCATGGGCAGGGCTCCTTGTACGGTGTACGGGAACAGGTCTCGTACACCGTACAAGGGACTCTCGTACGCTGTATAGCGCTTATCTACTTCCTGGCGGTCAGGTCGTAGAAGGTGGCGTTGCCGACGGTGACCTTCTCGAAGGTCTCGGCGACCCAGGCGGAGATCTCCGAGTTGCCGCCGGGGCCACCGCCGCCGCCCATGCGACCCCCGCCGTCCTCGCCGGTGCCGCCGGTCTCACCGGTGCCGCCGCTCTCGCCGCTGCCGATGAAGTAGTGGATCTTCCCGTCGGCGACGTACTGCTTGAACTGCGCGAGCGTGGGGGACGGGTCGCTCCCGTTGAAGCCGCCGATCGCCATGACCGGCTTCTCGGTGGCGAGCTGGTAGCTGGCCGCGTTCTGGGCGCCGACCGTGGCCGCGACCCAGGTGTACGTGTCGGCGTCCTCGAGGAGCGCGGCCTCGGCCTCCGTACCGACGCTGGCGCCGTTGAGCAGCCCTCCCATGCCGCCTCCACCGCCGCCCGGGCCTTCGCCCCGGGTCATGCCCTGGGGCGGGGTGCCGCCGGGCATCTGGCCCTGGCCCTGCGTCTGGCCCTGGGCCTGGCCCTGGCCTTGTCCGTTGGGCATCTGACCGCCGCCCCGACCACCCTGACCACCGGGCATCTGTCCACCCTGGCCACCGGGACCGCCGGGCATCTGACCGCCCTGGCCGCCGCCGGGGAATCCCCCGCCCTCGAACATCCGCATGCCGCCACCGCCGCCGGGACCCCGGCCGCCCATCGCGCCCACCGCCGGCCCCGCCGTGACGATCGAGCCCTGGTGTCCGGCGTCCACCGTCGCCAGGGTGTAGGCGAACGGGCCGGCCAGCCCCGCCGCCAGACCGAGGCCCGCGACCCCGAGACCGAGGCGCCGGTCCACCCGGCCCACGAGCAGCAGCCCGAGCGCCGCCACCACGCCCGCGACCAGGACCGTCCAGCGCAGCCACGGCAGCCAGTCCGGCGTCCGCCCGAGCAGGGTCCAGCCCCACCCGGCGGTCACCGCCACCGTCACCGCGAGGGCCGCCGAGGCGAGCAGCCGGGTGCGCTCCTCCCAGAGCACCGCCGCGCCCATGCCGACGAGCGCCGCGAGGTACGGGGCCAGGGCCACCGTGTAGTACTCGTGGAAGATGCCGGCCATGAAGCTGAACACGGCCAGCGTGATCAGCAGCGAACCGCCCCACACCAGGAACGCCGAGCGTGCCGTGTCCGTCCGGGGCGCCCGCCAGGTGACGACGAGCCCCGCGACGAGCAGGATCAGCGCGGCCGGCAGCAGCCAGGAGATCTGGCCGCCGATGGAGTCGTTGAACATCCGGAGGACGCCGGTCTCACCCCATCGGCCACCACCACCGGCAGCACCGCCGCCTCCCCCGCCGCCGACGCTGCCGGTCTCGTTGCCGTTGATGCGGCCGAGTCCGTTGTAGCCGAAGGTCAGCTCCAGGAAGCTGTTGTTCTGCGAGCCTCCGACGTACGGACGGGAGGACGCAGGCCACAGCTCGACCAGGGCCACCCACCAGCCCGCCGACACCAGCATCGCGAGCCCGGCGAGGGCGAGGCGGCCGATCCGGCGCCCGATCCCGCCCGGCGCGCACACCCCGTAGACGAGCGCCAGCGGCGGCAGGATCAGGAAGGCCTGGAGGGTCTTCGCGAGGAACGCGAACCCGAAGGCCACCCCGGCCCACACGAGCCACTTCGCCGCGCCCCTGTCCTCTTCGAGAGCACGCAGCACGCAGTACACGGCCACCGTCATCAGCAGGGCGAGCAGCGCGTCCGGGTTGTTGAAGCGGAACATCAGCGCCGCCACCGGCGTGAGCGCCAGGACGGCACCCGCGACCAGTCCCGCGCCCGCGCCGAACCGGCGCCGAACCGCCGCGTAGAGCACGGCGACGGTCGCCACGCCCATGAGCACCTCGGGCACGAGGATCTGCCAGGAGCCGAGGCCGAAGAGGCGGACGGAGAGGGCCATCGGCCAGAGGGCGGCCGGCGGCTTGTCGACGGTGATGGCGTTGGCCGCGTCGAGCGAGCCGAAGAAGAAGGCCTTCCAGCTCTCGCCGCCCGCCTGGACGGCGGCGGAGTAGAAGGAGTTGGCGTAACCGGAGGCGCTCAGGTTCCACAGGTAGAGCGCGGTGGTGACGGCGAGCAGGCCGAGGAACGCGGGCCTGACCCAGCGGGCGTCCTCGGTGCGGCCGCGCCACAGCCGGGCGAGCGGGCCGCCACGGGACGACGCGGCATGGGCTGCGCCGGCCGGTGCGGCCAGGGAGGTCGAAGTCATCGGTCGTTCCTTGGGTCGTTCCTTGAGAGGGAGCGCTCGGGGAAGACCCAGAGCCGGAAGAGGAGGAAGCGCAGGACGGTCGCGGCCAGGTTGGCGACGACCAGGACGGCGAGTTCGGTGGAGTGCGCCGGATCGCCGGTCGCCGCGCCGAGGGCGGCGAGCGAACCGCTGGTCAGGGCCAGGCCGATGGCGAAGACCACGAGCCCCTGCGCCTGGTGGCGGACGGCCCGGTCCCGGCCCCGTACCCCGAAGGTGAGCCGCCGGTTCGCGGCCGTGTTGGCGACGGCGGAGACGAGGAGCGCGGCGGCGTTGGCGAGCTGCGGGCCGACCCCGAGCCGGAAGAGCGAGTACAGGGCGAGGTAGAAGAGCGTCGACAGGGTCCCGACCACGCAGAAGCCGACCAGCTGCCGGGCGAGTCCGCCCGGCACACCGGGGAGTTCACGGTCCCGGGGGTCGTCCCCGAAGGGCCTGGCCAGCCGGTCGAGCGGCAGCGAACCCGTCGCGAGGGCCCGGCCCACCCGCCAGACGCCCTTCAGGTCGTCGGTGGCCGTGCTCACGATGTGCACGGTCGAGTCGGGGTCGTCGACCCAGTCGACGGGCACCTCGTGGATGCGCAGCCCGGCACGCTCGGCGAGGACCAGCAGCTCGGTGTCGAAGAACCAGCCGGTGTCCTCCACCATCGGGAGCAGCCGCTCGGCGACATCGCGCCGGATCGCCTTGAACCCGCACTGCGCGTCGGAGAACCGGGCGGCGAGCGAGCCGCGCAGGATCAGGTTGTACGCGCGGGAGATGAACTCCCGCTTCGGGCCGCGCACCACCCGCGAGGAGCGTGCCAGCCGGGAGCCGATGGCCAGGTCGGAGTGGCCTGAGATGAGCGGCGCGACCAGCGGGAGCAGCGCGTTCAGGTCGGTGGACAGGTCCACGTCCATGTAGGCGAGGACGGGAGCGTCCGAGCCCGACCACACCGTCCGCAGCGCCCGGCCGCGCCCCTTCTGCTCCAGTCGCACAGAGCGCACCTCGGGCACCTCGGCGGCGAGACCGGCGGCGACCTCGGGGGTGCTGTCGGTGGAGGCGTTGTCGGCGACGGTGATGCGGAAGCCGTACGGGAAGGTCCGGAGGAGGTGTTCGTGGAGCCGGCGGACGCACGGCTCCAGGTCCTTCTCCTCGTTGTAGACGGGGATCACCACGTCCAGGACGGGCCGTCCCGCGGTGTTCACCGGCAGGTGTTCCCGGGCGGGGAGGGCCCCGGACGTGGGTCCCGCGATCGTTGGGGTTCGCATGCCACCGACACTCGCCGGGGCCGCTGTCACGGCTGTGTGATCAGCCTGTGGCCTGCCTGTGAGTGGGCTTCCGCCGGGTGGGCGGCGGGCAGCCGGACGGTGAAGACGGTCCGTCCGGGGACGCTCTCGACGGTCACGTCACCGTCGTGGGCGACGACGACCGCCCGGACGATGGCGAGCCCGAGGCCGGTGGATCCGGCGTTGCGGGAGCGGGAGGCGTCGCCGCGCGCGAACCGCTCGAAGACGGCGGGCAGGAGCGCGGCGGGGATGCCGGGCCCGTCGTCCTCGATCCGGACGGTCACCGCGCCGGGTTCCGTACGGACCCGCGCGGTGACGACGGTCCCCGGCGGGGTGTGCGTACGCGCGTTGGCGAGGAGGTTGACGAGGACCTGCTGGATCCGGGCGCCGTCCGCCCGTACGGGGTCGGCGCCGTCCTCGGGCAGTTCGAGGCACCAGTGGTGCTCGGGCCCGGCGGCGCGGGCGTCGCTCACTGCGTCCACGACCAGCGGGACGAGGTCGGTGGGCTCGTACGAGAGGGGGCGTCCGGCGTCGAGCCGGGCGAGCAGCAGCAGGTCCTCCACGAGGCCCGTCATCCGGGTCGCCTCGGACTCGATGCGGCCGAGGGCGTGCCGGGTGTCGGGCCCGCACTCCTCGCGGCCGCGCCGGGTCAGCTCCGCGTATCCCCGGATCGAGGCGAGCGGGGTGCGGAGTTCGTGGCTGGCGTCGGCGACGAACTGCCGGACGCGGGTCTCGCTCTGCTGGCGGGCGTCGAGCGCCGAGTGGACGTGGTCGAGCATCCGGTTGAGGGCGGCACCGACCTGGCCGACCTCGGTCCGCGGATCGGCCTCCGCGTCGGGGACCCGCTGGTGGAGCGCCACCTCGCCGCTGTGCAGCGGCAGCCGGGCGACCTGCCGTGCCGTCACGGCGACCCGTCGCAGCGGCCGCAGGGCCACCCGGACGAGCACGGTTCCGGCGAGCGAGGCGGCGAAGAGGCCGGCGCCGGTGACGCTGAGCTCGACGAGGATCAGGGTGGAGAGGGCGTTCTCGACCTCGGCGAGCGGTATGCCGGTGAGGAAGGTGCCCTTGCCGCCCTTGACGTACGCGACGCGGTAGCTGCCGAGGCCGCCGGGCAGATCGACGGTGTGCGGCTCACCGTCGCGCGGGACGGCGGCGAGCGCGGCCCGCTGGACCTCGTCGAGCGGCTTGATCCGCTCCGGCGGCCCGTACACCCCGCTGTCCTCGGCCTCCGCCGAGTAGCCCGCCACCGTGACCTCGCCGTTCGTGAGCACCGCGCCGAGCGTGCCCGGCTTCGTGCCGGGCCCCACGACGAACCGGAGCGAGTCCTCGCCGCCCCGGCCCGGTTCGGGTCGGGCGGTCGGCGGGCCCGCGGCCCAGAGGGAGACGGCACGGACCTCCTCGTCGGCCCGGTCGTACAGGTACGAGCGGAACGCGATCGTCGTGACCGTGCCGATGACGGCCGCGACGACCGCGATCAGCGCGACCGCCGAGACGACGAGCCGGGTCCGCAGCGACCACGGCCCCCGTGTCCGCGGAGACCGTGGCCGCTGTCCTGCACCTCGCACCACGAGCCGCTACTCCCCCGGCTTGATGAGGTAACCGGCCCCGCGCCGGGTGTGGATCATCGGGGCGCGCCCCGCGTCGATCTTCCGCCGCAGGTACGAGATGTAGAGCTCGACGACGTTGGCCTGGCCGCCGAAGTCGTACGACCAGACACGGTCGAGGATCTGCGCCTTGCTGAGCACCCGCCGCGGATTGCGCATCAGGTACCGCAGCAGCTCGAACTCGGTCGCCGTGAGGTGGATGGAGTCCCCGCCCCGGGTGACCTCGTGGCTGTCCTCGTCGAGGGTGAGGTCCCCGACGGCGAGCAGCGATTCGCTGCGCGCGAGCGCCGCCCCCGACCTGCGGATGAGCCCACGCAGCCGGGCCACGACCTCCTCCAGACTGAAGGGCTTGGTGACGTAGTCGTCGCCGCCGGCCGTGAGCCCGGCGATGCGGTCCTCGACGGCGTCCTTCGCCGTCAGGAACAGCACCGGCACGTCGGGCAGTTCGCGCCGGATCCGGCCGAGCAGGCTGAGTCCGTCGACGTCGGGCAGCATGATGTCGAGGATGACGGCGTCGGGACGGAACTCCCGCGCGGAGCGCAGGGCGGTGGCGCCGTCCCCGGCGCTGTGCACCTGCCAGCCCTCGTAGCGCAGGGCCATGGAGAGCAGCTCGGCGAGCGAGGCCTCGTCGTCGACGACGAGGACACGGACGGCGGTTCCGTCGGCACGGAGCATGTCGGCGCGGGTGCCGGTACGGCGTGTGGTGACGGTCATGGAGCCCACGCTGTCGGCCGCCGCTGAGAGGCCTCTTTCCCTTTCCTGTGAATTGCCTGAGAAACCCGGGAAGGGGAGCCCGAGCCCTCAGGGTTTCACGTGAAACAACGCGGCGCCGTTCTCGTACAGGACACCCCGGAGCCAGTCGTCCCCGAGCCCGAGGCGTTCGAGCGCGTGGAGCTGGTGCGCGTAGGGATACGGGATGTTCGGGAAGTCGGAGCCGAGGAGGATCCGGTCGCCGACGTCCACGAGCCGCTTGAGCTCCGCCGGGGGGAACGGCGCGAGGCGCTCGCTGAAGTCGGTGAAGGCCATGGTCGTGTCGAGGCGGACGCCCTCGTACCGCTGGGTGAGGTCGAGGAAGTCGCCGTACTCGGGCATCCCCATATGGGCGACGATCACACGGAGCCGGGGATGACGGGCGAGCAGCCGCCCCATGGGCTCGGGTCCGGTGAACCTGCCCGGGGTGGGCCCGGAGCCGCAGTGCACCACGACCGGGGTCCCGGAGTCGGCGAGCGCTCCCCACACCGGGTCCAGCAGAAGGTCGTTCGGGTCGAAGCCGCCGACCTGGAGGTGCACCTTGAAGACCCGGGCCCCCGCGTCGAGCGCCTCCCGGACGTACCCCTCGGCGCCCGGCTCGGGGAAGAAGGTCGCGGTGTGCAGACAGTCGGGGGTACGGGAGGCGAAGTCGGCGGCCCAGGAGTTCAGCCAGGCGGCCATGCCGGGCTTGTGCGGGTAGAGCATCGCGGTGAAAGCGACCGCCCCGAAGCCCCGCAGGAGGGCGAGCCGGCGCTCCTCCTCCTCGCGGTAGGTGATGGGCCACTCCATGCCGGTCAGGGGACTGACGGCGTCGAAGTAGGCCCAGACCTTGTCGAGGACGTTCTGCGGCATGAAGTGGGTGTGCACGTCGACGAGCCCGGGAAGCCCGAGCCGCGTGACGAGCGCCCGGATGTCGCCCCGCTCGCGCTCCTCGCCGCTCAGGTCGCTTCCGCGGTCCTCGCCGCCGCCTGCGCTGCCGGCACCGGCTGCACCGCTGACGCCACCGACACCGCCGGCACCGCTGACGTCCTCGGCACCGCCGGCACCGCTCTCGCTATGCGCGCTCAAAGCTGTAACTCCGCTCGACCTTGCCGATGTGGACGCTGAAGCTGTCGTACCAGTGCTCCCGCCCGTACGCCTTCGCGGCCTGGTGCTCGGAGTGCAGACGCCAGGCGTCGAGCGACTCCAGGTCCCGGAAGTAGGCGACGGTGATGCCGATACCGCCGGGAGTGCGGGCGGACTCGTGGCCGAGGAAGCCGGGCATCTTCCGGGCGAGTTCGTCCATCCGGGCGGCCGTCTCTGCGTAGCCCTCGGGCGCCTCGGGACGGATCGACGTGAACACAGCGGTGTAGTAGGGCGGTTCGAGGTCCGCCACCAGCTTGGGGGTCATGTGATCACCCTCGCCGGGCCGGCGGGGGGATGTCCACGGCCCTGGGGAAAGGGATCCAAGACTTTACGAAGGGGCTGTACGAGGGGACCGGAGGCCCTCAGAAGAGCTCCCCCTGGCTGCTCGGGTCGACGGCGGCCACGGGTTCCGACACCGGCACGGAGACGCCGTCCCCCTCCCCGGCGCCCTGGAGCACCCACCCGCCCATCAGCCTGGTGTCGAGGGCGAGACAGCGCCCGCCGGAGTCGAGCAGGTGCAGATCGGGCCCGGCCGCGGCGAGCAGCCGCCCGCTGACGGCACCTCCGTCGACCAGCTCCGTGACCGTGCCCGCGAACGACGCCGGCAGCCCGTCGAGACCGAAGGCCGCGGCGTGGTCGCGCGCGGCGAACTCCAGCGGCTCCAGGGTCTCCGTCCAGCCGCCGACCCCCCGCGCCCGCCCGTACAGCTCCTGGACCTCCAGGGCCCGGTCCGGGGCGGGCGGAAGGGTGTAGCGGGCGGCACGCTTCCGCTCGTACGCCACCCGGTCGGGAACCCCGAGCGCCTGCCGCAGCACCTCCTCGGTCCGTCGGGCGGCCATCAGGGGCCCCCGCCCGAGCCAGCTGAACGTGACGGCGCCCTGTTCGAGCAGCCGAGCCTCGCCCCGGGCCTCAGCCGTGATCCCGACCTTGGTCATCCCGGGCCCGAACCAGGCCAGGTACACGCGGTACGGCTGGGGATCGTCCAGGAAGGTGTCGGCGGCGACGGAGTGGGCCCGGTCGAGCCGCGCGCACTCCGCGCACCGCCCTCCGGTGGCCCGGCCGGGCACGACCGCCTCCAGCGGGCAGGGATTTCCCCGGGCCCCCGGGCACCGCCGCTCCCCCACGGCCCGGAAGGCGAGCCCCTGCCCGTACGCGAGGGCGCTGACCCGCCCGCCCCGCCACCGCAGCCCGGGCACGCCTCCGCTCCAGGTGATCCCCCGACACCGCCACTCCACGCCCGCGCCTCCCTATGCTCCCCGGATGTCCAGTCTCCGCCACATCCGCTTCCAGTCCCCTACCCCGGGCCCCCGGGGCAACCGTCCCGGAGTCTTCGGCCTGACCAACCTGCTGGCCCGGGAGGGCAGGCTGTCCTCCGAGGAGTGGGCGATCTGGCGCTCCTCGAACGACTGGTACGACGCCCACTTCCCGAACCCGACCGCGGTCGACCCGACGGTCTACGACCCGGAGCTGAACCCGGGCGCGGCCGCCTGGTTCCGCCCGACGGCGACCGAGGCACTGGCCCGGGTCGCCCCGTACCTGCGCATCCTGCGTGACCACGGGGTGCCCTGGGTCCGTCTGGAATCGGCGGACCCGGGCCGGGTCGTCTACACGGACGCGTTGCAGATCGTCGTCGTGCCGGCTCAGGGCAGGACGTAGATCCGTGCCCCGTCGCGGTCGGGCCCGCCGACCTCCCGCATGTACCCGCGTTCGATGAGGAGACGCACGCAGTCCCGGACGCGCTCGCCGGAGAGACCGGTGCGCCGGGTGACGTCCTGGGCCCGGTAGCGGACGCCGCCACGGATCAGGGCGGGGGCGAGACAGCTCGCGACCGTGTGCATGTCCCCGGTGATGGCCCAGGACTCGACGAGCTGCTGCGGGGTGAGCGCGACGGCGGCGCCGGCGCGCTGGCGGGGCACGGAGAGCCGTTCAAGGGAGTCGGCGACCCTTGAGAGGCTCCGCCGGGTCTCGCGGAGCAGCTCCGCGTACTCGGTGTGCTCGGCGTACGCGACGGCCCGCTCGTCGAACTGCCCGTCGAGCCGTACGAGGACGTCGACGAGCTCCGGCGGCAGCACGAACCCGCTGTGCACCGGGGAGGGTTCGAGCCCGTACCCCCCGTATCGCTGGACCGCCGCTATGACCTCGGCCGTCCACGCCCGGAACGGCCCCGCCTCCGGTCTCCGACAGGCCCCGACGAGCTGGACGAGCCCCTGCAGGCTCACCATCCGCGTCGTGGCCCTGATCCCGGGCCGGCCGGAGAACTCCTCGCCCCCGGCGATCTCCCGCGCGGGCGCCAGGCACGCCCCGGGCAGCGCCACCGTCCGCAACGCCTCCCGGGTCCCCGCGTATCCCAGCCGCTTCGCCACGTCCACGACGGGGAACCAGTGGGTTCCGTCGTGCGCGGTCAGCCTCCGCAGGGGCGCACCGGTGGCGGCGTACACCATGTCATCGATGTCGATCGCGTCCATCGATCATCACCTCCGCCTCGCAAGCTAGGACGAAGGCATATTCAACTGACATGCAAATCAGACAGGTTCACCCAAAAGGGGAGGGATTCCCGGGTATACCCCCGGAAATCCCTCCCCAGCACCTACGAAGGCGCCTCGCCGCACAGGGCTCAGCGGGCGACGAACTGCGTGAGGATCGCCTGCACCTCGTAGATGTCGACACCCTTGGTGAAGGTCTTCTGGACGGGCAGCTGGCTGCCCGAGATCCAGATCTTCAGCTCGGCGTCCAGATCGAAGGTGCCGGCGGTCTCGACCGCGAAGTGCGTGATGCTCTTGTACGGGATCGAGTGGTACTCGACCTTCTTGCCGGTGATGCCCTGCTTGTCGACCAGCACGAGGCGTCGGTCGGTGAAGAAGATGGTGTCGCGGATCAGCAGGTACGCGGCGTGCACCTGCTCCCCCTGCCCGAGCAGCCGCGCGTAGTCCTGCTGCGCCTGCGCCGGATCAATCGCGTGCGCGTTCCCGAAGAGCGCCATGCCCCAACCCCCACATTCGATAAGAAAGAACGATCATCCGACCCTAACCCCCCGACCCCCCGCCACCGAAGGCTTTCGAGAGGCCTGGACTCCCGCCCGGGGCCTCGTCGATGCGCCAGGTCCAGCGCGCCGGGCGCCAGCTCCTCCACCGGAACACCGGCACACGTGCAGCTCGCTTCTGGTCGCGCTCAAGGTCCACCCGGAGGTGGCACAGAGGATCCTTCGGCACGCGCAGATCGCCATGACGATGGAGGTCTACGCCGAGGCGAGCGAGGAAGAGGTGCGTGCCGCAATCGGCAAGCCGTCCGATGTGATGGGCAGGGCTGACTGAACCGCCCCAAGGTGCGTTGACGTACGGAAGAGACCCCGAGGTACATCCCGGGGCCTCTTCCGCATGCGGCTCGCCTAGGCCGACAAGGCGGCGACGGTCAGCGCGTAGTCGACACCGGTCGAGAAGTCGCCTGACCGTCCGCGGATCTTCAGGGAGTGCTTCCCGGGAGCGAGGGGCGGCAACTGCACCCACAGGCCGCACCCCGTAGCTGCAAACTGCCCTTCCTCCCCGGTGAGCGGGTTGCCTTGAGCGCCTTGCACCGTGATCGAGTCGTCCGTGTAGGTCTCCGGCTCGACCACCTTGCCGTCGAGGAGCACGGTCCCCTGCGCGCTGCTCATGAAGGCCGCACAGCGCTCAGGGTCTCCGAACATGTTGACGACAGGCGCGGCGATCAGACGCCCGCTGGGAACCTCGCACGTGCGCTTGACCTGGCCGCCGAAGGTTCCGGCCAGGAACCACACGTCGTGCGGTTGGTTGCGGCCGCACGCGCGCCCGTCCATGTCGGCGACAGGGTTGGTCGCTTCGGGCTCCGAGGCTGCCCATGTCCACCATCGGCCTTGCAGCTCGGCAGAGGGAAGGCGTACGTCCTCCTTCACCGGAGCCGTGCTCGGCAAGGTCGTGCCCGGGGGAGCGGTGCTCGCCGACGCCACTCGATTCGTACCCTCCGGGCCCGCGCCAGCCTGGGTCCCGCACCCCGCCAAGGCCGCCATCACTCCAGCGGTCAGGCCCGCCACTCCAGCTGTGAACCTCATACAGCCCCTCCCGATCGGACGCGTCACCTTGTCCCCCACCCCGACGCGACATGAGCGGACACGCTACCCACGGGGTAGGACCGGACTGCTTCTGGGCCCGTTGCTGTACTTCGCTGCTGTACGCCCGACAACGCAAGAGGCCCGGACTCTCGTCCGGGCCTCTTGTCTCTGTGCACTCGGCAGGATTCGAACCTGCAACCTTCTGATCCGTAGTCAGATGCTCTATCCGTTAAGCTACGAGTGCTTGTTCTTTTGTCTTGCCTCCGCTCCCCGGTCTTTCGACCCGCTCGCGGCGACAGACAGAACATTACATGACTGCCGCCGCCATGTGAAATCCATTGGCCTCACCCCTTGTGACCTGCGGAAACGCCGTACGGGCCGCGAGTGCGGCCCGTTGGCGGAGGAGTCGGGGCGGGGTTCGATCGGCCCGGAAACGGCCGAAGCCCCGGCCTGTGGGGCCGGGGCTTCGGTAGGGGCGGAGGCGGAGGGATTTGAACCCTCGATGGGCTTTAAGACCCAAACCGCATTAGCAGTGCGGCGCCATAGACCGGACTAGGCGACGCCTCCATGCACCCCGCGCATACGCGAGTGGTGCGTGCAGATGATGACACAGGCGAACCGGCTGTCACCAATCGATTCTCACCGTACTAGCCCTCCGGGGTCGAGGGCAAAGCCCAGCGGCCCCGACGTGGCGCCCATCGAAGCCGTCGAAGCCGTCGGACCCGCCGCACCCGCCGCACTCGCCGGAGTCACCTGACCCATCGGGCCCACCGGAGTCGTCGCACCCACCGGGCTCATCGGCAGGCGCCTCCCGGCCTCGCCAGCCGACCGCCGCCGGCCGCCCGGCGCCCGCCCGGCGCACCCCGCTTGCGCAACGACCCGGCGCCCGGAGCGTTAGAGGGGGCGGGGGCACGTCGTGCGCCCGCGTCCGTCGTACACCGCCGCTCCCCGCTCCCCCCGCTCCTGGAGATCCGCATGCTGCGCCGCCTCGTCCTCGCGTCCCTCGCCACCGCCGCCGGCACCTCGGGGCTCGGCCCGCTCCCTCCGCTGCCCCTGCTCTCTCCGCCCGAGCAGCTGACCGTGACCGTCTCCGAGAGCGGCTACCCGGACGCCGACGGCACCTTCGAGCTGAGGTGCGACGACCGGTCCGGCGGAAGTCACCCGGCGCGCGAGCCCGCGTGCGAGCGCCTCGATCAGCTCGCGAAGGAGGGCGTGAACCCCTTCGCGCCCGTGCCCGCGGACCAGTTCTGCGCGCAGGTGTACGGCGGCCCCGCCCTCGCCCATGTCACCGGCACCTGGCAGGGCCGGACGGTCGACGCCCGCTTCTCCCGGGCCGACGGCTGTGAGATCAACCGCTGGGAGAATCTGGAGCCGGTCCTTCCTCTTGTCCGGGGATGAGAGGGGATGGGACGGGATGAGACCGGGGTCACCCCCCGGAGGCTCCCTTAGACTCCCTTCCGTGACAGGGTGCGGCCCGAGGGGCAAGATGGGGCCGGCCGGCCGATAGGGCATGCACGTTGCAGTGCGTCAGGGAGGAACGTCGTCGTGAGCAGCAGGCCATCCCGGGGCGCTGCTCGCCTCGCAGCCATACTCGACGCCCTCCCCGACGGCCTCGTGCTCGTCAACTGCAACGGCACGGTCGTCAACGCCAACACCATCGCCCTCGGCATGTTCGAGACCCCGGGCACCGCTCTCGTCGGACGCGGCCTGCTCGATCTCCTGCCCGGCTTCGACTCCCGGCTCATCCCCGGCTCCATGCGCCGCCCCGAGGGCACCGACGAGCGCGGCCGCACCAAGCCGACCCGGATGATCGCCCGCCGCACCGACGGCAGCGAGTTCGCCGTCGAGGTGACCAGCGCCAGCCTGGAGGACGGCCGCGAGGCCTACGACTCGTACGGCGGCTACACCGGCGACGAGCTGCTCATGCTGGTCGTCCGGGACCTCACCGGCACCCTCGACACCGAGGCCGAACTCGCCCGCTCGCAGCGGCAGACCGAGATGATCCTGCGCGCCGCGGCCGAGGGCGTCGTCGGCACGGACACCGACGGCCGCGTCGTCCTCGTCAACCCGGCCGCCGCCCAGATCCTCGGCTACCGCGCCGGCGAACTCGGCGGCCAGGAGCTGCACCCGCTGATCCTCGCCAAGCGACCCGACGGGGAGCCGTTCCCGTACGAGGAATCGCCGCTCGCCGACACCCTCAAGTCCGGCCGCAAGCACCGCGTCCGCGGACAGGTCCTCTGGGCGAAGAAGGGCGACCGCGTGCCGGTCGACCTGACGACCGCCCCGGTCCGCGACGGCGACCAGCTCGTCGGCGCCGTCATGACCTTCACCGACCGCAGGCCGTACGAGCAGCTCGTCGAGGAACACGCCGCCGAGATCAAGGAACTCACCGAGCGGAACGCCGCCGAACTCGCCGACCGCGCCGAGCGGAACGCCGCCGACCGGGAGACGCAGCAGGAGCGGTACGCCTCCCTCGCCGCCCGGCACGAGCAGCTCACGGCCGTCCTCGCCGAGTCCCTCCGCGGCCCCCTCCAGGAGCTGCGCACCCAGCTGGGCGCCCTCGCCGCCGACGACGCCGGACAGCTGTGGCCCGAGGCCAACCAGGTCCTGCACCACCTCGCCGCCGGGTACGCCCGCATGACGGCGCTCGTCGACAACGTCCTGGGCTACCAGCGCCTGGACGCGGGCGCGGAAGGGCTGGACAAGCGCGTCGCGCTCCTCGACGGGGTCGTGACGGCGGGCATCGACGGGGCGGTCGACCTGATCGGTCCCGGCCGCGCCCAGTTCGCCGTGCACGCGCCGCCCATCGAGGCCGAGGTCGACGCGACCCGGCTCGCGACCGCGCTCGCGCACCTCGTCGCGGACGTCGCCGGCGTCGACGCGACCGGCAAGAACCGCGCCACCGCCCAGGGCTCGGGGCCGGCCGACTCCACGATCGTCGTCGCGGCCGCACAGCGCGGTGACGTCGTACGGATCGAGGTCCGCGGCCCGTACGCGGGCGGCGACCCGGTCCACGGGCCGGTCGTGCGCGGCATCGTGGCGGCGCACGGCGGTGTCGTGCAGACCCATGAGGTGCCGGGGACGGTCGGCGGCGCGTACGTCCTCGAAGTCCCGCTCGGTACGGGGCGGGGCACGGTCCCCGCGACGGAGACGGGCCGTCGAGGGGCAGCGGGCGGACCGGGCGGCGCGCCCGCACTCGGACCGGTCGGTGGACCGGTCGGTGGACCGGTCGGTGGACCGGTCGGTGGACCGGTCGGTGGACCGGTCGGTGGACCTGTCGGCGGGCCGTCCGGCGGTGTTCGGGAGGCGCTCGCGCTGCCCGCGCAGGCTTCCGCGCCCGTCTCGGCTCCGTCCGATTCCGTCGGCGCCACCGGTTCCGTCGGTTCCACCGGTTCCGTCGGTTCCACCGGTTCCGTCGGTTCCACCGGTTCCGTCGATTCCGTCAGTTCCGTCGGTCCGGTCGGTTCCTCCGCTTCCTCCGCTCCGCTCGCGCTCCCCGGCGACGCCTCGGAGGGCTCCGGCGGAGGACGGCGACGCGCCCGGCGGGGCTCCACGGACGCCTTCCTGGAGAGCTCGGTCGCCCCTGAGGCCGGAGCCGAGCCCAGTGGGCGTCGCCGCGCCCGTACGGGAGAGGCCGCCGGGGGACCTGCCGAACTGATCCCGGCCCAGCAGAACTCGGGCGTGGAACAGGCCGTTCCCGCCACCGGTCCGACCCAGGGCGCCCCCGGTGCCTCCGGCACCTCCGTCGGCGGGGGGGAAAGGGGGGGGGGAGGTGGCCGGGGGGGAGAGGGGGGGGGGAAGGGAGGGGGGTG